>JAHDBH010000152.1 GCA_020630495.1 Saprospiraceae bacterium
CGCAGGGGCGATACTTTAGTCGTAGATTTCTATCTCACCTTTAATATTACTGTTCTCGAAGAGACAGCAGCCACACCCTATGTTAATATAAAATATCCCGATTGTTCTGCTCATTACAAATATCCATTTGGCGGAAACGTCCAATCCCGTCTTAGCCGCAGAACAGTAACAAGCAATTGGAATAAGCTTCTATATTCTGATATATTCGCCTCTTCTGCTACTAATATAAATGTGGTTTTACAACCAAATTTCCTAACATGCATGACACATGTAGACGCTTACAGTCACTTTCCTGCACAAGTCAATTACGAAAATGAATGGCGCCCCTTAATGGAAATTCGTAACATAGAATTTACGTATAGTCAAGCTTATGAGTACGTACCTGGCAGCTATGGTATCTATAGATCAGATGAGGAGAGTCCGTATGTAACGGATGACCTTATCGGTAAAATGACAAGAATGCTGGACGAGGACAAATTGGCCTTTAGCGAAACGGCAGACGACTGGACGGTGCAGTTTCTCGAAACTTCACCAGCTGCAGACAGCCTCTACAGGACTAGTAGATTTTTTGTGGGAATACAGATTCGCCCAAAGTGCTATGCTGACCAACAAACTCAGGATCCTGGCAGGTCCATTCGTTACACCTCAAGGCACCTCGACAGAGCTGATTTCTTCAGCGAAGATAGAAGCAGCGCATTGACTAACCTCGGGCCATATCTCAGTAAGCGGCCTCAGAGCCATGTGGCATTTGTCGATAGTTCATCTCAAAAGCTGTATTTCGGTGAGATATACCCGCTCATTCTAGTCAGCAATAGCCGAAATGAGGATAATACTCAGAATGATCCTGCTCTAGCAATCGAAGTGGACTTCGCGAATAGTACTGAGCTACTTGATTCACTACAAGTCTACCAAAAAGCAGACTTAGAGGTTGGCCATACGATTCTGTATGATTATCAAAGGACTAGTGAACTAGACAGTCCGATCATCATAGACAGCTTTTGGTATCATACGGACAATTACAAAAGATATCGCCACACATTAATGTCTTTGAACCTATCTCCACAAAACTGTGAAAATGACACGCTGATAGTGAGCGTACGCTCTCACTGTGACAATTACAATCCTATGATCGATGGTGATTGTAATCTGAATGGGCAGACAGACACATTTTACATATACAATGCTCCAGCAGATCCCGCAATTTCTTATCTAGGCAACTCAACTGTATCAGTAAATGAATGCGATACTTTTTCTAAAGAATTTCAATTACTCAATCGTAATGAAGGAACTCTATATCATCCTGAGCTCGCATTATACAAGCCAAGCTTCGTATCTCTGGTGGACATCCAATTATCTTTTGATGGTGTCATTTTTGGTATTGATGATCTCAGTCTGATCCATCATGATGATTCTGTGATAGTGACTTTACCTGATCTACGCGGAAGATCTGGTATCATAGGAGATCCAGCAAGTGTGACAGTCGATTTTGCATTTGACTGTATCGAATCAACTCAATTTCCTCTTTCGGCTCAGATAGGTGGAAACATAGCCTGCGGTGCCCCCTACTCATCTAGGAGGCAATATCTTGGTGACGTATATATCAGCTCCAGCGGTGAGCCAACAGATTATGGTCTAGATATCAAAATAGATCATAGTGGAGCTAACTGTGACACAGTCATACTGTATTTCCCGATACGATTTCCTGAAAGCAGTACCGACAAAGAAATCCTAGAGTTTAGTGCACCTCTTGGTCTGCGCTATGTAGCTAATACAACAACAGCCCAGGCAAATATCAATATAGAAGAGCCAGGCTTCAGTACGAGAAATAGGTCAGCTATCTATAGCTGGAAAATAAAGCGGCAGGATGTCACAGATTCACTCGCTCTATTCTCTGCCGCATTTATCAATGAGTGCGAGAATGGATGCAATGGTTTAGACCTTGGCCTCACAGTCATAGACTCTTTGCCATCTGTATGCCATGATGATTGCTTCTCACCACTGGTCATGGACTCGCGATCATTTGACAAAGTATACCTACTTCCTGTAGTCCGTTCGCTCTCCGCTGAGCGACCTGTGATAAGCTCATCTGATGACAGCATCACGATGAGCGTAGACGTATCCATGTCGATTGCCAATCAGGAAATGTTTATCGACAGCACTTTGCGACTAAGCGGCGCTATAGATCTTAATGGCGATGGACTTCTGGATCTCTCTGATGAAATGCTGGATACGTATGATATCGATTATACCATCGCAGGCGCTCAACGGATAGAATATAGCATACCTGATCAAGGATGTAACCAACTCGTACTAGCAGTACTACAGATAAATAATCCTTGCATCTGCAATGAAAAGCATATAGCCATACCTATCGCCAATCGAAGTGTCGATACTCTATGCTTGGAAGAAACATTCGAAATAGAGCTATCCGATGCCTGCTCCTACATCTTTGAAGGCGGAAATGTAGAGCTCGTCGATAATTCGGCAATATTCACAAAGCGCTCAGAAAATGTTGACACACTCATCGTCAAGGCTAATTGTAATAACTGTGAAAGAATAGACTCATTCATATTTCAGTACCGTGAGTTTGATTTTTCTACTGTCGCAGATACACTGCTATGCTCTGATGATAAAGGTCGCATAGAGATCATACCGCAAAGTGACATTGATGCAGATTGGTCCATAGAGTGGTCCCATGCCCCTTTACTTAATGCACTGATCGCTGATGACCTTTCACCTGGCGAATACTCTGTCCAGATATCTCAAGGTGGATGTTATTATGAAGATTCCATAGCTATCACCTCACTCTCCGTGCCCATCGAGTACGCTGCCATGGTCTCCTCATCAGTGTGTGTAGACACGCAGTTTGTACATACGGTAGACTTATCAGTGGCAGGAGGAATCACGCCGTATCGTATCACAGTAGATGGACAGCGCTGGAACCCTGAAATGACCTTTGCTGCAGGGCAATATGATGTACAAGTGACTGACTCCCTTGGATGTAATCTTGACACTTCATTAGTCCTTGAAAGTAGCGCTGTGGAGCGCCCTTTTCTCTCCGTCAGGGATGCATCCTGCACTGGAGCAAGCGATGGCGGCATAGAAATATCAGGTACAGCATTAGCCTCAGTTGTCATCAACGGTGACACCACATCCAATTATGACAACCTGACATCAGGGGCATATGACATCACCATCGTCACAGCACAGGGCTGCACTTTCACTTTCAATCCACATATAGAAAATCAAAAGGAACTGTCACTTGATCTCGGTCAAGACTTATACGGCAACATAGGAGATCCCGTCTTACTTCTACCGTCTATCAATGAGGATGGATCATACAATTACACTTGGACAAGTGACCCCATCACAGATCTACTCTGCATGGATTGCCCAGATCAGATGCTTGAGCATGAGTACGTGAAGCAAGAAGTCACATTGATTATCGAGGACGAGTCTGGATGCTCAGCTACAGATTCTGTACTGCTATATTCTGACACGGAAGTCAGGATATATATTCCCAATGTCTTTTCACCTAATGGTGACGGCATCAATGATCAACTGCAAGTACAAGGTGTCAATTTCCTCAAAGCTAGCATGAAGATATATGATCGCTGGGGCTCTCTCGTATACCACAGTACCGAGATCAGTAAGGGCTGGGACGGTAATTTCAAAGGGCAAATCGCACCCTCAGGCGTGTACATTTACGTCATCAGCTATGATGACTATAATGGAAATAGCCATGTACTTCATGGTGACGTTACGCTGGTGCGGTGATTGCGTATCAAGATAGCCAATATGAGAAAAATTCCCTATGGCCTTCCAAAAACCAAAGTACACCAGCAAATATCGCATTGAGGCACATCGATGGCAGTACTGCAATGTCAGCAGTCCGGCCAGTTACTTCATCACGGTCATCACTGCTGACCGTGATCACATCTTAGGGCGCGTGGAGGATGGTGTGATGGAGTTGTCGCCTTTCGGCAAAATAGTGAAGCGGGAGTCCGAGTCGCTAGACCCCTACTACAAGCACATCTACCTAGATGAGTACGTCACCATGCCAGATCAC
>JAHDBH010000029.1:0-13074 GCA_020630495.1 Saprospiraceae bacterium
GAAGATTACGGTGGCCGTAAGAAGATTGATGGAATGAAGGCGCTGTGGGAAGCAGGTATCCAAACATCTGACATCGACAGAGATATGGTCAATGACTATCTAATCGGGACAGAGGACGAGCAACGAAACAGCGGCGACATTGGTAACACTGAGTTGATTTATCTTGGTCAACTGAAAGACGCCATGGCGCAGGGTATGCTCACTGCTATCGAGCTGCGTATGGATGGCTTATGTGCTACCACCGAAATGGAGTTCAACGGACTTAAGATTTGCGTAGAGACAGCTAACACTGACCTTGCAAACCTCACTGTTGAATTAGAGAAAGCTACCGTCAATCTGGATGAATATACCCGATTGATACCCGAAAAAGTTGGCTTCTCTTGGACATCTCCTGTCTGTAAGTCTGCGATTATCTACGGTGGAGTTATCCGCTATGAAGAGCGCGACACATATCTTGACGAGAAGACAGGTAAGCTTGCACGACTTAAGGCCACTGCTAAATGGCCCCTGTTCGACAAAGAGCCTTACAATCCTGAGCTATGTTCTTTAGTGGATGGGTTCTATTACAAAGGCTCCAAAAAGCAGGACGAGTTCCTCGGAGGTAAGCGTAAGGGCGAACCTAAGTTTAAGAACGTCCCTGTAGAGGGAGAGCTTAAGCGTAAGTATCAAGACCGCTTCTTCGAGCTGCCGGGATATTGCGACCCGAAAGAGATGGGCGTATCAAAGCTCAAGAACACCGATGGACGAGGCAACCCTCTTTACTCCACGGACAGCGACACGATGGAGCTGCTGGGTAAGAACAGCGATGTTCCTTTCCTAAAGGCACTTTCTGAGAAAGTCAGATTGGATAAAGAAATCGGAACGTATTACGTTGCGTATGACGACAAGAAGAAGACCTATAAAGGAATGCTTACTTGCGTCAATCCTGTTGACCATATAATCCATCATATGTTGAACCATACGTCCACTGTAACAAGTCGTCTGAGTTCATCTAACCCTAACTGCCAAAACATTCCAAAGTCACCTTCACGAGTTAAGGCGATGTTCGTAAGCCGCTTCCCTGACGGGCTAATGGCTGAAATCGACTATAGCCAACTAGAGGTCGTAGTACAGGGACTATTATCCCTAGACCCGAACCTAGTAAAAGACCTTAACCAGAAGACAGACTTCCACTGTAAGAGAGTATCGGTATCCCGAAACATATCCTACGCAGATGCACTGTACTGGTGTAAGGATGAGGATGCTCCTGACCACGCCTTCTGGAAAGCTGCTCGTAATAAGGCAAAGTTCTTCTCATTCCAACGGGCATACGGCGCAGGTGCAGCAGCTATCGCCCTTGAAACAGGGATGACTGTAGATGAGGTCAAGGAGCTAATTGAGGCCGAAGAAAAGATGTATCCCGGAATTGTTACCTTCAACGAGAAGGTGGCAGCGGCGGTAGCATCGTCGGCAGAGACGTTCCGTGACCCTGCAATGGGCTACAGAGTGTTCCGAAGAGGAACATGGCAAGCGCCTACAGGGACGACCTATCAATGGCGTTCATGGGATGCACCTAAGTTCCTGAAAGACCAAGGACAGATGGATAGCTTCTCTCCTCCTGAGATGAAGAATTATCCAGTCCAAGGCACAGGCGGCGAAATCGTTCAGATTGTCCTTGGCATATTATGGAGATGGTTCGTATCCACGGACAACTTCGGAGGAAAAGCGCTACTGGTTAATACTGTACATGACTGTGTATGGTTTGACCTGTGCCCTGAGGTCGTTGACGAGGTAATGGCCGGAGCAAAGCAGATTATGGAAGCAGTTCCAATGTATCTGAAAATGTATTTCAATATGGACTGCCCTGTCCCGTTCCCTGTGGACGTAGAGGTAGGGCCAAACATGTTAGATTTACACCACTGGGAGCCAGCGAAAGCTTAATCCTTCACTATAGGGTATCTTCTAATAAATTATATCCTTTATTATATAATACTAGGAATAATCCTAATATTAAATTATTGCATATTCATGGAGAGAATAAATGAGTGCATTACTACAACAAGTTCAAGCCGCTAAAGCTGCTGGAGCAGTTAAAGACCAATCTGTAGCTGACAAGGGATTTACCCGTAAAGTTACTCCTGAGGGAACGACAACAGCTCGTCTCTTATCTTATATCGAAATCGGTAATCAAAAACAGCGGGATTACAAAGGTGAACCAAAAGACGATGCTCCTATGGTTCGGATTACCTTTGAGTTGAATGGCCCTGCCTATATGCGGAACATCGCTAAGGAAGGTGAACCTGAAAAGCTTATACCTACTATCCTTACGGAAGAGATTAAGCTGTCTACTAACGACAAAGCTAAATACTATAAGCTCTTCTTGAAGATGAAAGGTGACCGCGAGAACATCACCCATATGGCTGAGATGGTCGGCGATGCCTTCATCATCACAATCAAGCATAATGTGGACAAGAAAGACCCAACGAAGAAGTACGCTAATATCTACACCACTGTTGACGGATGGATGGTTAGCCCTCCATTTGAGACATCAGCGGCCACTGGGGTTCGTACAGAAGTTCTTACTCCGGCTCTTGTCGGAACGGAAGCAATCCTTCTACAGGACTTCCCTTCTATCGAGCAGTGGAACAGTATCTTCATCGACGGTACGTTCAAGCGCAAGGTTGGAGACGAAGAGGTAGAGGTATCTAAAAACTTTGTACAGTTCAAATGCCTCGGCTCATCTTCATTCAAAGGCTCTCCGTTAGAAGCGCTTCTGATTGAGAATAATGCGATTGCTCCGCTTCTTGAAGCTAAGGCGAAGTCTGACACGGCGTTTGCCTCAGGTAAGAAGGAGGATACACCAGCAGAGGAAAAAAAGCCGACTGCAACTGCTATCCTGCCAGCAGAAACCCAAGGTGCTACCGCAGCGGCAGTAACAACCTCGTCTGCTCCTGTGGAAGAGGCCTCGCAAGTGAACTCGACGGATGGTGCTCAGGCTGCCGAGGCCGCAGCCTCTACACAGCCCCAAACCGAAACAGCCGCCGTTAATCCTCTGACAGCGTTAGGCTTGGCTCCTAGTGAGTAAACTCTTCGACACCTTGAAAATTGACCCGTCTAAGCTGGCGGGTCAATCAAGGGACGCGAAGTACCCTAAGCCTGTCGAAGGGCGAGTGGCAAATATCGACGCAGATTTTCTGGCATACCAAGTAGCGTGTGAAACTCGTAAAGAGTTGGATGGACTTGCTCCACGACGAGACTTGGAGACTATGAAAGCTCAGGTACGGTCACTTGCTACTCACTATCAAAAATTAGCAGGAGCTACATCATATGTTCTATTTATTACGCCTTCCGGCTCGAATAAGGGAGGACGTGCCGCTTACGCTGTTTCCAAAGAATATCAAGCTAACCGCTCAGGTCGTTCAACTCCCCCTGAACACCTCTCTGCAATTCGGGGATACATGGGTGAGGAGCTTCCATCATCAGTGTCTCTTGAGCAAGAAGCCGACGATGCCTTGGCACAAGCGAATTACCGCGCCATTGCAGCAGGTACTCCAGAGCTTAGCGTCCTTATGTCAAAAGACAAAGACCTATGGATGGTTCCGGGATATTATTACGACTTCGCTGCTGAGGCAGTAGAGTATGAAGAAAGCACCTTCGGCTGGATTGGAGTTGACCGCTCTAAATCTTCCCCTAAAGTTGTCGGACGAGGGACAAAGTATTTTTGGGCGCAATGCATCATGGGCGACACAGCAGATAACATCTGCGGCATCCCTAAGTGGGGTGCTGTCAAAGCCGCGGACATTCTCGCAGATGCATCCACAGATATTGAATGCTACGACATCGTACGGGAACTGTACCAGTCTTCGCCCCATAAGTGGACGCACTGGAAAACTGGAGAGCCGTGTACTTGGGGTGAAGCCCTTTATGGAGACATGCACTTATTGTGGATGCGCCGAACAATAGACGACAGAGTAGATGACTTTTTAAAGGAAGTCTTAGCAACACAAGAGGAGGAACTTCCGTGGAAGGAATAGATACCGTTGAACAATTTCGTAAGCATATTGACTTCGCTCATATGGAAATAGACAAAGACAAATACGCTAATGCTAACAAGCGCTGGTTCTGTCGTATATGGGTTCCATCAAAGCTTGTAGACACCGTGATAGAGCTTCGTGCGGAGGCCGAGGATAAGCGTTCTGCTGTTGGTAGGATGATTGTCTACCTTGCACAAGTAAAGCTCTTAGACGACTTCTCAGAGGCTTTCAAGAAAGAGCTTGTAATCAACGCGCCGGAAGGGATGTTCCCGAATGCGAGTAAAGCTTAAACATGCACAGGTCGCTCCGGCCAGAGAGACTTTGGTCAAGCAACAAGGAGGAGTTTGTCCTCTTTGCAACGGCCTTATGGGTAAAGCTGCCTCTAAGAAGAACGCAGCCCTTGACCATGACCATACGACAGGTATTATCCGTGACGCCCTTTGTATAAACTGCAACGGGTTAGAGGGTAAGATATGGAACCTGCTTCGCCGAATGAAAAAAGGAGGCGCACGAGAAGTTCTATTGAACCTTGTTGAATACTATGAGCGACATGATAAGCGGCCTCATGGAGAGGTAATCCACCCTACACATAAAACCGAGGCAGAAAAGCGCACAGCGCGTAACGCAAAGGCACGGGCCAAACGAGCCAAAGCCAAAAAGTAATAAGGACTAAAATGCCAACCATTCAAGACCAACTCCAGTGGGAGGACAACATGGCTACGAGGGGCGTAGAACGCTTCCGTAATCAACAGGCTCTAGCTGCCCCTACACGAGGCCATGAGACTTCCGCTGGGTCACGTCTACTCCGTTCATATGTGCTGACTATATCAGACCGCTTGCGAGAGTATCTGGATGGTAAGCACCCTGACGGTAGACGCCGTAATAAGTTCTCTAAGTTGTTGGACACTATCGACACAGACAAGGTCGCCATGATTACATTGCGGGGAGTTATCTCTGCGGTATTCAATAGCGGAGTTGCTCTGGCAGGAATGTGTTCACAGATTGGCCGCCAGTGTGAGGACGAGCTTCGTTTATCTAAGTTCCAACTGGAACACAAAGAGTATTACGATACCCTTATACGAGATATGGAGCGCAAGCGCGTATCATCCTACAGCCATAAGCGCAGAGTTCTACATGCTAAAGGCAGCGACCAAGGTGTCCTGTGGAAAGCATGGTCGGACGAGGAGGCCTTTGGTGTAGGAGCGTTAGCACTGTCCTTACTTATGGAGGTATGTAACCTCGTGGAAGTAACTGATATGCAGGACGGGCGTGGTATAAAGAAATCCAGTAAGAAGGTCGTGCCAACGCAGGCCTGTATAGATTGGATAACAAAGCATGACGATGTCGTAGAGCTGACAAGTCCTGACCGTATGCCTTGCCTTATACCTCCTGCTGACTGGACGAGTGTGACGGACGGAGGCTTCTGGTCGCCTAATCTACGAGAGCGGACACCGCTTATCAAATCTAAGGCGATGACCCCTACTCGGAAACTTATGTATGCCGAAGCAGATATGCCGGGAGTTCTATCGGCGGTTAACTCTATGCAGAAGACCGCATGGACGGTGAATACTCGTGTTCAAGAGGTTATGACATATGTCTGGAAGAAGAACCTTGGATGTGGTATGCCTCGGTCAGAGCCATATGAGTTCCCTGACTGTCCTCTATCGCCGACTGAGATAAGTTCAGAGCTGGAGGAAGGTTCTCCTGCCCAGCTTGCCTTCTCTGAGTGGAAGGCCGTTACCAGAGAGCTGTACACTCTTGAGAAGGAACGGGTAGCGCGTAACCTAGCGCTGGTTCGGACTATGCGATTAGCACGAGAGATGTCTCAGCATGATGAGTTCTGGTATGTATATCAATGTGACTTCCGAGGCAGAGTGTACGCTGCCAGCGCTGGACTAACCCCCCAAGGGACTGACCAGAGTAAATCTTTAATTCAATTCTCCAAGGGAGATAAACTATATGACGAAAACGGTATCAAATGGTTCTGTGTCAATGGCGCTAACAAGTACGGTTTTGATAAAGCCACTTACGCAGACCGAGTTCAGTGGGTGTATGACCACGCTGAGCAAATCCATAGAACAGCGGCAAATCCTACTCAGGAGCGAGGCTGGTGGTCTTCTGCTGATAAACCTTACCAATTCCTCGCTTGGGTCTTTGAAGCCTCAGAGATGCTCCAGATGGACGACCCTAAGGAATACGTGTCGAGACTACCTGTTGGGCTTGATGGCTCTTGTAACGGCCTACAGCACTTCTCTGCAATGCTATCTGACGAAGTGGGCGGCTCGTCCGTTAACCTACTGCCCTCAGACTTACCTTCCGACATCTACCAAGACGTTGCAGACGTATGCTACGCCAAACTCGTAGCTCGTGGAACCGCAGGAGAAGCCGCCGCATTAAACTGGCTGAGAGCATTAGGCGACAGTATGAGCAGGAAGCTGCCCAAGACGCCCGTTATGACGCTGCCGTATGGTTCTACACAACAAGCCTGTACCGCAAGTATCTACGCTTACATGCAGGACAACTTAGAAGGCAAGTTCGACAAGAACACTTATTTCAAACACGCTATTTACCTGAACCCGCTTTTATGGGCGTCGATTGGGGAAGTGGTAATAGCTGCGCGGTCTGCTATGGACTGGATACAGGAATGCTCTACTATTTTGTCAAAAGCGAAGATGCCTTTGAAGTATTATTCCCCGCTGGGCTTCCCTGTCCTGCAAGCCTCTATGAAATACAAGAGCAAGCAGATAGAGACGCAGATAGGAGGCAGACTTCAAATTCGTATCTCCAGCTATACGGATACTTTGGACAGCCGGAAACAGCGACAAGGGTCGTCACCTAACCTTGTCCATCACATTGACGCTTGTCATATGATGATGGTAATCAACTCCTGTGCGTCAGATGGTATAACGGACTTCGCCATGATACATGACGACTTCGGTGTACCTGCTCGGTATGCAGAGGATTTGCAGAGACATATTCGTGAACAGTTCGTAGCCTTATACAGCTATCACGATGTGTTGACCGCCTTTAAGGAAGACCATGAGGCCCAAGGAGATGTTAAGCTTCCTCCTGTTCCTGAGCGTGGTAACCTAGATATTATGGAAGTGATTAAGTCCCCGTTCTTTTTCGGGTAGCTTAATCCTTCTCTATAGAGACTACAAACTTTTTAGGAGAGAATATGTCTTATGCTGACCTAAGCCAAGACGACCTTGTTCTACTCGCTATTGAGTTCGTGGCGAAGCAGTGTCCTATGCCAGCCCAAATCACTGAGCTACTTGGTGAAGAGCTGATATATGAGATACAAAATCCGGTTGGAGAGCCAAATGAAGAAACCGACAATTCAGAAGGTGGAGCTTGACAGTCGTCATGTGTCCGCTGCTGTTCGTAAAGCGCTAAAGGAAATCCTCGCTCCGCGTATCATCCAAAAAGGTGGTGGCGAGTTTGAGATTGGACGAGAGTACGCTAAAAACGAAATCAAAGAATATCTTAAACAGGTTATGGGGCCACTGTAGTGGCTGACGTTAGACCTGCAACGCTAGATGACCTAGAGGACATCTTGGACATTGCTACTTTGTTTAACGACAAGTATGTAGGTGAACCGTTGAACCCCGACAAGGCACGTACCAGCCTTCGTCATTTTATTGAGGAAGGAGTTGTCCTCTGTGCAACGAATGGAGCTATCGTAGGAATGTCTTACGAAGACCCGTTTCGCGACCAGACTATACTTCTTGAAATCGGCTGGTACGCTGAGGGCCAAGGTAAGACAGGACTAGCATTGCTACGTCAGTTCATACGCCGTGGCCGTGAATTAGGTGTTGATAAAATAACATTAAGTACATTAGCAGAAAGCGACCCTCGTGTAGGTGAGCTTCTTATGAGGATGGGCTTTACGTTATGTGAGAGGTCATACACCTTAACCTTATAGGATTTATAATGTCCGTAATTTCAGGATTACTTGCGTCCCGCTCTGCAAAGAAGCAGCGAGAGCAACAAGAGGAGCAGAACCAGAAGGCCGAAACACAGGCCAAGGAAGCTGCTGCAAAAGACAGTGTTCGGGCAGACCCCGGCGCTGATATTATATTCGGAGCTGCTAAAGGCTCTCAAGCTACGCTACGGCGTGGTGCTCGTCGTGGTAAAGCCGCTACATCGACTGCTACCAGCGGTTCGTTTGAAGGCCTAACAGGTCGTGGAGGACTTTTAAGTCGCCGCGCAGTTATTGATAGGTTGTTCTAATGAGCGCTTCTTCTGCCATGCCTAAAGGCTTAATCGGAAAAGTATGGTCAGAGATGGAAGCGGAGAAGGGTGACCTTGTAGAACGTGCTGAGGCTTATGCTCGGTACACGATTGCAAACATCCTAAGACAAGACCGCGAGGACTATACAACACATCAGGAGAGCGTTAAGAGTTCTGTAATGATGGGAGCTAAGTGGGTTAACCATTTATCTAATCGCATTGTAGACGTATTGTTCCCTATATCCCGCCCCTTCTTCACTGTAGCGGCTACGCCTGAAACATTGCGTAGACTTGAACAGGAGAATGACGAGAGCGATGTAGTCACTATCAAAGACCAAATCCGAGAAGCGACTACTAAAATTGAACAAGAGGCCGTGCGTAATCTACGCTTGGTCGAATACAGACCTGTTGCGATTGAGGCGTGTAAACATCTCATCATTACAGGCAATGTACTGGTGCGCCGTATGCCTTCGGGTAAGCGCATCTTGTACTCTATTGACCGATATGGTATCCGGCGTGACATAGAAGGAAACCCCATTGAAGTCGTCCTATACGATAAGAAGAAATTCTGCACCCTTAATCCTGAACAACAGGATATGGTTAAGGCTATTATTCCTACCGTAAAAGGCGAGGACAAACTGGAGTTACTTACGCATTATAAGTTGGGTGCTGACGGACGATGGACTTTGAGACAAGAAATTGAAGGCCTAGCTCTTGGTAAGCAACAGAAGATTGCTGCTAAGGACTTTGACCTTCTTCCGCTAGTGTGGAACCTGCCTTCGCAGTATCACTACGCTACAGGATTGGTCGAAGATAACTCCACAACTTTTCATAAAATCGACGTTACCACCGAGGCACTGACGGATTTAATTGCTATCGCAGCGGACATTAAATTCTTCGTGAAACCGGGTTCCCCGTTAGGCTTACAGCTTAGGGAATTAAATAACGCCGCCAGAGGCACATACTTCGCAGGTAATGCAGAAGATATTGCCGTTCCAGAGATTAATCTCCGAGGCGACCTAGAGCAGATTTCTGCTATTGTGTCTAAATGGGAGAGTGACCTTTCGACAGTCTTCTTGATGTCTGCTGTACGTGACGCTGAGCGTGTTACCGCAGCAGAGGTGAGATTAGTGGCGAAGGAATTGGAAAGTTCTTTTGGAGGTCTGTATTCACAGTTAGCCCTGACATGGCAGCAGAGAGAAGCTGACTATGCATTATCAACCATGGACTTGCCCGATGTATTGGGTAAGCAGTTTGAAGTGCTTGTCACTACTGGTCTGGAAAGCCTTAGTCGGGAAGGCCAGTTGGACAATGTTCGTCTGGCAATCGAAGACTTGCAGATGCTTGATGCTGTTCCCGAAGAAATTCGAGGCACTATTAATGGATTGCGGTTCGCTAAATTCGTGTTCTCTAACCGAGGACTTGCATTAGTGGACTTCCTTAATACGCCAGAAGAGATAGAAGCAGAGCAGCAACGACAACTCGCACAAGCGGGTCGTGAAGCTGAGATGCAGGCTGGTGCGAAAATCACTGAACATGCGGGTAAAGCCGCAGTAGATGGACAACAATAGGAGAGCTACGTTGCCAAAAGAAACTGAAACTAAAGAGGTTGTTGAACCTACCGTAATCCCTAATCCGCACTCTACAGTCGGAACGGATGAGCGGGAAGCCAAAGCCAACGCTGCTAAAGTGGCCGAGGATAAAGCTGCGGCGGCTGTTGCTGCTAAGGAAGCTGCTGAGAAAGCCGCTGCCGAAGCAGAAGCCACTAAGGGGGATTTACCTAAAGAGGAAACTCCTGAGGAAACTGATGAAGAGAAAGCCGAGCGTGAGGCCAAGGAAGCTGCGGAAACCCGTGATAAGCCCTTGGACACAGAGACATACGGTGACACTGGAAGCGAAGTTGGGAACAATGTCCTAACACTTATCCAGAACGCAGGTGTATCTGCTGACGATGCGAAAGCACTTCTCTTTGATGCGGTTCAATCAAACGATATGTCGAAGATTGACCGAGACGCCTTAGTCGAGAAAGTCGGCGAAGCTACTGCTAACATCATCCTTACGGGTACAGCGACATTCGCTGCCGAGGTTGCTAAGCAGAGTAAAGAAATCCTAGAGGCCGTTACTGGCGCTGTCGGGTCAGCAGAGAACTGGACTAAGGTTCAGGAATGGGCTGAGAAGACTGATACTCTATCGGATAAAGAGGCTGGTGAATATAATGACCTCATCAAGAAAGGCGGCGCATCAGCTCGATTTGCTGCCTCTGAATTACTGGCTAAGTATAACGCTGACGCCAAGAACACAGAAATTACGGACAATCCCCGCGTATCTGCTGACGTAGATACTTCAACCGCGTCCGAAGCCATCACAGCAGCAGAAGCATATAAGCGATTAGAGCTTGCTAGTCGCCGTGGTGAAGACCTTGCACCTATCCGCGCAGCTCGTGCTCGTGGCCGTGCAAAGGGCATATAGCCCAACCGGGAATTGTCCCAAACTTTAAACCTTCAAAAGGAATATCATTATGGCATTGCCAACAGATAGCTCACACCTCTCAGACCAGCTAACGTCTGAGATGATTGAAGAGTATGGTGGAGCGGTTGATAGCCAGTTCACTAAGTCTTCTATCATGCGTGGCTTCGTAAACATCACGAAGCTTATCAATACAGACAGCAAAATTAAGCGCCGCGTTGGTCGTACAACTGTTAAGAAAGTTGTCGCTGGTGTTCGCCCTGACGCAACTCCGACTTCATTCGGACGTACAGGCGTTACGGTTGACAGTATCTCCCTCGCTCGTGATAACCGCGCACTCTTGAATGAGTTCCAGACGGACTTCAATGCCCGTGCAGAGCTTGGTAAAGACCACGGTAAAGAGCTTGGTAAATTGTTCGACCAAGCGTTCCTAATCGCTGCAATCAAAGGTTCGGAAGCCGGTGCTCCAACTGATGCCGATGGCGGTAACTACAATGGCGCATTCGGCGCTGGTAACGTGAATACTCTTGCAGTCGCTAATGACGAGCTTGACCCTGTTAAGTTCTACGAAGCGATTGCTGAGGAAATCACAGCAATGGAAGAAGACGAGATTGACATCGAAGAGTGTGTCGTATTCGTCCGTCCTACTCAGGCTGACGTTCTGTTGAACAACGATAAGCTGCTTAACAAAGACTTCTCAATGGACAATGGTG
Source organism: Saprospiraceae bacterium (assembly GCA_020630495.1). Classification (GTDB taxonomy): domain Bacteria; phylum Bacteroidota; class Bacteroidia; order Chitinophagales; family Saprospiraceae; genus JAHDBH01. The sequence goes on from JAHDBH010000029.1 coordinate 11,426, forward strand.
ACTTCGCTAACGGTACGTTCAAGACGCTTAAGGGTGTCCCAGTTGTTACGACAACTCGTATCCCGACTGCGGCGATTGCTGACCACGTTATGTCAGACGCGAAGAACAACAACTTCTACAACGTCTCCGCTGCACAAGCTAAGACTAAGGCTGTTATCATGCATCCTAAGTCTCTCTTCGCTGCTGAGACTATTCCGCTGACTTCTAAGGTCTACTACGAAGACACAGAACTCCAGTGGTTCATCGACAGCTACCTTGCTTTCGGTGTTAATTATGACCGTCCTGATTGTACTCGTACAGTCCGCGCTGCATAAGTCAACAAGATTGCCTCGTTCCTTAATTGGAGCGGGGCTTTTTTTGTTATATTTCAAATGACCATCGCCTCTGCTCAGCTCTCCGAGTACGCGGTGGTTCTCTGTAATTTAACAGGAGATTACTATGACGCTTTCGTCAAATATACGACTGAGTTTAGTTAACTCTATGCTCAGAACAATCGGTACAGCAAAGCTATCGGCTTCTGACACTGAACACCCCGACTATATCACAGCTAATGATGTATTACAGGAAGTCATTGACGACTTCTCATCTATGCCGTTATGGTTTAACACGTCACAACGTATCTTATCTAAGGATACAGATGGACGTGTCCCTATCCCAAACAACACAATAGCTATTGACCCTGTACTGGGTTCTCTGAATTATGTCGCTCGTGACCGTTATCTGTTCGATGTGAACAAGCGCACGAATATAATTGGACAAGACGTAGAATGTTTCATACAGACTAAACTTGAATTATCCGACATGCCAGCAGAAGCTATCAAATTTATTCGGGCCGAGGCTCGATACAAATTCTATCTTGATGAAGACGGTGGTGAACGTAAAGTGCGTGAATACGCTGGCGCGGCATACGATGCTAAGCTAAAGTTATTTACCGTCAACATGTCTCGACAGGATGTAAACTTTTTCAATGGCCGCTCAGGTCGTTCGTTCTTCACTCCACGTCCAGCAGGCTACCAGCATATCGGTGGTGGCGTTTCTATTGGTGGAGTTAACTTTACACAATAGGAGCCATAGATGGCTGATACAAGTACACTCGGCAGTATGCTGCAAGGCGTTAGCCAGCAGCCTCCTCATATTAGAGGAGACGGGCGCAATACTTTACAGGATAACTTCCTGTCACATACGACTAGAGGGCTGACCTCTAGGCCCGGCACGGCTGTAAATCAGCGGATTATCGGACTGCCTTTAGATATGAAATTCACAGACTTTAAACTCGGCGGGGAAGTATTCCAGCTAGGTACGAAGGCAGGAGTAGTTCATATCGTAAATGAGGCAGGCTTTGCTCAAGTTATAAACGCAACTCCAGAAGCCCTTGAATACATCGGCGATGATATGGTGGTCTACGTTTACGACAACAAAGAGACAGCCGCTACCTTCCTTCTTAATCGAGATAAGGTGACTGCCCTTGAGACAGATACATCTGAGCAAGAGGCAATGGTTGTCGGAGATATAGGCCTAGTTACTTCTCTCGGAGGACTGTTTAGCCATACCTATACTGTCCATGTAGAGACAGAGGATGGGACGGTTATTACAGGTACATACGAAGCCCCTGATGGCCTTGAGGACGGAGACGCCTCTAGGACTACCTC
>JAHDBH010000029.1:13174-33291 GCA_020630495.1 Saprospiraceae bacterium
GAAGGACTGTGGAGAGAATGGTACAATCCATATGAGCCTACACGGTTCGATGCATCTACTATGCCTCACTCAATTACTCGTGAGGATGACGGTAGCTTTACCATCGCCCCCGCAGAGTGGCTACAGAGGCGCACGGGAGACGCGGACAGTAACCCTGCTCCCGGCTTTATAGGAAAGGCTATCCGAGACGTAAACGGCTTCCAGTCGCGCGTTGTGACGATTGCTGGCCCTGTTACAAACATGTCGGTGACTAACTCTCCGTTTGATTTCTTCAAGCAGTCTGCGGTAGCAGAGATTGCGACTGACCCTATTGAGATTATCTCGACAGCTCCTAAAGAATTTACGCTTCAATACATTGTCCCGTTTGACCGCGACCTTGTAATATTTGGAGATGAAAACCAATTCCATATCGCAGGCGGTACAGGCTTAACCAGTGCCAATGCAGGGATGTCGGTAACTACTTCCTATGAGATGGCCGCAGGTACGCGCCCGTTCTCTACAGGCCGCACGGTATTGTTTCCGTTCACTGTCGGGACATACTCAGGTATAAAGGAGTTCTACTCCAGCAATACTGTAGACGCTAACTCAGCGGTATCTATTACAGAAAACTTGCCTGAATATATTACAGGTAATGTGACGGACATTCAAATATCGACTAACTTCAATATCGCATTCATTCGTACTGATGACCCCGCTCATAAAAACAGAGTATGGGTCTATAAGTATCTATGGGACGGTGAAAACAAAATACAGTCGTCTTGGTCACGCTGGGACATGGCCTCAGAAGTCGTAAACGTGTACTTCAATAACAGTCGAGTGTTCATGCTACTGTATGATGGAATTGACCATATTCAAGTGACGGTGGATTTAGAGCTTCCTGATACTCCTACGTTAGGTTATAGCCTTGCTATAGATGAGTATGAGACTAAAGTGATAGCTGATACCTATACTGATGAGCATGGTGATGTATATACATCCGTAACTCTTCCGTACAGTAATGCAGTATTCGTACAGTCATTAGGTTGCCGTATTCCCGGCCAAGAGTTGTCTAATTATAAGGCAGTCACCTCTGGCTCAGGTACGACATACAGCTTCCCGTCATACTTGGCTCCTGTTGGGGCTACGGTCTATGTAGGCAAGCCGTTTACATCTAAGTTTAAACCAACTATGCCGTTTATACGGGATGGTCGTGGGGCCGTTATGAGGTTCATTAAGCTGGTAGTAACACGGTTTGTAATTCATTTCGATGAGAGCGGCCCTATGACCGCAATCAAGTCGTCTCGTATGCGTAGTCAAGATACTCGCCTGTCTAATGCTAAAGCAGCTCTCAGTTTAAACCCTGATGACCCTGCTCGTATTTCACTAAGCTCAGGTAAGTTTGAGTTCCCTTTCGGGGAGCGGTCAGACTTATCGGAATTAACAATCGAAGCCAGCGGCCCTCGTCCTATTACAATCAACGAGATTGAATGGGTAGGTCAAAGCCGTGGCGGTAAACGGAGGGTCTAATGACCGTACAAGCTATAATTGCTGGTGCTAGTGACATTGGTAAACCTTTTACCGATTTCCTAGTAGCTCGTGAGAGAAACAAACTTGATAAGGAGATGCAGCGTCACCGTAATGCGGTTACAGGCATCTCTTCTAATCTACAGCGTAACGCCACAACTCTACAAGAGATTGACGTTAGACAAGCTAACCGAAGGACTGACCAGACTATACAGACCCGTGCTATGCAAGACCAAGCTTCTGCGGAAGTCTCTGCGGCTGCTGCGGGAGTTACAGGTGGGTCAGTCCAAGCGGTAATGCGTGGGTTAAAACGAAGTGAATTGAATGCACAACACGCTCGTATTGACGGTACAGAGAATGCGTACCAGACACTCGGACAGCAGCGTAAGAACATCAACATCAGTCAAATATTCCAGACAGACAATACCGTACTTCCCGGCCCAAGTGTATCCGCACTTCTACTGAGCATGGGTACTGCTGCTTATGACGTATATTCAACTCACAAAGCTAAAAAACCTAAAGAAACCGAAGAATAAGGAGAGGGCATGGCCCAAGGAACACCAAGACGCGAACAGACTGCGGACAGTCTAGCTGGCGCAGCACAGGTAACCCCTGCCACACGGTCTGCCCCTTCTATAGGTGGCTCCGCTAACCGCGCCGCCCCTATGAACTCATTTACCACGCAGACCTTAGCTAGTGTGCAAGGGTGGAGTACAAAGAAAGTAAATGACACGATTAGCGCCAAGCGCCAACGGTCTGACATGGAAGGCCAAGTAGCTTTCCAACAAGGTAAGACTTTTGAAGACGTAGAGATGACGGGCGACAAGTATGCCCTTCAAGGCTATCGTGTTATGCAGGCTCAGACTGCATCAGCAGCTATCCTCGCTCAGCAACAGCAGGCGATTAAAGATGGCGGGTATGAAGATGACCCTGATACCTTCCGTCAAAAATACGGAGAGGCTGTAGAGAGTTCGCTCAAAGGGTTAGACCCTGCAACTGCGGATATGGTGCGGGAGACGATGACACGTCAAATGCCCGGCCTAGTACAGCAGCATATGACAGGGCATCTCGCAGACCAAGAAAACAAAGCGTTCTCTTCATTGGCCCAGTCCATCAATATTATGTCGAAAGACGATACGGCTGATGACGCACTTATCCTTAACGCCGTAGGAGGCGAGTTTGCTCCTTCCGCTGGGTTATCTGATGACCGCCGTACTGCGGCTGTCGTGGAGGGTATTACCCAAGCCTTTCAGGAAGGTAATCCTAAAGCTTACGCTAAACTGGTGAAGTCTGGCGCTCTTGATAATCTGAGCAGCAGCCAACGGAATGCAATCGCATCTGCCGAGGCCTCTTATATCAGACAAAAGTCAGAGCAAGTAGATAAAGACTGGATTGCGGCTGAGGCTGACATCCTTACCCGTGCTAAGAGCGGGGAGCTGACAGGTATGCAGGCGCTTGATGCGTATGCTCTTGCCGCTCAGGACTATGGACAGTCTATCACTAAGACCGCAGGTAAAGCAATTTATCTTAGCGCAGAACAAGCCCAACGATACAATCAGGAAGGTGATGCCGTTCTAATTGAAGAGGCGGCCCTACGTGGAGACTGGAAAGCAATCGCAGACCTTACTGAGCCTATGATGGTTCATATGGAAAGTGGTGGCGACCCTAATGCAGTATCTTCTGCCGGCGCTCTTGGTACTCACCAAGTCATGCCTGCCACTATAGGCGACCCCGGTTATGGTATCCGTCCCGCTGACATTGAAAATCCTAAAGACGTTGCCCGTGTGGGTAAGGAATATTGGAGAACAATGATTTCAGGTAAGGCCTCAGGTTACTCTGGATTGATTTGGGAAGCAGGTGATGTAGAGGCGGCTGCTGTCGCTTATAATGCTGGCCCAGCAAACGCTAAAAAGTGGATTGAAGCGGGTAGAGACTATTCTGTACTTCCACAGAGAGAAGAGACGGAGCCTTATGCTAAAGGTATTCTAGCTCGTGCGAAGGGTGCTGGTGCAATCGCTCCGGCTGACCGTGTAGAGCAAGCGAAGAAACTTCGGGACAAGACGTTAGAGCAATCTGACTTCATGGCATATGAGGTGTATATGCTTCGCCAGACTGACCTTGATGAGAAGTTGACCGCTGGTGTTATCTCTGATAAAGAGTACGTCCAACAGTCTAACCAGTCTCGCAGACAGTTAGGTGTAGCTCGTTCCAAAGCTGTAACCAATCATATTATTAATGAGATGGCTGCGGTTAGGAAAGCTGCTTTAGCTAACGCAGACGCACAGACGAAGGAATTATCCGATGCCCGTGCTGCTGAATTGACTAACGCATTCGAGGCACGTATGTCTGTAGAAGGACAGTCACCCGAATATTATCAACGCGCTACGCAAGACCATATCGCAGGAGTTGCTAAGCTCTATACTGAGCAAGGTATAGCCATGGCTGATTTCGGATACTCTGGAATTATTGACCATGCCACTAAGCAACTACATACTGCTATGGATGACTACACTGATTATCAGAAAGACCAAGTCCGTATTAAACGGGCTGTCGCTACCAACACTTTAACAGAGCTGCCTAAGGAGCTTCGTGAGAAGGCTTTCGAGCAAATGACGGAAGAGGTTACACAAGTGGTGGCTGACCAAGTAGAGCTGGGCGGTATCGAAGAGGAGCAGTCTAACGCTGTTATCAAACAAGGCCTAGAGGAGAATTATCTCCAGATGGGTATGGTTGACCCTCGCGTAAAGGCTGAAAGCTCTGTGGCGGTTCAAGGAGAATTAGTTAACAGTCAGGGACAAGTCAATACTAATGCGATGAATGTAATTCAATCGTATGCACGTATGAAGCTTCAAGACCCTGATGTAGCTAAGACCATGTTTGATGAACAGTCCTTACTTATAGCAGAAGGCGTTATCGCTGCTGCCGGTGGTATCCATGCCCCTATTCAGGATGGTATGGTTCGATATGAACAGTCTAAAGCCCAAGTGGGTAACTTCGATATAAATGACCCTAAGGTTCTAGCAGCCACGCGCACTCGTATTAAACGAGCTGTAAATGGCCTATTTGGTTTCGGCGGTATTATTAATCGAACAGATGTTGGGCTTGTTCAAGTAATCTTTGGAGACGCTGAGTTCGGAGACAACTTCAATCGCTCGGACGCAGATGAAGACTATCTGCGTTCTAAAGAGACAAGCGCTCGTTTACAGAACTGGATTGAGACGGAGACTATCCGTTTGGCTAAATTACAGCCGGGAGCAGACCCTAAATATTTAGTTGGTCTAGCCTCCGAGCGAGTAACAGCTCGTACAGACTTTGTTGGTGGAGAGTTTGTCCACATGGACGAAGGTTACGGGATGAAGCAGCAGTTATTTGGAGCAGAAGTTAAGAAATATGATAAAGCAGATGTAGTCAATCAAGTCATTGTTGACCATTTACGCAACTTGTCTGATGACCCTAACTTCTCTGAAATAACTCGGTCTAGTTTTATACAGGCTTTAAATCCATTCGGCAAGGACATTGATAGTGTATCTGATGTTTTAGACGAAAAGCTTACAGGCCTTCGTCCGTTTAAATTAGTAGGTAACGGAAGAGAAGTATATGCTCAGTTTCTATACCAGACTGGAGGATACTCTGAACCGATATTCCTTGACCTACCTGCAATCGGTAAGGCATATAAAGAACGCTATTCAAGCAAATTTTCCACGAAGACAATTCCGTCCTCGCGGTAACCTTATTCCTACTGCATCATTCACCGTATTGGGGGCGATGCAGTAGGTCTACATTTTGGAGAGAAACATGGCTGATGAATTTCAGACTATTGATACTACCGCCCGTGCCGCTGAGAAAGCAAAGGCAACAGGGCAAGTCGGCTTTGTCGAAAACCTAGAGCTTGGTCATAAGCAGACCGTTTTACACGCCGCTTCTCGTAAGATAGGGGATGAGGCTCCGGGAGTATTTTCTCGGAATGTAGAAGAGGGTCTTAGCTTCACAGGAGCTACCCTCGACAATATAGAATTTAACAGTGAAGCAGGTGCTATAGAACAAAGCGTAAAAGGCTTCGCACTTCAACAGTCTATTAAGGCTGATATGTCACTAGCCGCACTCCAGAGCCTATTCGGTAGGACGGGTGAGGATGACGACCCAACATTTAACCCTGTTGACCATGAGGCAGAACTGCTTCAAAATATTCCTCGTAAATACCACAAGGATATTATGGCTAACAATTCACTTCCTGCTGCACAACGTGCTCGTGCTCGTGTGCTGGAAGATTTAAGTGACCAAGAGATTATCGCTCAGCAGCATTTCGGGGGACTTACACGGTTCACCTCTATGCTAGGTGACGTAGACTTACCTTTGACGTTTGCCTCTGGCGGCGCTTGGGGCGGTGCTAAGGTCGGTACAACGACTTACTCTGCCTTACGTTCTGCGGGAGTAGGTGCGCGTGTCGCGCGTGTCGGGCAGTCTTTCGTTCAGAATGGTTTTGGTGGTGCTCAGGCAGGTGCTCTAGTTGGGGTCGCTAACCTCGGTATTAGAGAAGGTGGTGACGTTACTGACGCTATCAACTATACTGTAATGGGTATGGTAGGTGGTGCAGCTCTTGCTGCCACAGGCCGTGCTGCTGGCGAGGTGGTTAACGGTAGCTTAACGAAGCTTGCTGATAACTATGCAGACCAGATTGCGCGGAATGCTCCTGAGCTAAAAGCCGACCCTACCGTCAACGAAGCTTCAATCCCTGTGGACAGTATCATACCTACCAACGCACCTGTAAGCGAAGCTGGTGAAGCGTATGCAAGGATAATCGATACACCAACTCGAACAGCAGAGGATTTGCCAGTAGGCGTCACTGGACAAGAGGCCCTAGACAGATTGAATAAATTCTGGAGTGGTGTACGTAAAGGTCATATGACAGAGGAAGAGTTTGTACCTGTGTTTGACGACTTAACGGCGAGAGGCTTACAAGACTTATCTGTTATCAAGGAAGGCGCAGAGCGCGTTGTATTGAGTAGTGGAAGTCATCCAGACATAGTTATCAAAGTAGGTAAAAAATCACAGAAGTTCGGAACTAATCCTTCCGTATTGAACCCTATAGGTGGAACTAAGGTAGGAGACTTGTTTATAGAAGTCTATGATAGAGTGACACCAGTGTCTAAGAAAGAACATTCCGCAGCTTTAGCTTCCTTGGAGGAGAGAGGTGTTCAACCTACTGACCCCAATCCGGGTAATCTAGGGAAAACCGATACTGGCGATTTTGTTATAATCGATGGTCAAGTCAAAGGAGACAGAAACTATTCTAGCATTCCAGACTTGAACAAGAGCCTGCCTACTTCGGGTATGAAAGGCTCTGAGCTATTCGGTGATAGAGGTTCTGTCGGTGCTCGTGGTGATTTACCGGACACAGCATTCGCTCCTGAGCGCGTCCTAGAGGACCCTCTCGGTAAGATGTCAACTAGGTCCAAAGAGATTATCGACAATGCTCATGCATTCAACCATGATAACGGGTTCTATGACCGCAGGGCAGAGGCCGAGGATAGCTTCATCCAGAAAATATCTAACAGTCCTTGGACTACGATTGTAGGTACAGGCTTCCAAGCGAAGATGTATAATTCAAAGTCTGCGGTTATGAACTGGATGGGACAAACTATCTTTGAAAGCTCCTCAGGGTATCTGCGTGGTAAGGCTACTGCCTCTGTTTTGATGGAGACATATACTCGGCAGATACAGACTGCTATTGACCCTGCCAGAGACGCTATGCGCCAGTGGGCGAAAGAGAGTGGGAACACTGTCGTAGCTGGTCACGGTGTATCTCAGGCCGGACGGAAACAATTCTTCCGTGAAGTCATGCTGGAGCGTAACGCTCGTCGCCATGGCCGGACATATTCTAACAACGCTCAAGTTAAAGCTGCTGCGGACGCCTATGACAATGCCGCTACGGTATCTCATGGAGTTGGTAAAGGCAAAGATGGGCAACGTGCTATTGATGGTTTTGAAGATGTATTAGACAATCCGCATTACACACCGTATGTGTGGGGTGGTAAGATTGCCGCTATGATTGCGAAAGCTGATGACCCTAAAGCAACGGCGAAAGCGATGCAAGACGGGCTGGCCCGTGGTTATCGCCGAGCAGGTATGGCAGGGGGTAAAGACGCAGATGCCGTAGCAAATGCCGTTATTAGGCGTGCTCAGCTAGGTGAAAGTGAAATAGATATGTCTGTAGTGTCCTTATTGCAGGCTGATGGTAGAGAGTTCCTTGAGGACGCTCTCATTCAGTCAGGAGTAGGTCGTGCAGAAGTAGATGGGATTATGTCTCGTCTTGGTCAAGATGTCTCTGAGAGAGGCAAGGAAGGCTTTGTGAAGCATCGTAATGAGTTGGATATGGAAACCCCATTCGACTTGCCTGATGGTACACAGCTACAGCTTATTGATTTGTTATCTAATAATCTGGACAGCGATTGGCAGAGATATACTCGCCGCATCTCTGGTGCAGGTGCGTTAGCTCGTCACGGGATTACTAACCGCGCACAGCGTAAGGAAATCTTTGAAGCCATTCACGTAGAGCAACGCGCACTTGGTGAACCTATTACTCCCATTGGAGAGTTAGAGGCCATGTTCACGAACTTCGATGGTGGAGCCACTAAAGGCTTTGCTAAGTTCGACGGACAGGAGCCTGCTGCTCAAGGAGCGGTGGCCGCCACTGCAAAGCGTCTTGTAAACCTCGCATGGTTAAACAAGCTAGGTCTTACTCAGTTGGGTGAAACCTCTGCTATGATAACTCAGCATGGTATGGCTGGATGGTGGCAACGTGGGCCTATGGCTCTGATTGACAAAGAAATCCGGTCAGGCAATAAGAGAGTTCTTGATGACTTAGCTTATATGACTGGACGGATTGGTCAAGACCATCACCATTTCGCCGAACATATGAACCTTGATGAAGTAAGTAATCTGGATGGGATGACTATGATGGACAAGCTCCAAGGCTTGACCTCTGATGCATCTTATGTACAGGGCTTCACTTCTATGTTCAACACTATTCGTGGTGTACAGCAACAGACTGCTGCCCTTGGCGCGGCAGACAGTGTTATCCGAGCTGCTAAGAAGGACTTAGACAGTACAGGAGGCATCTCTGATAAGCTGGCTGAACGTGTATGGGGTGACTATGGTATCGACGTATCTGACCTTGGTCGTATCGGGACACTAATCCAGAATGGAACTATTGAGTTCTCTACTCGTGGTAAATCCACGTATGTAGACGTACTGAAAATGGATGCATGGGATGCTGACCTCGCTGATACATTCGCGGCGGCTATCATGCGGAACGTGAACCAAGTCGTACAGAAGTCGATGGCAGGTGAAAGTGATGCATGGATGCATAGTGCTTGGGGCGGTATTATGACCCACCTTAAGACGTTCCCTATGCAGGCTACTCAGAAGCAATTCGTGAGACACTTTAGGCACAATGACCCTATGGCTTATGGAGCTGTTGGTATGTCCATGGCTACAGCTATGGTGGTATCCAATCTACGCTCTGCTCTTGACGGAAGAGAATTGAGCCAAGAGGAACATGCTAAACGTGCCTTCTCTTACTCTAACATGACAGGGTTCATCCCTATGGCATACGACCCCTTGATGACTATCATGGGTCTTGAAGATAAGCGCATAAATCAATTTTCACCTCACTCCGAGATTACACCGCCCGTTATCAGCTTTGGTAATGACGCGATTAGACTTCCCGGTGCATTAGCTAAGTCCGCTGTAGGGCAGGCCAATGGAGCGGATATTGCTGCGCTTAGAACCACACCTTTTGCTAACACCATTTTATATGGTGATATGATTAAAGGTATCGCATCTCGAAATAGGGAGTAGGCTTAGGCTTACTCCCATCAATTTAAGGAACACAAATGACTGAACTTTATACCGTTAAGGAATATACCTACACGGGCCAAGCGACTTTTCCTATTAATTTCCCGTTGGGTATCCTGTCCCGTACTCATGTTGCGGTACAGGTTAATGATGCTGTAGACGGTAATGATGAGCCACAGAATTACACTGACATTGAGTGGGTGTCTGACGCGGAGATTATCATCAACGGTCTTTCTCAGAACGACAACGTCAAAATTCGACGCACTGTTCCGAAGACACAGCTATTGACTGCGTTCTCGTCTGGCGCTGACATTACTCGTGAGAACATGGACGACCAAGCTAAACAGGCTATAATGGTCTACCATGAGGTTCTTGATGGGCGCTTACAGGACGTTGACTTAACCGACCAGATTGCTCAGGTACAGGCACTCATAGATGCACTCGGTGGAACATATGATGGAGAGCTTCCGCTTAACACTCAGGCTGACATTAGTTCAGCTACAATTAATCCCTTATTTCTTAAAGTCAATGTAGGTGGAATTACCTATGCACGTAGAGATGAAAATCCTGCTCATATGTATTCTGTCTCAGACGCCGAAGGTAACTACTGGGAAATTGATAACCCTTATTACATCTCTAACATGGCCTTAGACCCTGCTTCGGTTCCCTCTCCGTATAATACTCCTTCGAGAGTGTTCAATACATCTACAACTGTATTCGGACGAGAAGACACCGTATCTGTTCTTGCATCTATTGCACGTAAACAGGATAAGCCTTTTACGACTGTAGAAGACTTCGATACTCGTGTCCGATTTGACCCGATTGCAGATGCGTTCTCTTTACCTGATGACGATGCTCAGATTTATGCCGAGCTTCCCTCTGCCCTTCGTACTACTGCGTCTCTGACCCAGTATCGCGCTGCGCGGGAAAACCATAACGCACTTGAGAAAGCTTACCGATGGGGCAACTCTACTTTCTCTTTGCAGAAGGGTAACCTTATTATGTTCTATGAACCTGATGATTATGAGATGGCCGCAGACAAGACTACAGCCTCTTACGCGCCTATCCCTCTTTATGGTAAACATCGTATTGGTGACGGAGTTGGTCAGAAGCTATTCGTTGAGAGCCGTGTTGTATCTAATACAATTACGAATGTTAGTTTTGTAAAGCTTGAGAATGATGCTCGAAATGAGGATGGTGATAATGCTATCTACAGAGCAACTGTTACCTATGCTAATCCATGGGCTTCTCAGGTTACTGTAGGCAAGTCTGTTGCTAACCGAGGTGTATCGGGTGCTACTAGAGCTGAGGATGGTGTATCTGTTATTAACGGTGCATATGAAATCCTTACTATGAGTTCTGACCGCCGTGTACTTACGTTTGACGTATGGAACCCTCGTGAACTTACTGCGGGAGCTGACCCACTTCCATTACCTCTTAATCCTAGCTTAGGTTCTATTACTCCCGGAGGTATTCCTGTGAACACTGCTATTGTAGCAGACTTCCAGATGTGCCCTGTCGGTGGTTGGGACGGTAAAGGGTTTGAAGGTTACTTGTCTTTTGAGAGAGGAGCTAAGTTCCGTTTCCGTGGCGTAGGTATGGTAGACTATACTGATATAGCCAACAATAAACTTTGGGACAGTTCTAATCCAACTGGATTTACAGGTGACCGTAAACTTATGTTTTTAGGCCATGACGTTCAAGGTATTCTTGAGTCCAATTGCACTTTTGCAGGAGGTGAGGGAGCATCTTTACGGACTTATGGAGGTAATACCCTGTATAGTGTCCATACTGTTATGGGAGGATTATCTCGTAATCATTTAACCGAGGTAGGTTACCGTATCCAACAGAATACTACTGGACAGTTAGTTCGTACAACAACCGGTGGATATATATTCAGAGGTATTGAGTTAGGTAACTCTTGCACCATGTCTATACACTCTTGCGGCTTCTATGGAAGTAATTACGGAGCATACGCTATCATAAATTCATGTCTGAGTACCAACTCAGCGACATTTATGTATTGTAATCGACATATATACAGTCAGAGTATCGTGGAAATGACCCCCGGTACACGCCTGTATTCTGCTCAATGGGCTATGTCGTGGGATAGTGGTGAGTTTAGAGGAAGTCCTTATCTTGAGGGTAATGTGTTTGATACTCTTGGTAATGTTGGCCCCGGTACTTATTATCGGGGCGGTTGGTGGAGGAATATTCCTTCACTTAATCCACCTACTCCCGAAGTAGATGCAACCCAACCCGGAGGACGTATCACAGGTCGTACCTTAGCTCTTGCACAAAGTGGTTATCTTACATTAGATAACACTGTAACTGACCGTTATAAGTTTGTGTTTGCAGAGGCTCGTGTAGGGCAGGACTTTAACGTTATTATAACTCCTCGTGACGAGAACGTTCATCGCCACAAGTTTGAGTACGTTGATACAACTGGATTTGATGTATTCCTATACAATTCGGATGGTGCAGTTATTGACGCTGACTTCTCATTTAATGTAGCTAACACTCGTACACCAACTTAACTAATCCCTAGCCTTCGGGCTAGGGGTAACCCCTAAGGAAAATCATGTCTGAGAGTGACAACAAATTATATCTTCTCCTCGGTGAAATACGAGGAGACATCAAGAGCTTGATACAGTCTAACCAAGACCAGTCCCAACGCCTTGACCAACACAGTGCCCGTCTTACGACCTTGGAGCGTTTCCAATGGAAGTTGATGGGTGGTGCTACCGCTGTCTCCATTGTTGTGGGATACGCAATTAAAATTCTATAGGAGAGTTATATGGCGAAGAACGCCGCTTCTGAAAAGAAACTCGGTACGCTACACAGTGTAACGACATCTATATTCACTCGCATCCTTGAAGGATACGAGAAGAAGTATGACATGCTGGACGCTATCCAGAAAGAGGCTGTGGGCGATGAGCTTGCGTCTAAATTGATGGAAATGGCCTTCGAGCCTAACCCAGCTATGTTATCTGCTATCACGAAGTTTCTGAAAGACAATGATATTACATATGACAGCGAGGAGCTGGATGAATTAGGTGCTCTGGAGCGCAAGCTTGCAGAACGAAAGGCTAATCGCCCTGACCTGACTAATGTAACAAACCTTCCCTTGACGAGCACTGCATAGATGGCTCGTGAAGTACGGAGCATGGATAAAGCTGAGCGCATCAAAGAGGTCTTTGCTTTGCAGCAGGCTTATCCACATTTCCGGGATTTTCTCTACGAAGTAATCGTAGGGATGATGAAGTTCAACTGTACTGCCAATCAGATTGACATGGCAGATTACTTGGAGTTCGGGCCATTATATCGAATGATACAAGCCCAGCGCGGTCAGGCTAAGACTACGGTCACTGCTGCTTATGCTGTATGGCGTATTATACATAACCCGTCTGCTCGTATTCTGATTATATCGTCTGGTGATACTATGGCGAAGGAAATCTCTAACTGGGTCATCCAAATCCTTAATGGTATGGATGAGCTATCCTGTTTGCTCCCTGACAAGTCTCTAGGTGACCGTGCATCCGTTTCGGCGTATGACATCCACCGTGACTTAAAAGGGCCAGAGAAGTCTCCTAGCGTAGCCTGTGTAGGTATTACATCCAACTTACAGGGTAAACGTGCTGACGTGCTTATCGCCGATGATATTGAAAGTGCTAAGAACTCCCTTACTGCGGAGATGAGAGAGAAGCTTGTGAACCTATCACGAGACTTTACTTCCATCTGTTCAAAAGGTGACATCATTTATCTTGGTACACCTCAGTCGGTAGACAGTATTTATAACGGCCTTCCTGCCCGTGGCTTTGATATTCGTATCTGGCCGGGGCGGTATCCTACAGCCAAAGAGCTAGAGAACTACGGAGAGCATCTTGCTCCTTTAATTAGGAATGCGTTGGAAGCTGACCCGTCTCTACAGAGCGGTGGTGGCCTTCTTGGTGACCGTGGACAACCTACGGACAACATTATACTTGGTGAGGACATTCTCGTTAAGAAAGAGATTGACCAAGGCGCAGCTTACTTCCAGCTCCAACATATGCTGGATACACGATTGGCAGATGCCGCTAGGTTCCCTCTAAAGCTCCAGAAGCTATTGTTCATGTCGGTTGGCCCAAAGACCAGCCCGATTATTATCAACCATCAACCGTCTATTCACAACCGTATTGCGGTGGACAGTGATTATCCTATCAAGGCTCCGATGTATCAGGTATCCGATTTCGGAACTGAGCACGGAACATTTGTTGGTACTCATATGTACGTTGACCCTGCGGGTGGTGGACAGAACGGTGACGAAACTGCCTATGCGGTTACGCGGTTCCTTGGCAACAGGGTTTACCTCGTGGACGTGGGCGGTGTCCCCGGTGGTCTTGATATTGAGAGTATGAATGCCCTCACTGCCATAGCAGTAAAGTGGCTTCCGAACAAAATTTCTATTGAACGTAACTTCGGTAACGGTGCTTTACAGAAAGTTTGGGAACCTACTCTATTCAAAGCCCTCGCCGAGAAGGACGCAGGCTGTGAGATAGATGACCCGTGGGAGACTGGACAAAAAGAACTTCGTATCATTGATACTCTTGAGCCTGTGATTGGCTCTGGTCGTCTCGTTGTAGACATAGACCTCATTAAAAGCGATTGGGAGAGTGTGGGTAAGTACCCCGCCGCTCATCGCGCTTCATATAGTCTGTTTCATCAGATGTCTAAGATTACTCGTGACAAGGATTGCTTGTTCCATGATGACCGCTTAGACGCTGTAGCTGGCTCAGTCCGTAACTGGATTGACCTATTAGCTGTAGATGAGCTTCAAGCTCAGGCTGCCGCCGAAAGTCAGCGTTATCATCAGATGATGTCAGACCCTCTTGGTACAGGACGACCTGTGCCGGGATATAAAGGTATGATGGGCCTCGGAGATGGTTCCGGCCTCATATCAGTAACTAGCCGCTTTCATCAGCGGTTCTAACGGGAGAAACCCAAATGACTACTACAAACCCCACCCCAAAGATTACTACTAATCCAAATAAACTTCCATGGACACAAGACCGCTCCGGCGCTCGTCAAGAGCTTCGTCGTGGTGGTGCTCGTGCTGTTGGTCGTATCCTCGGCGATAAAAAGCGCCTAGAGGATTACCTCGCCGACTTGGAAATCCTTGCCGAATATGGCCGGGCCAAGTATGAAGAGCAGATTGCTGCTCAGGCTCGTCGCGTAGCTAATGCTAATAAGCGCGTCGAGGCTCAGGAAGCGGTTGCTCGTGAAGCTGCTAAACGTGCAGTGGTTGACAAGCGCCGTGCTCTGAAACGTGCCGAAGCTGATTTAAAGTCTGCCGAGGCGCGAGTTGCGTCTAAAGCTCCTACAAAGGTTGCTGAAAAGACCGCCTAATGAATTACGCCAAGTTCTTTGGCCGTATTCGTCCGTACATGCCACGAGGCAGGTTAACACAGAACCAAGTGAAGGGCTTTGAAGCCATCATAGACTTCTGTGCTGCTCGTGGTATGCGGCGCTCTCATTGCGCCTACATCCTAGCTACTGCATACCATGAAACTGCATTTAGGATGCAGCCTGTGAGAGAAGGTCTTGCTAAATCAAATCTAGGAGCCATCCGTGCTGTTACCAGTCTATACGACAGAGGTATTATCAGTCGGAACTATGCTCTGCCCAACGCTAATGGGCACTCGTACTATGGCAGAGGCCTAGTGCAACTTACATTCATTGAGAACTACAAGAAGGTCGGTGACCTGCTAGGCGTTGACTTAGTCAATAGCCCTGACTTGATGCTCCAGAATGAATATAGCGTTCCGGCTCTTGTACTCGGAATGGAAAAGGGTCTATTCCGTAGACGCCGTAACTTATCTATGCTCCCTTCTCTACCGTCCGATGATGAGTGGATTACGGCGAGGGATATTATAAACGGTGACGTTAAGAAAAACGGCCCGAAGATTGCCCAACATGCCAAGCTATTCTTGCTGGCTTTACAGGAGGCGAAATAATGGGAATTTTTACTACACCGTTAGTCGGTGACTTGATGAGTGGCGTATTCGGTATATTCGATGACCTACATACATCAAAGGAAGAGAAAGCTGAAATCCGCATGAAGCTGATGAAGATAGGCATGAGCGCCGACCTTGGTCAGATTGAAGTCAATAAGCAAGAGGCTAAGTCAGGACATTTATTCGTGTCTGGCTGGCGTCCGTTTATCGGCTGGGTGTGTGGCTCTGCTTTCGCATACAATTATATCATATCGCCGCTTCTTATGGCGATTGCATATTACGTTGCTCAGTTCAATGGGGCTGTTCTGGACTTGTCTGGAATGCCTCAGCTCGACCTCGCCACGATGATACCTGTTCTTATGGGTATGCTAGGGCTTGGTGGTCTACGGACATATGAGAAGCGTGAGGGTGTCGCTCGTTCAGAGCTTACTACTAAGCTTCCAGAGCTTAAGCCCATAGAGGGTGGTCTGGTAGATTAATGGCACGACCTCTTAACCCGATACGGCAGCGCAGGCAGAGAACTAAGTCTGTGCGCCGTAACCGTGTTGTCCGCAAGCAGGCGACTGTAGAAGCCACTGTAGCCCTTAAAGAGGTCGCAGACGTGGAAATCAACACAGAAGAACTTAAGCAGGCTACCACAGCCTTACAAGAGGCTACAGCAGCCAACCAACAATCCACCGTTGCCCTTCAAGAGGCTGACCAAACCATCACCGTCCGTATTGACGAGATTGATGCGCGTGTCAGTGAGCTTGAAGAAGAGGATAGCGGCCCACTTCCATAAGGAAACTAATGTCAGACCTAAACTATACTACTACTCATGAAGCCCTTACAACGGCCCCTGTGGTTGTCCTTCCTGCCGGAACAGGCTCGAAGTACGTCCGCATACATTGTAGCGCATCTACATACCTTTATTTCGGCGACCCTGCTGACCAGACTACAACGAACTCGTTCCTTGTACTGTCATCGCAGGACTTCACCCTACCTTCCGGCTTAATTACACAACTTTGTGCTCGTACCGTGGCGGGTACAGGGACGTTCTACGCCTTGTACGCCTAATAGCCTCTTAGAGGCCCGTACAGAGCCATTTATTCTCCCCGGTGTAACCCTAGCGGCTACTTCGGGGAGGGTACGTGTGCTTAATTCTGGCCTAGAGAAAGAGTACTCATCGTATGACTATATGGTATATACCTAGGTTATGACTATAATGGCTATAATCGGGTCTAATCGGGTATTATCCTCATGTAAAGACAATCGTAAATTTTTGGTATATTTTTGCGAGGGGGTATCTACAGCTTTTCCACCGCCGAAGTCCCCCGTGGCCCCCTCTTTTGATACGTTATAACATTACAATTCATGTTCATTATATTTTAACCCAGTAATTGTTATGTTATATCATTACCTTGTAAGCAAGCCAAGGCTCCTATCTCTTTTCAAATCATGGGAATTATACCCTTACATTATATCTATATAAGCTCATTGTTATGTTATTACATTACACCCCCTTGCTTAATCCTTCTCTATAGAGGGATAATATATGGATATGATAATCAATAGATATGAATAGGGGATATAAACCCTATAATATATGATAATAGATGTAATACTATAACAATAATACTAGGGATAATACTATGAATTGTATATCTTATTTATATAATCCGAATAAATATAAAGAAAAGTTTTGTTGTATTTCAATCACTTATAAGAAATATTCAAAAAAAGTGTAATTAATGTTATATTATAACTTGTAATCTAAATCTTTATTCGTCTACAAGTCATTTATCGGACGCAGAAACGCAATAGCCAATAGGCACCAGCGTAAGTCGTCAAAACCAAGGCTAACCCCTTGAGCCGATACGGTTGTGAAAAGCCCCGTTGTTTCAGATTGCTTTGAATACCTAGCTCAATACAAGAGCTAACGCTAGTCTAAGGTGAAATTCCTTACCTACTGCAAAGGTGTAAACAGATAGTATTTAGTCTGGAAGCCTTGTAAGTCATATTGCGAAAGTCGCGCCGTGTGGTCCGGATAGCCTATCCCCTGTTAAGGAGCTGTATAGCGCCGTGGTTGGATAGAGAGTAAAGAGACTTGCTATAAAGCAGGTTGTCAGTATGCCTTAGCTAGGCGTGACGGTTTAATAGACCTAATCGCGGTGAGGGTATGAAGCTTAATAGTGGATTAATACAGTGGCAACCGTATAGCGAGGCAGTGGCCCGCAAGTCTCTATTCATCACCACGGCGAAGCTATGTCTCGTTGTGGGTGATGGTGAATATATATCCATGTTTAACAATCTTGTCGTAGTGACAGAGCGTGGATATATAGAACCATCATAGGAGATGAAAATGACTAAACTATTACTTGGCGTTGCGGCTATCAACAAGGCGATTGCATCCATTCATACACGGGGCAAGAAACTTGATAAGGATATTCAGTTGGCGGCGCTATCGGTTATCAACCATGTTGAAGAGCACCGTGACGTAACAGTCGTTAATACACTTATTGCCGCTATGCCTAAGGGTAGCCGCGTCAATGCACTCCGCGAATTTATCCTGCAACATGGTAAGGTCGCATATAACGAAGAAACTAAGGACTTCTCATTCAATCGTGACGCTGAAACCGACCTTGAAGGCGCGGCGGCTATCATGTGGACTGAGTTCAAACCAGAAGCGCCGTTTGTGCCGCTTGACCTCATGGGTAGTCTGACTAAGCTTCTCAAGAAGGCTGACAAAGAGGCCGCTGAGAAGGGTACTAAGTTCGACGTGAACGCCATTAACACACTGCGGACGCTTGTTGAAGCTGCGTAGCACCTAATTAGACCGACAAGCTGACGTAGCTGAATGATATTATAGGCGCTAACGTCCTCACTGGTGACGAGCCTCTGTCGGTCTATCTTATTTCCTTAACCCTTGGAGGGTAACATGATTTCGTTTATCAATCGACACCGCATACTACTTGCGTGTCTACTCGCATGGACTATACTGGCCGTGCCTCTATCTTATTTGTGTGCGGTAGCGACTATCCTATATGGTAGTATCTGGTGGGCTACATGGTTCCACTATATGTTCCTTATGCCGCTAGGCTGTCTAGTAATCCTTATCACTTGGGGCGAGATTTAATCATGTTACCTACAATCATATTCTTATCGTTCGTCACTGTTGCGGCGTTCCTATTCCTCATGCTACGCTTGATGCGCTGGCGAACACTCATGCGTCATGCCGTTAAGGTGGACGTGCTGTTTACCCTGATAGCGCTCATGGGTAGCATGGGGACGATTACGGGACTGGCTGTTGCTATCACATCTGGCCTTCTACTGGCTATATTCCTAACATGTGCTAAGGCTATCACTAAGGCCTACACAGAGCGTTTTGGCCCTGAGCCTGTCATTGAGACACCTAAGCCAAAGAAACGCTTCCTGAGCAAGCTGAGAGCGAAATAATGGATATAACAACACAAATATCGACAGCACTAGACACCGCCTTGTCTACCATAAACAAGAGCGGAGGTGAGTGGACAATATCAGGTGCAGAGCCTACCACCGCTCACAGTAACACCGCCGACTTTGTAGGAAGCGTCAAGGATGCTCCTGATGTCATAATCAAGGTATGTGATGAGGACGACACTTATGTAAAATTTGCGAAAGCGATTTACAATGGTGCTTTATCGGGGTCTATATATCCTGAAATATATTCAATTACGGAGCTAGAGCACAAATACGTCATACTTATCGAGCGAGTGGGGGCTTTTGCTGATGAACACGCTGACCTTACAGATAATGAGATATGGGGTGGACGCGACCAAGCGCAATGGATGCTTGAGAATGGAATACCCACTATGCAGGAATGGGTTGAGGCGTGTTGTGAGAGCACTTTCAATGGCCCTCATTCAGAGGAGCTTAGAGACTTCGATGAATGGAGAAAAGCCTGTGGATTATCTAATGATATTCATGCAGGTAACTTCGGATACCGCGATGAGGTGACTAACCTCGTATTACTTGACCCTGTTTGGTAGGAGACATTATGACCTATAAACCACATACCGTATTTTCACGCCGCAACAATTACAGCTTTAGCTGTCGCCACCACCTGCGCATACCGCGAGTGAAGAGAGGCAAATATGTCTGGAGAGCTTAGGGCTAGACGGAGGCATATTCGGTCACGTATAAACGATTACAGACCACTCTGCGTAGGATATGGCTGGGGCATGTCTCTGGCTGAACTTAAGGCCGAGCTAGCAACTGTGGATGCGGAGATACAGGCTGGATATGATGCCCTCGGACAACGATGGCGGGAGTATTGCGCCACACGCCGTGCAATGGAAGAGAAGGCTATCACAGCCCGTGAGTTGAGAGTTCTACAGCGTAATAGGTTCAGGCTATGACATCCATACGAGTTTCTTTTAAAGGTCACTGCCCCTTAGAGAGCATACCGAATAGTACCGAGCATTTCACGCCGGGTAAAGAATATGACGCTATCTTGGTGGATGGTGATGTACATAGTCAAGATATGTATTATCTCAGGAATGACCGAGGAAACTTGGTGTATCTATTTAGCTACCGATTTAAACCAGTATAGACGTTCCGGCGTCTATCCACACATACACAGGGACGAGGACACTCGTCGCCTCGGTATCGTTAGGCCGAAAGCTCTATGATGAGGGGATGCCCCTAGAGCCTGAAAGTGACCCTGCCACTACGCCGTTTTGGGACTTTACCTGTGCTAACCCTGTGTATCTGTGTATTAACCAACGGCTGAGGAGGCCACTATGA
>JAHDBH010000153.1 GCA_020630495.1 Saprospiraceae bacterium
CCGCCCTCATTGCTAAGGTCTGTATATGGTAGTGGTTGTACAAAAATCTCAAAGTCTACCACCATCGTACTCTCACAGTTGCTAGCTGTATTAACCGCTCTGGCATATATCGTCTGTGGGTTACTTGTATTTACATAAGCACTAGGCGTGTCTATCGCATTTATCATTGCCTCTGCATCTGCAAGGCTGGTATAATAGGTTACAGAAGTGTCAGCTACACCACCGGTAATCATCGCATTTTGCTGAGTAAGGTCAAAGGTAGCCTCATCTTGGTTAGGTGCAACATTAATCCCAAGATCATCGGCACATTGTACCATATTATCTGCCGGAGACACCTCTGGACGGCTCTCTACCGTAAAGATGATGCTTGTAAAGTTCACACAGCCTGTGGTGTTATCTTCAATACGTACAAACAGCTCCTCACCATCTGCCACCGTGTATGGCGAACTCAGCGCTGCTGTGTTTGCCTCTGCCTGCACCAGTAACTGGTGATAGCTTATTGTAAAATCACTGCTTACCTGTGGTGCTGCAAGAATCCCTATCTCATCTGCCAGAGTGCTAAGGTCTACACTTCCCATTGTATCATCACCATCAAATTCTTCACAGAAGGTATAATCAATAGGTCCCGCCTCTGCCAATATAGGTAGCGGATTTACAATCACATCAAAAGGCACGACTACATAACATAAGTTTCCGTCGTTATCTAAATCATCATCTCCTAGCACATTTCGTTCCACACGTGCATAGAGCGTTTGGTTACCAGATGTGGTATTGATAAAGTTAGTGACATCTGCCACGGCAAGCGTTGGGTCGTCTGGGTTCGCTTCCGCGAAAGCCAGATCGGTATACACTAAGATATCTACAGGCTCACCTCCACCTATCTGAGCAATCACTCCCGTAAGATCAAAGCTCTCAAAACCATCGGTATCTGAACCAGAACCAGCGTCAATCACGCCATCGCCATCGGTATCAATATCTGTCGTGGCATCACATAGCTCTACAGCATCTGGCATTGTGTTAGGCGTAGGGAGTGGTAATACCTCAATGTCAAATGTAGTCTGATCGGTACATCCTGCTGCGCTAGAGACTACTGCCTGTATCGTCTGTGGGTTCTGAATATTTGTATAAGCCGTAGGGTCTGTAATAGGCGTATCACTCATCTGGTCTGCAAGACTCGCATAATAGGTCACAGATAATAATGGATCACCACCGGTAAGACTTGCCTCATTAACGGTAAGGTCAAATACATTAAAAGTATCTGCATCATCATCACAAACCATTAGGTCTAAGTCATCATTGGCTGGGTTTGCCGTAGGTGGGCTTTCTACAGAAATCTCAAAAGAACTCACTGCAGCACACATATTTGGACTACCATCATTTACTTGTAAACGTACCCAGATTACCTCAAGTGGTGTCATCTGTGTTGCGTTATAGTTGGCTGGATCTATAATTGGGTTGTTACCCGTTTCTGCATCTGCTAGGGTGTTGTGATACGTGATGACAAGCGTGGTTGCATCTTGCGTCCCTATGATGGCTACCTCGTTTTGAGTAAGGTCGATGATTTCCATCAGGTTATTATCATCATCACACTCGGCGAGCGTTTCAAGAGATGAAGGTATCTCTGGTAAAGGATAGACCACAAGCTCAAATTCATAAATCTTAGTACAAGCCGTTGCCGTAGCAGGATTGGTGTCTTGTGCTACCACATACAGTGAGGTCATCCCTGTGATGTTGTTATAAGGAACGGTAATATCTATCTGCCCTGCTCCCGTGTCTGCCGTGGCATTATCTAGGGTTTCATAAAAACGTAGGGTGATATCTGTAAGCGTTGCTAATAAGTCATCATTATACTGTTGCAAGTCAAAGGCTCCAAAACCATCATTGTCTTCATCACAAGCTATCGCCTCTGGTAAAGGCTCTCCAATAACAGGTAGCGGATTTACCTGCAGGTCTACCGTGGTCTCTGCACCACACATTCCTGCATCACTACTACTTACTAAGATAAAAAGCGTCTGCGGACTACTACCATCATTGATATATGCCTCTGGTGTGGCAATAGCATTTGCAATACCGGCATCTAGGTCTGCTTGCGACTCATAGTAGGTCACGGTAAGGGTTGGGTCGCCACCAGTGATACCTGCATCAAGGCTGGTAAGGTCAAAAGTGGTAATCCCATCATCATCGGTTCCTACGAGGGCACCCGCACTATCACAGGCTTCAAAAAGTCCTGGTGGGGTGATGGTAGGAATCATTGCAATGTTTAGATTAAAAGTACCTACTACAGTACAACCTGTTGTGGTGTCTTCTAGACGTACCCATAGCTGGGTTGCCGGTGCACTGGCAAGGTAGTTTACAGGATCTGCAATAGGCATATCTGCCGCACTGCCTACCATTGCTTCTGCACTGGCAAGTGTCTCGTGATACGTAAGGGTTACAGCTGCTGGGGTTTGTGTCCCATAAATCACGGCATCGTTTTGTGTAAGATCAAACAGCGCTTGCCCATCTCCATCATCATCACACTCGGTAAGGTCTGGGATGGTGGTAGGTAGTACCGGTGCAGGTTGCACGATAAGTTCTAACTCCACAATACGGTAACACTCAGTGCTGGTAGCTGGGTCTGTATCTGTAGCTCTTACATAGATAGTTCTTGATGCCGTTTGGTAGGCTGCTGGGTTTGCTATGGCAGGTGTACCTAGTTCTGCAGCGGCAATGGTCTCGTGGAAGCTAAGTCCCACAAAGGCCTCGCCATTTATAATGTCTGTCGTTACCTGGCCAGTAAGATCAAAAATAGCATCCCCATCATTATCTGGGTCGCCATCATTTGCCATTGTATCACACTCCTCTACCGGTGCTATGGTGGTAGGTGATGGTAATGGGTTTACCACTAAGGTTAAGGTGATGGTCTCATAACAAGTCGTTACAATATCTTCTACACGTACAAAGATGGTTTGGTTTGCCATTACCACATTCTGATACATATCTGTAAGTGCTGGCGTACCCGCATCTGCATCTGCTTGGGTGAGGTGGTAGCTTACAACCCAGTCATCATTACCACCAGTAATCTCATCATCACGACTACGTAAATCAAAGCTTGCAAACTCATCGGTATCACTACCGCTTTCTATATCATCACAGAGCTCGTATTCGGCAGGTTGGATAGGGGTTGGTAATGGGTTTACAATAAGTTCTAAAGGAGCAATATTACTACAGAAGGTCATTGTAGTGGTCATCTGTGCGGTGTCGGTTACTAGGGCATATACGGTAGCGGTATTGCTCGTATAAGCGTTAGGAGTTGCAATGGCAGGAGTACCAGCTTCCGCGGAAGCGAGAGAAGAAAACCACTCCACCGTATGCGTTGTAGGGTCTAAGCCGCCTAGAATATTAGCTTCTTGCGTACTTAAATCAAATATTTGAAGCCCATCTGTATCATCATCACACAGCGCGTATGGAAGCGCATCTTGGTTAGGCATCGGCGTGTTAAGTACACGCAGGGTAAGCGGTGTGGTGCTGTAGCAACCGGCATCGTTAAAGACACGGGCATACACAATTTGCTCAAAAGGCTCATTGTTGATATACATCATATTATCAAGCTCCTGACCCACCGGTGCATTATCTGCATCTGCTTGTGTAAGATAATAGGCTACAGTAAGGGTTGGGTCTCCACCGGTGATTTCGGCGTCTCTAGAGGAGAGCACGAAGAAGTCAAAAACTCCGTCGTTATCATCATCACACTCCTCATAATCTGCAGGGGTTACGGGTACTGGCACTGGGAAGCTACGCACACTAAGATTTACTGTTGAGTAGCAAGCTGTGGTATTATCGGTCACACGAGCCACCACAATCTGAGGGTTGGTGGTCATTGTAAACATTGTTTTGTCTGGTATACTTGCATCACCAGCATCGGCCCCAGCCTGGTCTAGGTGGTAGGTGATGGTAAGGTTTGCATCAAAACCACCCGTGATCTCAATATCTTTTGAAGAGAGATCTACTGTGGTAAGTCCATCTATCACACCATCATCATCACAAACTTGAAGCTCGGTAGG
>JAHDBH010000154.1 GCA_020630495.1 Saprospiraceae bacterium
GTCCAGGACCATCTCGAATATATCATCGCCGAGACAGAATACAATCAGAAGCAACTCAACTATGCTCTGAATCTTTCTAAGACTAATATGGCTGTCATAGATTCATTGAGAATTTTACTGCAAACAGGTAGCAAGATTGAGGAAATCAATCGTCTTACATTGGAATTATTTGCTATCAATACCGCTCCCATAAAGCAGAATGCCTTTGATACCTTCATTGAGACAGGCGACATCAGATATGTACAGAAGTATGAGGTGAAGGCAGCAGTTTTTGATATGTATACGATGTATGACAAGGTGTCGCTCGCAGACCGACTGGCTCTACAGCATACAATGATTACTTCTATCCCTACCTACTAGAGAATATTGATACCTATTCCTATCGCCCGCAGCCCTTCGAAAAATTTGACACACCACAATTTAAAAATAGTCTCGGTAGCTACCAATATTTTCTAGGACGTCAAGAGCGTGTTTGCCGAGCGTGCTTGCGTCAGACGGAGGATTTTCTAAGCCTTCTGCAGCAATAGAATAATTTCTATCTCTACCCTTGACGGCTTAGTGGATAAGATGTAAGTTAAAAAAATGGCGAGCCCTCTTGCGAGAGCCCGCCATATGCATCAAAAGAGATGTGGTGTGCTTTTAGGTTAGTTCTGTGACACCATATTGACATCCATCTGTGGATGAGGTATTTTGATTCCTGCAGCATCTAGTCCTTTTTTCACATGCTCTTGCATGTAGAAGAGGGCATCCCAGTAATCTTCACTCTTGCAGAATGGACGAGAGTTGAGTTGTACACCGTGATCTTTAATCTCTGCTACTACGACTCCCTGTGCTGGCTCGTCTAGGATGTATGGGCTATTTTTTCCTACATTGAGTATTACCTCTCTGGCTTTATCGATACTTTCATTTAATCCTATGACATAAGACAACTCGACACCCACGATTCCCTGACCACTTATATTAGTGATATCATTTCCTGTAACATTGCTATTGGCGATGATGATACGCTTATTGTCTAGAGTTTCTAGTGTAGTATTAAAGGCATTAATAGCCTCTACCGTACCCGTCTGTCCTCCACCGATGACGACGAGGTCACCTACTTTAAATGGCTTGAAAATCATCAGCATCACACCTGCTGCAAAGTGACCTATAGTACCATTGAGTGCCATACCCACACCTACCATCAGCGCGCCAAATATGGCGATGAAAGAGGTTGTCTCTATACCAAACATCCCCAGTGCCGCAAGTATTAACATGATCTTGAGAAACGCACTGAAAACAGACGTTAAAAATTTGCGCAGTGATACGTCCATTCCGCGCTGATCCATGACTTTGTCTAGCACCTTCACTACACGAGCGATGATCCAGAAGCCTATGATGAGAAGTAATATACCGCCTACTAGCTTAGGCACATAGGCCATCAGTACTTCTTGAATTTTGTCTACGTTCAGATTCGTTTCCATGATTGTCTAGTTAGTTTGATTTGTATTGTTTGTGATCAGATGCTTGTATGACGAGGCTTTCGCCAAAATGTAACGCGATACATTAGACAATCTTCATTTTTGTGGCAGAACAGCAAGGGTCTAGCCAGTCACTATGGGGCTTTGGCACTGGCAAGTTTTTATCACTTTACGGTCGTCTTCTATAGAAAAATGGCGAGCCCCATCGCTAGGACTCGCCATTCTTGAATCTTCCCTGTCGCAAGGAGCTAGTTCTGCGGAATCATATTTACATCTAGCTGAGCAAATGGAATCGATATACCAGCATCATCTAGAGCTAGCTTCACATTCTCCTGCATGTAAAACTTAGTATCCCAGTAGTGCTCACTCTTACAGAAAGGGCGAGAATTGAGCTGTATCGCGCTGTCCTTGAGCTCTGCTACTACCACGCCCTGTGCTGGATCATCCAAGATATAGGGGCACTCTGACCCTACGCGTAGGATCACCTCGCGTGCTTTAGCGATATTGTCTGTATAGCCTATGTCGTAGGCGAGTTCTACACCTACAATACCCTGTCCGCTGATATTGATGATGTCATTGCCTGTGACATTGCTATTGGCGATGATGATGCGCTTATTATCAAGTGTCGCTAGGGTGGTGTTGAAGGCATTGATAGCCTCTACCGTACCTGTCTGCCCTCCACCGATGGTGACTAGATCACCTACCTTAAAGGGCTTGAAGATCATCAGCATCACTCCAGAGGCGAAGTGGCCTATGGTGCCATTGAGCGCCATACCTACACCCACCATCAGCGCACCGAATATGGCAATGAAGGAAGTCGTCTCTATGCCAAACATCCCCAGAGCAGCCAAGAAGAGCATGATCTTGAGAAATGCTCCTAGTACAGAGGAGAGAAACTTGCGTAGAGACAGATCCATACCTCGATTCTCCATCACACGATCAAGTGCCCTCATGATTCTCCTGATCACCCAGAGTCCTATGATCAGCAAGAGTATTCCTCCTACTACCTTGGGCAAGTAGGCTATCAGTACCTCTTGAATCTTGTCTATCTGTAAATTCGTTTCCATGATTTATGATTTGGTTATGTGATTACGTGTGTGAGTCTAGTCTGGCAGGAGATCTGAGAAGGATGGATCCTTCCTATTCATCTTGACAGCAGTACAGACTGAGGCAAATTACAAGCGCCCAAAGATACCCGGGCCAGCAGACTGCCTACCATCTAGACATCCCTACTTTTGAGATAGATGAAGCGTAAGACAGATTGGGCTACTTATCTAGAAATCAATGACGATCCATACCGGGCTCGCTGGGCCGCCATAGTCATAGCCTGCATCGTTGCTGTAGTGCTCATCATCATCTCTATATGTCATCCTACCACGGGAGATACGGGCGACAGCATCAGTCACTATCTGTACGCGAGACACGCTTGGGGCAGGCCCGAGTACTTCTTCAATCTGTGGGCCAAGCCAGTCTTTACCTTCTTCAGTAGCTTTTTTGCGCAAGCAGGCATGACAGGGATGAAGGTCTACAACTCGCTGATCGTAGCAGGCGTGGTCTATCTGAGCAGTCGTCTGGCGATAGATATGCGACTCCGCTACTGGTACTTCGTGCCAGCGATGATCCTTTTTTCTCCTTTCTATGGGGTGCATATATTCTCTGGGCTGACAGAATTCACTTACAGCCTCATACTTGTCGGAGCCATATACGCTTGCTATAAGGAGAAGTATATCCTAGCATGCATACTCACAGCCTTTCTGCCATTTGCCAGGAATGAAGGTGTACTACCTATCATGCTCATGGCGATCTATCTGCTTTTCAGTAAGCAGTGGAAGTACCTGCCGTGGCTGGCTACTGGTCACGTGGTAGTGGGGCTACTGGGGTGGATGGTGACTGACTTACCTATCCACTGGACACTCACCACAGAGACATACGATCCTGATGGCAGTCCCTATGCCGCAGGCGAGTTTATGACTTTCATCAAGCATCTTCGCTTTGTGATGGACTGGCCCAATGTCATACTTGTCGTCACAGGCCTTATAGCCATGATCGGTGTGATCATCAAGTACTTCCAGAAAGATCGTGTAGCTACGCTGTGGCTTATCTTGATCTATGGCAATTTCTTGGGATTCTATCTCGGGCATGCGATCTTGCACGAGCTCGGTCGCTACGGCAGCATGGGACTTCCACGTGTGCTCCACTCGGTGGTGCCTCTCGCAGCATTGATCGGTGTCTATGGCTGGAGTCAGCTATTTGCACCTCATCCGAGATGGGTCAGGCTTTTGGCAGCCATGCCCCTCATCATCATACTTATCTATCCTTTCACGCCTAGAGATAAGTCCTATATCTGGAGCCCTAGCGCACTCGACATTCCCGAAAACGATCTTGTAGATAGCGACATCATGCCCGTACTTGACAGTATGTCTGTGGATCCGGAGCGACTATACTTTAATGCTCCCTACTACTCAGTCGCCACTGGAAAAAATGTCCTGTCGCAGCTAGACGGCACACCCTACATGAATCCCGACAAACTCAGTCGCACACCACCCGGGAGCGTGTATCTATGGGA
>JAHDBH010000155.1 GCA_020630495.1 Saprospiraceae bacterium
AAGGATATCCTCCTCCTCTGTAGACACATCCCGCCGCTCAAATGTCTGGCCCGTGAGTCGCTCGTAGAGATCGATATAGCGATCGCTTACAGTCTCTACAAACTCATCAGGCATATCCGGCATCGTCTGCCCTTCTAAGCCCTGGAAGTCATGCTCCATGAGCCACTCACGCACAAATTCTTTGCTGAGCTGCTGCTGTGGCTCCCCTGCGGTCTGTCTAGCCTCATAGCCCTCTGCGATATAGTACCGGGAAGAGTCTGGCGTGTGGATCTCGTCTATCAGATGTACTTCACTATCGTAAATGCCAAATTCATACTTGGTATCCACTAAAATAAGGCCGCGCTCCGCTGCTAGTCTGGTGCCAAGATCAAATAACTGTAAGCTGTAATCACATAGCTGCCTCCAGATGTGTTCTGGGACAATCTCCCTAGCCAAGATTTCTTCAGCGCTGATATCTTCGTCATGACCTTCGTCAGCTTTGGTGGCTGGGGTGATGATAGGCTGATCTAGGCGATCTGCCTCACGGAGTCCCTCTGCTAATCGCACGCCGCAGAGCATCCGCTCGCCGGACTTATAGGTCCTCCATGCGTGACCTGCGAGATAGCCACGTACTACCATCTCTAGCTTGATGGGTTCGCAGAGTTTACCCACGCTGACCTTGGGATGTATGACTTTATCGAGCCAGATGGGAACTATAGAGGCGCTTTCTCTGAGGTGGTAAGCGGCAATACCATTGAGCACATCGCCCTTGTAAGGTATGTCACGTGGAAGGATGTGATCAAAAGCGCTGATACGATCTGAAGCCACCATGATGACGGACTCACCCACAGAGTAGACATCGCGTACCTTGCCTCGATAAAATCTCTGTGCTGGATGAAATTGATAGTGATCGGCGGGCATCATAGCTGAGGCGCTTATAGAGTGAAATACGGAAAGTGCATAAGCGGAAGTGAAGCCGCGTGTAGCGACTTACAGATTCTGGAGCATATTGCGCGTGGCGAGGATGTCCTTAAGCTCCTTGAGCGCTGCATACTCGTGAGGAAGAGCTTTCTTGACTGCCTCCTTGATAGCCACGTATGTACACTCCTCTATCTCAGGTACCACTTTCTTTACCTTTCTCTCTAGACGATCTATGTCCTTCTTGATGAGGGCTCGGATGGAGGGGATATCATGCCAGTCGGCCTCTACCGCCACAGTTCTCACGCCATCAGTATCCTGGTCTTTCTGATCGAGATTGATCCAGAGACCTTGGCGCTCTAGTGCTGATCTCTGCTCTGTAGACATCTCTGTAGCTGGCAATGATGCTAGCTCGCTTTCCTCATTGAGCATGAGTATCTCGAGGCCTTTTTCGTGTACGCGATAGACTATCAGCCTCACTTGATCCAGTACGTTCATAGGTAGTACAATGATTGAAGTACGAAAATGTTAGTTTTTTCTGACATTGGCTCTATGATTCACATATTATGTGTGAGAGCATATCGAGAGCAACTGTAGGTGGCCCTTATAACAAGTAATGTCCTGAGCACCGCTGGGCGCTCAGGACATTGCAGCTTGCTGATGTCTTGCAGACTAGATTCGTGTAGTCTTGGACTTTTTCTTTTTACTGGATTTCTTCTCGTCCTCATCGCTAGATTCTACTTCTATATTGATTTCTAGGTCATCAAAGAGACTCTCCAGATATGATCCGAGTTCTTCGGCATGATCTTCTATGGCTTGACCAAAATTTTCTCCCCATGCTTCCATCTTAGCGCCAAACTCCTCACCAAACTCTTCGCCCCAGGCCTCCATATCAGCTTCAAAAGCGGCAGCTTCCTTCTCGCTCATATAGTCTGAGAGATCTCCCTCGATATTTATACTTATGCTACCATCCTCGTGCTCTACGTAGGAGCCTTCTGGAAACTTATCCTTATGCTTGGCGATGACTTCTCTCAGATCTTGCATTGACTCACCTACGCTTTCCATAGATCTGCCTAGGGCCTCCATCAATTCTGAAAATGTGCGTGGCTCCGTCTGAGGCTCACTATCCTGCTGCTGGGCGATGAGTGATCCTGATGCAAAACAAAGTGCGATGAGTAGTGTGCTTAGCTTTTTCATAGTTCGTACTGATTGATAATGTGTAGTGCATAGAATGCGATGACCATGTCGCGCTCTATGGGGTTAATGGTTTTGATATAATTCACCACCCTCTTTTTCACTTTGCTAGTGTCTGCTTTCTCATAGTTAAAGCTGGCTACCTCACGGCCTTCTACATAGATGGCGCGCATGCTGCCTTCTGTATCGATCTCGGCTAGGACTCGATTGCTCTTGCCCTTACTGATCTGTCCGCGATGATTAAGAAATCCCACGAGCTGACGATTGAGAAATACGGTGACATTCTTTTCGCGAAAGCGGAAGATAAATTCCCGATTTCGCGTATAGATCAGAGCTACGCCATTCCGGCCTTTGCCCTTGTAGTCCTTGTACCCATAGCACAGTGCTGGCTCTTCAAAGATGGTGGAGATCAGCGCCTTGCTGATCTTGGTGCGACGACTTCTCTCGCTATCCGATCTGTAATTTGAGATCTCCGCGAGTTCTTTGTCACTTAGATCGACGAGCTGCTTCTTGTAATCGACCAGCTCGGCGTCGATCTGTCCCAGATCGCGATTGATCTTGGATTTTCCAGGATTAAACTCCGCTATGGTATCTAGTACAAAATCAATTAAACCCATACTGCTCTGCTCGATGATAAAGAAAAGGAATGCTCGAGGCAGCTCACAGCTCCCTCAAGACCAAAGATAAAAGCGACAAAGATCAAAAGTCCATAGTCCTACGTGAATTGCGTATCATAGACTTGCGCAGCCTGCGCAGTGCGCGATCCTTTACCTGTCGCACTCGCTCGCGCGTGATACCGTACATATCACCGATTTCATCCAGATTTTGCTCTTCTTGACCAGATAGACCAAAGTAGGCCCTGAGAATCTCGGCTTCTCTCGGGGATAGACCCAGTAGACCATGTCTGATCTCTTCACTCATGGACTCCTCCATGAGTTTGCTATCAGGCTTGAGGTCATCATCTGCTTGCTGGAAAAAGTCGAGCATCACGGCATCACCCTCGCTGCTGCCCACGGGAGCATCAAAGGACGTGTGACGTGTGGTCCTGTGCAGAAGACTTTTTACAGCATCTTCTGTGATATCCAGTACCTCTGCGAGCTCGCCCACACTTGGTTCTCGCTCGTACTCTTGCAAGAAGCTCACACGAGCTTCCTTGAGCTTATTGTAGGATACACTTTTATTCTGTGGAAGACGGACAATCCTACTGTACTCTACGATGGCCTTGAGGATACTCTGGCGTATCCACCATACGGCGTAGGAGATAAATTTAAATCCCTTGGTCTCGTCAAATCGCCGCGCGGCTTTCATGAGGCCTACGTTGCCTTCATTGATGAGGTCAGATAGGCTGAGGCCATTGTTCTGATACTGCTTGGCCACGGATACAACAAATCGCAGATTGGCTCGTACCAGCAGGTCAAGTGCTGCATCCTCGCCTGAGCGTATACGTGCAGCTAGATCTGCCTCCTGCTCCTCCGTGAGCAGATCAATCTTGCTGATATCATTGAGATACTTATCGAGAGCTAGGCTCTCGCGACTAGTGATCTTCTGGGTGATTTTTAATTGTCGCATGGCAAGATATGATAGTATAAGTACGCTTGCAGTCTCCTATAAGTTTCTACGCTGCTCAGGCTATTCTACCAAGTGGTGTGAATCTACGACGAGTAAGCATACTGAATCAAAGCTACATCTCGCATCAGTCACAGATCTGTCACTATATCAAGGTCTCAATATCGCAAAGCGGTGCTCATCATATAAGCCACCGTCCTTCCAAGCCGCCTGCCTGGCTATACCTTCCTTCTGGAAGCCGCATTTCTCCAGTACGCGCATGCTCGCGGGATTGTACTCTATCACTCCAGCAAAGACTCGTACGATATCGTTTATATCCCAAGCCTTCTCCAGGACTAGCCTCACAGCG
>JAHDBH010000030.1:0-25170 GCA_020630495.1 Saprospiraceae bacterium
TGAGCTAGTTGTCGAGCTCAAATATCTTCAATTCGGCTTTATTAGCGTAGTAGAGCAGATTATATCTGTAGTCTACTTCATATACGGGAGATACGTCATTAAATTCATAGCGTGCTTTCTCTTCGCCTGTTGCCTTCTCAATCTGAAATAGACTCAAGACTTTATTTTCGTCTCGACCGAAAAAGTATGCGTACGTTTCATCATCATTGCTGATTTCCTCCGCCGTGAAATAATTTAAGCCAGAGTCGGTCACCGCATTGACGCCAACTATCTGCGTGTTATAACCCCTTATGGATGCGTTATCATTGGTCAGGACATTACCAGTCGCTGCGAGTCCTCCTGCAGTTCCTGCAAGACCTATTCTAAAGCGCGAAGTGCCTCGTCAGATTGTGAAAAAGGACAATTATTACTGAATTAACCCAATGTGTGTCCATATGTATAACGTATGTTCACCAAAGCTAATTCGACGCACATAAGCCATTGATGATTAAAAGATTATCCCACGGAGTAGTCCAATCAATAATTCCTGATGTGCGAACTGGGGTAAAGCTGAGGCATACCCTCTTCTATGGAGCGTGTATAGCTTATTCTGAACTTACTTTTTGCTCTATGCGGGGTGCCTCAGAACGTTACTGAATGAGAATGAGCGTGATGAGCTGGCCCATTACTCCAGGACTACTATCGCTGAGTAACTGAGGGACTAGATGGTAGATGATACTTGTTTACGCAAGTGGGAGCATGTGCAGATGATCAGCCCATCAGTGTGCTATGCGTAAATACCCTCTACTAGAACTTCGGACAGTGGCAGCCGCTATTCCAATTGGGCTTGTAGAATACGCCTATACCCAAGAATACATTATCTACACCTCCATTGGGTCTATCCAGGCCGGCATTGGACAAATGCCGGAATCGGCCTTCGATTCCTACATCTAGCTTAGTGTTTGGGATAGGAATGAAAAACCCCGCGCCTATATTATCAGAGAAAATAAAACCGTCTGCCTGAAGTGCCGTCTCTGTGCTCATATAGTGTGGTCCCGCTCCTATGAATACATAGCCCCACACCTGCTCTAGCGTAAGCCAATCAAACCGTACTCCTAGATTTAAGCCGGCGTCCGTTTCATTGCCTTGAGATATTTCGCCGTCAGGCGCCGTCAAGCGTACTTGAGCAAATTGGGGTTCTGCATAGAAGCTGAGCCTCCTCCAAAAATTATGATAAAATGGTGCATAGCTGGCATAGAGCCTAGTGAGATGAGCCTTGTACTCTACATTTTCTGGTAGGAGCTCTGCATAGATAGGGTATGAGTATCCCGCACCTATCCATATAGGCTTGTCTCCGCGCTGTGCGCATAGTATGGTCGAGAGAGACAGGAGACATACAGTGCAGATGCTCTTGAGGTAGTTCATGAGATGATAACGTAGGATCTAGTGCGAGCGTTGTGCTCCCTATCACAGATACATCAAGCTGCTAAGATTACTCGGACGCTAATTCTTCTCGTTGCCCTGTGTCCCAGCGAATACGCTCTTGACATAGAGACGATTCATACGCGCTATGTTATCCACTGAGATCTCTTTGGGACATTCGGCTTCGCAAGCAGTGATGTTACTACATCTACCAAATCCTTCTTTATCCATCTGATTGACCATGTCATAGACGCGCTTTCCATTCTCCACTTCTCCTTGCGGTAGGAGAGCCAAGTGAGACACCTTGGCCGAGGTAAATAGCATCGCACTTCCATTGGGGCATGCGGCTACACAGGCTCCACAGCCTATACAGGTAGCAGCATCAAATGCCTGTGAGGCATCTTGCTTCTCTACGGGTATGGCATTTCCATCAGGCGCTTGACCTGTATTGACTGAGATATATCCACCCGCCTGTATGATATTGTCAAATGCTGATCTGTCAATGACGAGATCCTTGATGACAGGGAAACTAGAGGCTCTGAATGGCTCTATCACGATCGTATCACCATCATTATAGTGTCGCATGTGTAACTGACATGTGGTAGTCCCGCGCTGCGGACCATGTGGATGACCATTGATGACCATATTGCACGTACCGCAGATACCCTCCCTGCAATCATGTTCAAATGCTACAGGCTCTTTCTTCTCATGCACGAGTTGCTCATTGAGCACATCGAGCATCTCTAGAAAGCTCATATCCTCTTCTGCGTGCACCTTGTGTTCCTCAAACGAACCCGCGGCTGATGGGCCTTTTTGTCTCCAGATTTTCAGTGTCAGATTCATAGCGATTTCTCTATATCGATCAAGTGATTGATCAGTGATTTTTGTATCTATTAATAGTGAGAGATCACCCTGCGGTGATCATCCTCATACTTATTTGTAGCTTCTAGTTTTGAGTTCTACATTTTCAAAATGCAGATCCTCCTTGTAGACTTCAGGATTACCATCATTCCATGACCAAGCCGCCACGTAGGTGTACTCATCATCGCGTCGCATGGCTTCACCGTCTTCTGTCTGGTATTCTTCGCGGAAGTGGCCACCGCAGCTTTCATCACGGGCCATAGCATCTCGTACCATGACTTCGCCGAGTTCTATGAAGTCTGCTACGCGTAGGGCTTTCTCCAGCTCGGGATTGTAATCATGTATCTCGCCAGGTACAAAGACATCATTCCAAAATTCCTCCCTGAGCTCACGGATCATCTGTAGTGCTTTGGCTAGACCTTGTTCGTTTCTAGACATACCGCAGTATTCCCACATGATCCTACCTAGTCTTCTGTGGAAGCTCTCTACGCTCTGTGCGCCACCTATCTTAAGCAACTGCTCTAGCTTGGCGCGGG
The DNA here is from genome assembly GCA_020630495.1 of Saprospiraceae bacterium. GTDB lineage: Bacteria > Bacteroidota > Bacteroidia > Chitinophagales > Saprospiraceae > JAHDBH01. The sequence continues at coordinate 2,799 of JAHDBH010000030.1, forward strand.
TCTCTGATTCTGCTTGCTCAAACTCTGGTAAGTCTGTAGAGATAGCTGGTGTACGTATCTCTTTACTCAGGAACTGTCCTATCGTGTAGGGGATCACAAAGTAGCCATCGGCTAGCCCTTGCATGAGAGCTGAGGCGCCCAGGCGATTGGCTCCGTGATCAGAGAAGTTTGCTTCACCCAGGGCAAAGAGTCCTGGCACATTGGTCTCCAGATTGTAGTCTACCCATAGTCCACCCATAGTGTAGTGTACGGCAGGATAGATTTTCATGGGAAATACGTAGGGATCTTGACCCGTAATCTTCTCGTAGATCTGGAAGAGATTACCATACTTTTCTTTGATGGTAGCTCTGCCGAGCTCAGATATTTTAGCATCGCTAGGATTGCTGATATTTTGTGTATTGGCTGCGATTTTACCATAGCGTATCACGGCTGCACCGAAGTCTAAGAATACTCCTCGACCTGTCTTCACGATTCCTTTGCCGGCATCACACTCGATCTTGGCTGCACGACTTGCCACGTCACGAGGTACGAGATTGCCAAAGGCTGGATAGCGTCGTTCGAGATAGTAATCGCGATCTGCTTCAGGTATATCTAGTGCTGTTTTTTTACCTGTGCGGATGGCTTCAGCATCTTCTTTTGACTTAGGTACCCATACACGACCATCATTACGAAGGCTTTCGCTCATGAGTGTGAGCTTGCTCTGATACTCGCCTGACTCAGGGATGCATGTAGGATGGATCTGCACATAGCATGGATTGGCCATGAGAGCACCTTTTTTCACGGCTTTCCATGCGGCGCTGACGTTGCTGTTCATGGCATTGGTCGATAGATAGTAGACATTGCCGTAGCCACCAGTAGCGAGTACGACGCAGTGTCCTGCAAATCTCTCCAGCTTCCCACTGACGAGATTGCGCGCTATGATACCTCTTGCCTTTCCATCCACTTTTACGAGATCTAGCATCTCATGGCGATTGTACATCTGTACTTTGCCTGATGAGATCTGACGACTGAGTGCTTGATAAGCACCGATGAGGAGCTGCTGACCTGTCTGTCCTCTAGCATAGAATGTCCGAGACACCTGCACACCACCAAATGATCGATTGGCCAATAGGCCACCATATTCCCTGGCGAATGGTACACCCTGCGCCACACACTGATCTATGATGTCACGACTTACCTCTGCAAGTCTATGCACATTGGCCTCGCGTGATCTGTAATCGCCACCCTTGATCGTATCGTAGAAGAGACGATAGACGCTATCACCGTCATTCTGATAATTTTTAGCGGCATTGATGCCACCCTGCGCTGCGATACTGTGGGCTCGCCTCGGGCTATCGTGAAAAGTAAAAGCCTTGACCTTGTACCCCAGCTCACCGAGAGTAGCGGCCGCAGATGCTCCCGCGAGTCCTGTGCCCACTACGATGACTTCAAGTTTCCTCTTATTGTTAGGAGCTACAAGGTCCATTTTGGATCGGAACTCTGTCCACTTATCGGCTAATTCTCCAGCAGGTATTTTCGGATCTAGATTCATTTCTTCAGTGATTTGAGTCTATGTAGTTTGTTGAAAGTAGACGTATACAGGCAGAGCAGCAAATCCTAGAGGCACCAGAATCCCGTATGCTATACCTATGCCCCTGATGATGGGATTGTACTTACTATGATTGAGCCCCAGGGTCTGGAAAGCAGATTGGAAGCCGTGGAGCAAATGAAATGCCAGCGCCAGTAGTCCGATGAGATAAGCAATCACGATCCACAGCTTACTGAATGATATAGCAACTTGAGAATAGAGATCCTTGATGTCGCCATTTCCATAGTTCACCGCCGCAATCGCATTGTCTCCACCAAACTTCGCCTTGAACCAAAAGTCGCCCATATGGATGAAAAGGAAGGCTAGTACGAGGATCCCTAGAAGGGCCATATTTTTAGAAGCCCAGCTGCCTTGAGTGTCCTTTTTGGCGTAAGCCTTACCACCTGCCTTACGATTCTGGATGGCAATCAATATGCCCTGGATAGCATGTATCAGGATGAAGGCATAAAGCCCAAAGCTCACCGCTTTGATCAGCGGATTGTGGACCATAAAGTCCGCATACACATTGAAAGCCTGCCCATTGTCTCCAGCGAAAATCGCAAGGTTACCCAAAAGATGAACGATCAAAAAGGTGATCAAGAAAAGTCCCGTAAGAGACATGACCCATTTCTGGCCGATGGAGCTCGTCAAGAAGCGTGTTATCCACATATGATTGATGTTTTGGCTGCTGACAAATCTACGTGTCTTTTTACAGGAGGGTAACACGCAGCGACTCAGGTGGTCTACTGGGTCTAGCTATTTAGAATAGATCTATGTTTGTATAACTATGAGTATAGACCCTAAGCGCAAAGAGGCATTTCGTCTTTTGCTTGAATATTTTCCCCAGGTACAGCCACCCATTTCCATCACTTCATCGAGTATCACTGAGATCAGCGGAGTCAATAAGGCACTCCCTTATGAGTTGCTATTTGAGTTTGTACTAAACTTCCGTGAAGAAAATGAGTATAGAGAATGGATACCTGTACTCAGTCTTCCTCCTGACGGCGACCACTATGCCATAGTGCTATGGGAACTTGATGTACTCACCTACACCTGCGTGCTCGCTACGTATCACAAGCACGGTACGCTGATAGATCATGTAGCGATCGCCAAGTTGCAAGCTGACGCTGTAGGTGATGTGAGCATGCAAGCCGCGGTCATAGATGAAGATTCCCTCATCTACACGGTGCACTCTGACAGGGCTGAGGACATCTCTGAGGCTATCGATGAGAAAAGCACTACCATCATGGAAATCTTGCCCAATGGCAAGATCCTTAAATCACTAGGACAAAATGACAAAGAATAAAAAACATAAAAAAAACATCTACCTCAGCCGCGGCGCTTTGAAGTCAGCGATTTCTCGATTGATGAAGTCCAAGCCCAAGGCACAGTTTCACGCTAAGCAGCTCATCCGAAAACTCAAGATCAAGAACTCCTCACCCCAAGTGGTGGAGATGCTCAAGCAGCTGTCAGATCAGGGAATTGTACGCGAGCTAGAAGGCGGCCGATACATATTCGCTCAAGGTAAGGAGCGCTATAAGCAAGCTTCCGTGGCGCAGGGCTATGTGGATATGATCCGCAGTGGCGCGGCATTTATCCTCGTAGATGGTATGGAGCAAGATGTCTATGTCCCCCGATCTGCTATGGGTGGAGCACTCCATGGTGACCTAGTGGAGATAGAGTACAGGGGAAGAAAAGGTAGCCGTCCTGATGGCAAGATTACTAAGATCCTCGACCGTGCTGTGGAGAGCTTCCAGGCGGTGATCCGTGAGCAGAAGACAGGCTACACTGCGGTGGTCGATCACAAGGGCAAGGTAATTGACATAAGGGTGAGCAACTACAAGATGTGGCCCACCCTGCGTACAGGTGATCCAGTGATCATACGCATCACCAAGTGGAGTGAGGATAGGAATGAGGATCACCTCGGAGTGGTCACCACGCTCCTTGGAGATATGCCGATGGACGATATACAGATGACAGGCATATTGCTTTCTGAGGGCTTTAATCTCGAGCACAGTCCAGCCGCTCAGAAGGAAGCAGAGGCACTACCATCTCAGGTGACCATCACGGACGAGGATCTTGCTGAGCGCAAGGATTTCAGGAAGGTGACCACATTTACCATAGATCCAGTGGATGCCAAGGACTTTGATGATGCGCTGAGCATAGAGAAGCACGAGGACGGCAGCTACACGCTAGGTGTGCATATTGCAGATGTGACACACTATGTGCCCTATGGATCTGCTCTAGATGAGGAAGCCTACGACAGATCTACCTCCGTATATCTTGTAGACCGCGTGCTCCCTATGCTGCCCGAAAAACTATCCAATGGCCTCTGCTCCCTCCGTCCTCATGAGGATCGATACAGCTACTCGGCGTGGTTTACCCTTGACGAAGATTACAAAGTGATAGCACGATCATTTGGCAAGAGCGTGATCCACTCGGATCATCGATTCAGCTACGGATCAGCCCAGGCTGTGCTGGATGCTGGCAAGGGTGAGTATCATGATGAACTGAGTCTACTCAGAGAGATCTCGCGCAAGTATCGCAAGGCTAGATTTAGAAATGGAGCGCTAAATTTTGAGACAGATGAGCTGAGATTTAAGCTGGATGATGATGGGAATCCCATCAGCGTCTACACCAAGGAACGCAAGGATACACACTTGCTCGTAGAAGAGTTTATGCTACTCGCCAATCGAGAAGTAGCGACCTATATCAATAAGGTGTCAGCGCCGGCACCACCTTTTGTGTATAGGATCCACGATTTACCAGATGAGGATAAGTTGCAGGATGTACGCCTGTTTGCTCTGGAGATGGGGCTAGAACTGAAATTTGATCATCCCAAGCAAATTGCCAAGTCATTTGACAAGCTACGCAAGGCTGCGAAGCTAGATCCACGATTCAAGATTCTAGAACCCATGGGCATACGCGCGATGTCCAAAGCAGAGTACTCGCCAGATAACATAGGTCACTACGGTCTGGCATTTGACTATTACACGCACTTCACCTCGCCCATACGCCGCTACAGTGATGTGCTCGTCCACCGCATCCTAGAGTCGGTCCTCCACGGACAAGGTCAGAAATATAAGAAGCCTCAGCTTGAGAAACAGACTAAGCATATCTCGCGTCAGGAGCGCAAAGCGCAGAAGGCCGAGCGTGACAGCAATAAGTACTTCCAGGTCAAGTATATGAAGCAGTACGAGGGACAGACCCTACAGGGTATGGTCAATGGTATGATCGAGATCGGTTTCTTTGTGGAGATGACGGACAGTAAAGCTGAGGGTATGGTCATGTGGGATAGTCTGGATGAGCCCTATGAGCTAGAGTCATCGCGCTTACGCGCAAAAGCCAGAAGGTCTGGAGCCATCATCAAGGTAGGTGATGTAGTGACAGTGAAAGTCCGCGAGGCCAATCTGGAATCACGCAAGATCGAGCTAGACTGGGTAGGTCCTGCTATCCCCGAGGACGAGTCATCAGTCGACGCTTGATACTCTTGATCAGTGCTGGTCCCTCGTAGATCAGCGCAGAATAGATCTGAAGCAAGTCGGCACCAGCATCTAGCATCTCCGTAGCGCGCTCTGGACTATTGATACCACCTACACCTATGATCACCATATCACGAGGCAGGGCAGATCTGAACCACCGCAGTTGCTGCAAGCTTTGGTCGTACAGCGGAGCTCCGCTGAGTCCTCCAGCACCCATGGCAGATATGGACTCTGCACTCGTACGCAGTCCGTCTCGTGAGATGGTCGTATTGCATGTGATGAGTCCAGTCATCTGACTCTGTAGCAGCACCTCAGCTATATCCTCTCGCTGCATATCTGTGATGTCTGGAGCTACCTTGAGCAGGATGGGGCGGATGGTAGAAGACTGCTGATTGAGTTCCTGTACTGCACTCAGCAGTCTGAGGAGTGGTTCGCGACGCTGTAGCTCGCGCAGACCTGGTGTATTAGGTGAGCTGACATTGATGACAAAGTAGTCCACGTGATTTCGTAGAGCCTTATATGAGATGAGATAATCATCGACGGCACGATCATTTTCTGTTATCTTGTTTTTACCGATGTTGCCACCGATGACCACGCCAGGTTTTGACTTTTTTAGATTTTCTACCGCCGCCTCTACGCCAGCATTGTTAAATCCCATGCGATTAATGAGTGCCTCATCAGCTGGTAAGCGAAATAGCCGCGGCTGTGCGTTGCCGTCCTGTGCAAGCGGTGTCACCGTACCAATCTCTATAAAGCCAAATCCCAGCCGCTGCATCAGATCTATATGCTCAGCATTCTTATCAAATCCCGCAGCTAGACCTACCGGATTGGGGAAAGTCAGACCCATGAGCTTTCGCTCAAGCTTAGGCGAATCAAGTTTCCATGCCGAGCTAAGAGTGCTGCCGAGAAGCGGCACACGCAGAGATCTGCGAAACTGCCTGAGCGTCCAGTGATGAGCCTTCTCTGGATCCATGCGGAAGAGAGCTGGCTTGAGTAATCCGTACATAGCGCTAAGCTACGATCTATGACTCACAGAAAGCTCTTTCTCTAGCGCATCTAGGTCACGTATGAGCAGCCGCTTGCGATTAAATGAGATGAGATTTTTAGACTTGAGCTCATTGAGCACCGTAGTGACTGTCTGTCTGGAGGTGGCCGTGAGATTAGCGATATCTTGATGTGTGATAAACTTGCGTACGACATACTCATAGCCCACACGCTCTCCACGCTTTTCTACAAGCTTGAGGATGTACTCGACCACTCGTGTGCGGCTATCCTTAAAGACCATGGACTCTAGGCGATCTTCCATATCGAGAATACGAGAACCCAGAATCCTCAGGAAGAATAGATTAAGCTTGGTGTGATCTCGAAAGAGCGAGCGCATCTGACTCACTGTGATACCGCAGATGGAGGTAGGCTCCAAGGCTTCTGCAAAGTCACTACGCTTCTCTTGTCCCACCATGGCCAGTTCTCCAAAGACCTCGCCTTCTTGCAGGATGGACTTAGTGACTTCTTTTCCAGAGTCTCCGTAGCTTCCTATCTTGACACGTCCTGAATTGATGAAGAAGACGAGATGACTCTTATCATCAGGTACGTAGATGTAATCACCCTTGTTGAAATCACGGGTGAAATGGTCAGGGTTGTCATTGTCGACCTTCTTCGGACAGAAAATATTGAGGAGATCAATATTTTCGAGATACCACAAACTTTGCTCTGCCATATACGTATCGCTTTGCTACTTAAATGATTGAAACGGCTTTAATGCCACATTGATCTAGAAATTTTCGCTTTTCTCTATGATTTGTCGCGGTCAGGGAGCAATCCCATCTTTTCTACAAATTTTGTCACGTTGGGATTTTCTGATGCCATGCGCTCATATATCTCTCTGTCTGTAGGTGGTCTCTCGACGATGATCTCCTCTTGCAGTGACTCGTCTACGACTACCTCCATAGTCAGTAGATGATTTTCGGCCGTGCGCATGAGATAGTCCATCAGCTCTTTCTCGTCTATGATCTGATACTTGGCAATATTGGAAGCGACAGTGACGGTCAATACCGTGGCTTCTAGGCTGAGATCCGCTGACTTAAAGGTCGTCTGCACGCCAGGCATTGTCACGTGCTGATGTGCATAGTTCAGCCAGGCTGCTTTCAGATCCTCTAGCACGAGGTCCTTGTGCACCTTTACTTTCTGTAGGTCAGCTTTTACTTCTTCCTGGATGGCATTCAGATTGCTCAGACTGATCAGCTTGCGCTTGCTCTTTGTCTTTGGGCTGAACTCCTGTGCCAGAGACGACATAGTGGACTCTACCTGATGGGCCTCTATTGATCTAGAGACTACATCTGACGTACTGGACTTGCTATCTACCATCTTCGTAGCTGCAAGATCCTGGATGTCTGGCTTCGGCGCAGTTTGTTTCTCAACCCGTGCTTGATCGGCGGGAGACTCGTCTGCGACTAGACTAGCCGCGCTATGGGGCTCTTGGGAAGAAGTAGCAGGGGAAACTGCTTGTGTACTAGCTGAGGACACTAGTTTTTTTTTACTTGAGTCGCCTTGAGCAACAAAGGGCTCTGCTGACATTCGTCGTAGCAGATAGCAGATCTTGGCGAGACAGAGCTCTACTTGTAGGCGCTTATTGTTAGCAATGGGAAGCTTCAGGGCGCACTCATTGAGCAAGTGTAGGCCAGATAAGATGAATCCACGATCCGCGGCGGCGGCTTGCTTGGCGTACTGCACTTGAGTCGTTTCAGGAGCATCCAGCAATTGACTAGTACCTGGCTGGCTGGCCATGAGAAGATTGCGGAAGTGATCGCTCATGCCATCCACAAAGATCTCGGGATGAAATCCCTCGCGCATCACCTGGTCAAACTGAACCATTACGGCACTCAGATCCTCTATCATCAGTAAGTCCACCATCTGGAAATAGTACTGATCATCGAGTAGGCTGAGATTTTCGATGACGCATTTGCGCGAAAGCGCCTCCTCCGCCATACTACTCACTATCTTGTCATAGAGGGACAGGGCATCGCGCATCGCTCCATTAGCTTTCTTGGCAATCAGATGGAGTGCATCATCCTCTGCTGTCATGCCTTCTTGATCAGCAATACTCCGTAGCTGCGCAACGATATCTGACGTCGAGATCCGATTAAATTCAAAGATTTGGCACCTGCTCAGGATTGTCGGTAAGATCTTGTGCTTCTCCGTAGTCGCTAGGATAAATACGGCATAGGGTGGCGGCTCTTCCAGCGTCTTGAGGAAAGCATTGAAGGCGCTAGAGCTCAGCATGTGCACCTCGTCTATGATAAATACTTTGTACTTACCGCTCTGTGGCGCAAATCTCACTTGCTCTGTCAACTGGCGTATGTGATCGACACTATTATTGGACGCAGCATCGAGCTCCAGGGTGTTAAATGACGTGTTCTTCTCAGCGGCTTGGCAATTATCGCAATTGCCACAGGGCTCGTAATCCGCCGTGCGATCTGTGCAGTTAAGTGCCTTAGCAAGGATTCTGGCACAGGTGGTCTTGCCCACTCCGTGCGGTCCGCAGAAAAGAAATGCCTGCGCCAGTCGGTCTTTCTTGAGCGCTTGCTTGAGCGTAGAAGAGACTTGCTCTTGGCCTATCACCTCGTCAAATCGAGAGGGCCGATACTTGCGTGCAGATACAATATAGGATGCCATAGCTTGGTCTCGCAAATGTACATACTATGGTCCCACAGACTGCGAAGATTCCTGCGGCAACCTCACGCGCCAGACGAGTACGACTGAGCCTATCTAGAGAGATATCCATCAGCTCATGTGTCCATGAGGACAGTACGCCTGTAGAGCTAAATCCTATTACTTTGTAAGCTATGAAGATTACCATGGCGCAGCTCAATTATCACGTGGGCAACTTTGAGGGGAACTATGAGAAGATGGTGGATGCGATCCAGCGGGCTGTCGCCCAAAAGAGTCAGCTCATAGTCTTCTCAGAACTCGCAGTCACGGCTTATCCACCGAGAGATTTTCTGGAATTTGACGACTTTATCGAGAAGAGTGATGATATCCTAGAGCGTCTCAAGAGTCATAGTCAAGATATAGCGATACTTGTAGGTGCGCCGACTAGAAATCCCGTCATCGAAGGAAAGGATCTCTATAATAGCGCCGTCCTGCTCGCGGACGGCCAAATAAAGAGCCTACATCACAAGGCGCTTTTGCCTACATACGATGTATTTGATGAGTACAGATACTTTGAGCCAGCGCACAGCTTTGCGGTAGCTGAGCTGCACGGGATGAAAATCGCCGTCACCGTATGTGAGGACATATGGAATGTGGGAAATGAAAATCCCATGTACACCATCTGCCCCATGGACGTGCTTATGGAGCAAAGGCCAGACATAGCTATCAATCTATCTGCGTCTCCCTTTCACTGGGAAGCGGCGCTGATCCGCAAGGGTGTGGTAAGGGCTAATGTAGAGAGATATGGCATACCGATGATCTATGTCAATCACGTAGGTGCTCAGACGGAGCTGATATTTGACGGTGGATCACTGGTGATGGGTACTGCTGGCAATGTCTACCGAGAACTGCCCTACTTCGTGGAGAGCATAGAGACAATCGATACGGATGATCTCATGGACTCTGACCGTGACGAACCCATCACTATGGAGAAAAATCAGCTCATCCATGATGCCGTCATCTTGGGTCTACGCGACTATTTCCAGAAGTTGGGCTTCAGCAAGGCTATCCTGGGACTGAGTGGAGGTATAGATAGTGCTCTGACAGCCTACTTCGCAGCTCAGGCTCTGGGGCCAGATCATGTCAAGGTACTCATGATGCCGTCGCCCTTCAGCTCAGGACACAGTGTGTCAGACTCAGAGAAGCTCGTCGCTAATCTAGGCATCCGTTCGGAGTTGATCTCTATTACCTCGCTCTATGAAGAGTATCTGCAGGTGCTGGACCCGTACTTTTCTGGCTATGACCATGATGTCACGGAGGAGAATCTCCAGGCGCGCATCCGCGGGATGCTGCTCATGGCATTCTCTAACAAGGAAGGATACATCCTCCTCAATACAACCAACAAAAGTGAGATGGCCGTAGGATATGGTACGCTCTATGGTGATCTATGTGGAGGTATGTCTGTGATAGGAGATATCTACAAGACAGAGGTGTTTGATCTGTGTAGATGGATCAATCGCGATAGTGAGATCATCCCTGATCATATCATCACTAAGCCTCCTAGCGCCGAGCTCAAGCCTGACCAGAAAGATTCAGACTCGCTCCCTGCGTACGATATCCTAGACCGTGTGCTGATAGAGTATATCGAGAATCGCCGCAGTCCACAGGATATCATAGATATGGGACTAGATGCCCAGCTGGTGCAGCGCGTGATGCGCATGGTCAACATCAATGAATTTAAACGCTACCAGACAGCTCCGGTGCTGCGGGTATCTCGCAAGGCATTTGGCATGGGACGCAGAATGCCTATTGTAGCAAAGTATCTATCCTAGCTGACAGGCCGTAGACCTACCGCGATTGTCTACTGACTGATCTGGGCAGCCATTGTACAGTTGATACAAAAGAGGGAGACTGGCAGAGCTGTCTCTGTGTATCGAGGAAAATCTGAAATACTGGAGTCTCTCTTACTGAGACTTGCGCAGTCTGCGCGTAGCGACAAGTTTCTTGTCAGCATCTAAGATCTGTACTAGGTAATAACCATGGTCTAAGTGAGACAAGTCGTATTTACCTTCTGCAGTGATGCGGAACGAAGCGACCTCAGATCCTATGACATTCACTACCCTTATCCTTTCTAGATTATCTAGCTGGGTATCCAGTGAAATGTACTCCATGAAGGGATTGGGGTATATGACGATCTCAGTACTCGGCGCCACAGCATCGCTGGGAAGGCCCTGTGCGAGCAGGCCCGATGAGAGCGCTGTAGAAAGCAAGATGGCGGTGAGTAAAGTTTTCATCATATTCTTAAAAGGCAAATATAGCTCTTGAAGTTCAGTCTTGCAAGAGCGCACGAGTGGGGATTTGTTAAGTATTGCTATTTAAACAGACTGAGAGTCAAGGCTCGGACGTTGGGCAAAAGCGATAAAATCTACTCTCAGCACCCAGAATCAGCTAAGTGAAGGCTGACGCAGAGCATCCGTGACAAAGCATAAGATCGTATCCGAGCTGACAACAGATGAGATGTTGAGCGGTTATACTTTCGTTAAATGTAGATATTTAGACCTCTTAAGTACTTGGATCAGCCTTATACTCGTGTCTGATTACAAGATAAACGATCATCAACTATGAAGTGGAAACAATCAATACTCAGCTTACTGGTCCTAGTGATCTTCATCGTCTCGAGTGCATATTACCAGACGAGCGATGGCTCCAAGGAGGAGGCAGTGAAGATGAGCGCGGTGGAGCAAATCCTTGATCGTGCACACTTTCAGCCTGTGGATATGGACGAAGACTTTGCACAGCAATTCTTTGATCTGTACCTAAAGCGACTGGACGTGGGTAAGAAGTTTATTACCCAGGGACAGATTGATGCCTTATCCAATCACAAGGTCAATCTACACACTCAGTTGCAGGAAAAGACCACGGAGTTTTTTGACGAAAGTCTGCAGTATCTGGAGGAGGGAATAGCCCGAGGAGAGACATATGTAGATGAGATCATGGATGAGCCCATGGACTTTACCATCGCAGAGAAGATTGAGATGGACTACGAGGAGATGACATATGCTAAGGATGAGAAGGAACTACGAGAACTGTGGCGCAAGACTCTTAAGTATGAGACCCTTGCTAAGTACCGCGAAAAGCTCAAAGCGCAAGAAGAAAATGGCATAGAGGACGAGGCAAAGTCCCATGAAGAACTAGAAGAAGAAAGCCGCGAAGAGGTAAAGGAACTCTACGAAGACTGGTTTGAAAGATTGGCTAAGCTGCGTCGGGCAGACAGATTTGGTGATTATCTGAATACGATGACCAATCTCTACGATCCGCACAGCGACTACTACAGTCCCAAAGAAAAAGAAGACTTTGATATCAATATGGGCCGCAGCCTAGAAGGTATAGGTGCGCGCCTGCGCGCAGACGGCGATTATGTCAAAGTGGCCTCCATAGTACCTGGTGGACCTGCCTACAAGCAGAAAGGCCTGGACGTAGATGATGCGATCATACAAGTGGCTCAAGCAGGTGAAGAGCCAGTACACGCTGTGGGCATGAGAATAGACGATGTAGTGGGAATGATCCGCGGAGATAAGGGCACTGATGTGATACTTACAGTACGGAAAGTCGATGGCCAGGAAGAAGACATCCGCATCACTCGCGACAAGGTCATCCTCGATGAAGGAAAAGCGCGATCCGTAGTCCTAGATCACGCAGGCGCAGTATCAGATATAGGGTACATCAGCCTCCCACGATTCTATGCGGACTTTGATGATCCCAATGGCAATAGCTGCGCAGATGATATCAAGGCAGAGATCGAAAAACTCAAGGAACAGAATGTAAGAGGAATCATACTGGATCTACGCAATAATGGTGGCGGATCACTCAGAGATGTGGTGGAGATGACAGGATTCTTCATAGAGGAAGGTCCTATCGTACAAGTGAAGGGCCGAGATAAGAAGCCGACTGTCTACAGAGACACAGACGCAGCAGTACAGTACGACGGCCCGCTCATCGTGATGGTCAATCAGAATAGCGCTAGCGCCTCTGAGATCATTGCGGCTGCCCTGCAAGATTACCAGCGAGCAGTCATAGTGGGGAGTCCATCTACATTTGGAAAGGGCACCGTGCAGAGATTTATCGATCTGGACAGATATGTCATGGGCCAGGAAGAGTATAAGCCGCTCGGAGAGGTGAAGGTGACGATGCAGAAGTTTTACAGAGTCAATGGAGGATCTACTCAGCTCAAAGGAGTAGAACCGGACATCGTACTGCCCAATAGCTACCACTTCCTAGAATCCGGAGAAAAGGAAATGGACAGACCGCTCCCATGGACAGAGATAGAGCCAGTCAATATCAGCACAGAACTCGACCAACTGAGCGGAAGCGAGATCAAGCGCCTCAAGAAGCTCAGTGAGGCACGTGTAGCCGAGAGCGAAGAGTTTGCTAAGATCCTGCGCAATGCCGAGCGACTCAAGCGCATCCAAGACGACAAAGAATATCCGCTCAGCTATGACGCCTACGACAAAGTGGTAGATCAGCGCGAGCAAGAGGCCAAAGAGTTCAAAGACATCTTTGAGCCAATAGAGGACATGGAATACGAAAATCTGCCGATCGATCTGGAATTTATCCAGGCAGACAGCAGCCGCATAGCCCGCAACGATAGCTGGCTCAAGCGAGTCAAGAAAGATCACTATCTCCAGGAGTGCCTCTACATCATGCGAGACATGATAGGTGAGGAGGAAGCACCGAAATAAGCTGCCGTCCATACACTTGAGAAAAGGGGCTCGTCACCATGTGGCGAGCCCCTTTTTTCTATAATCGCTCAATAATATGATTGGGCTAGTGTTCCATCAGGGCAAGATAGCTGCAATAAAATGTGACGAGCGTTCACAACTTTCTTGGGGAAACTTAGTTTACCACGGAAACTATTGGTAGCTTTATAGTTTCCAGGGTAACTTATGACCACAAGAGACAAGATAGCATCCCGAGCACATGACATGTACATCCGACTTGGGATCAGATCCGTGAGTATGGATGACGTCTGTCGAGAGCTGGGCATAAGTAAGAAGACTCTCTACAAAGAGTTTGAGAACAAAGAAGATCTCATATCTGCTGCGCTCAGTACCAGTCTAGAAGAGGATATGGCGATGTGTGCCACATTTAAAGCTGAGGCGAGTGACTCCATAGACGAGATGTTTCGGCTTACCTCTTATATCCTCAAGCGTCTGCGGGCGCTATCCCCATCTGCGATTCACGATCTCAGGAAGTACTATCCCATGCAATGGAAGCTGATGAATGATTTTCATCACGACTTTGTACGAGGAATGGTAAGCGAAAATCTTGAACGTGGAATAAAACAAGGCGTCTACAGAGATGACCTCAATGTGGATATCGTTTCTAGATTTTATGTGCTCAAGGCAAATATCATCGTAGATGAGACATACTTTCCACTAGATGAATATAGAAGAGATCTCCTCTTCCAAGAACACATCATGCTGCATATGCATGGTATAGTGACCAAGGATGGACGCGAACGACTTCATGAATTTAAAGAACAGTTTTCCTCATGAGAATTATCATTTACCTATTGCTCATTTTCTCCACGGGCGCTCATGTATCAGCGCAGACTACATTCAGTCTGCAGGAGGCGATGGACTATGCGAGTGCTAACAGTGTAGAAACACGCCTAGCAGCTATCGCCCAGGAAGATGCCCGACAGCGCATCAAAGAGACTACAAGCATTGGCTTACCGAAAATAGATGGTAGTCTCAATTACACGCACAACTATAAGATCCCTGTGGTCATCATTCCTGACTTTATGGATCCTACAAGGACGCAGACACTAGAGTTTGGCCTACCGCAAAATGCCACTGCAAGTGTAGGGCTACAGACCCTGCTACTAGACGGTCAGTATCTCTATGGCCTTCGCGCTGCACGTACATATAAGAGCCTGGTAAATGCTCAGAGTATGGCAACAGATAGAGGCGTAAGGTATCAAGTGGCCAAGGCATATCTAGGAGCGTGGGTAATTCAAGAAAATCTTGCCATCGTCCAGAAAAATATACGCAATCTCGAAGGTACCCTAAAGGAGACCAAGGCAATTTTTGAGAGTGGCTTTGCCGAGCAGCTAGATGTAGATAGGCTAGAGCTTTCGCTCAAAACCCTTCAGACAGAATACGAAAATCTTTCTCGTATGACGGATGTAGCGCTGAATAATCTGAAATATCTCATGAATTATCCCATCGCCGATCCTATAGAGCTTGACGATAATATCGATCGCCTTCTATTAGAAAGTCGATCAGGAGAAATTGCATTTGACGAAAGTCCAGATATCACACAGCGTGCCGAGTATCTAGTGTTTGATAACAGCCTTGCCATCAATGAAATTAATGTCAAGCGCCTCAAGGCGGGCTACTGGCCAAATCTCACGGGTTTCATTAATTATCAGGCTAATCTGAGTAGAAATCGATTATTTGACTCAGACGAAGTGGGCTTTATCGGAGCTGGTGCTGTGGGGCTGCAACTCAACGTGCCGATTTTTGATGGATTTATGAAAAAAGCGCAGATACAACGCGCTAAGCTCGATCTAGAAAAGATCCGGACGCAGCGCGATCAATTCACGCAGGGCGCCTACACAGAAGCATACAATGCGCGGATACAACTCTTCAATGCAAGACAAAATCTTATCAATAACGAAGAAAGTCTGGAGCTTGCAAATCGTATATACGATGTCACTCAGATAAAATATACAGAAGGTGTGGGATCCAGTGTAGAAACCACACAAGCTGAGCGCGAGCTCTATGCCATACAGGCACAGCTACTAGAGTCGCAGTTTAATCTCATCAATGCTAAAATAGATCTAGATAACGCCACTGGTAAATTATAATCATGAACTTACGATACATCATCCCCATCAGCGCCATCATAGTACTGAGCGCTTGCAAGAAAGAAGATCCGCGTGCGATTCCAGAAGATCTGGAAGATAAAAAAGAATTTGTGCGCAACATGCAAAAGGAGCAGCGCGAAATAGGTAGGCTCATAGATACTGTGGAGGCCCAGATCCTTGCCCTGGATCCATCATCAGCACCTGAGCTCAAGCTCATAGATACTATCCATCTCCAGTATGCAGATCTTGCCCACTATGTAGAGATACAAGGTAGAGTAGTGGCCAAAGACATGGGCATAGCAAGCTCAGAAATAGGTGGGCGATTGCTCAGTGTCAATGGGGATGAAGGAGAATATGTCCGCAAGGGTCAGCTACTAGCTACCGTCGATGTAGAAACCATAAATAAGCAAATCGAAGAAGTGAATACTTCATTGCAGCTTGCCCAGCAAACCTATGACAGGCAGGAGCGCCTATGGTCTCAGAAAATAGGTTCCGAGATTCAATTCCTACAAGCCAAAAATCAGGTAGAGCGGTTGGAACAATCCCTAGAGACGCTAAAATTTCAACTTACCAAGGCCAACGTTTATTCTCCTATATCTGGCAAGATAGATATGATGCTCAAGGAGGCGGGTGAGGTGGCTGGTCCTGGCGAGCCTATCGTCCGCATCTTGGATGTAAGTAATCTGCGGACAGAAATCGACGTGCCCGAAAATTACTTGACTACCATCAAGCGCGGACAGACCGTGCGCGTAGCACTTCCAGCTGTAGAGGAGGAATTTGATGCTCGCGTGGTGCTGATAGGAAACAGCATAGATGCTGGAAGTCGCACTTATAAAATAGAAACCAACATCCCATCTAGATCACCTAACGTGAAGCCTAATCTCCTGGCCACTATGAAGCTCAATGATGAAACGGCGGAAGACGTAATCTCTATTCCCGTCAATCTGGTGCAGCAAGAAGTATCTGGGAAAGACTACGTATATATACTCGATCAGAGTGATGACGTGGCTGTCGCCAAAAAGAAATATATCGAGACGGGTATCACATACGATGGTAAAGTTGCTATCTTGTCCGGACTACTTCCAGAAGATATACTCATCACAGAAGGGGCGCTGGGCTTGAGTCCAGATGAAAATGTAAAATTAGTCACCAAGTAGAATAACGCAACATGAGCAACTCTAGTGATAAAAGCCGCTACTTTGGCCTGTCTAATCTTGCCGTAGATAATCGCACCAGCGTGATGCTGCTGGTGTTTATGATATTTCTATTTGGCTATGCTTCTTATGTCGCATTACCCAAGGAATCATTTCCTGAAATCGTTGTGCCCAATATTATGGTCACCACGGTGTCATTTGGTAATAGTGCTGAGGACATAGAAAATCTGATTACGCGGCCCCTGGAAAAAGAAATTCAGAGCGTCACGGGAATTAAAGAGATGAATAGTAGCTCACTCCAGGACTTTTCAATCATCAACATAGAATTTCAGACGGGAGAAGATATTGAGACCGCGCTTCGCAAGGTCAAGGATGCTGTAGATAAAGCGCGCAGTGAATTGCCGAGTGATCTCACAGAAGAGCCTAATGTAGAAGATATTGATTTCTCCGAGTTTCCAATCATGACGATTAATGTGAGCGGAGACGTGCAGAATGATGAGCTCAAGAGCTACGCAGAATATCTAGAGGATGAAATAGAAGACCTGCGCGAAGTCAGTCGAGTGGAGCTCAAGGGATCGCGGGAGAAGGAGGTGCAGGTACTCGTAGATATGATCAAGATGCAGTCACTCCAGATTTCATTTAATGATCTCAGCAATGCTATTGCCAGTGAAAATGTTACGCTCTCTGGTGGAGAACTAGTCAAAGATGGCTTTCGCCGAAATGTTAAAGTCGCAGGCGAGTTTGAAGATGTGAATGAAATAGAAAATCTCATCGTCAAAGCGGAGAATGGTCGCAGTGTATATCTGCGTGATCTTGGAGAAGTGAAGATGGGATTTGAGGAGAGTAAGAGCATCGCGCGAGCTGATGGCGATCCAGTGATCTCACTAGACATCATAAAGCGCAAAGGCGAAAATCTTATTGACGCGGCCTATGCCATCAAAGCCATCGTGGCAAAAGCAGAAAAAGATGTATTGCCTGATGAGATTACCATCGGAGTATTTAATGATCAGAGTATCAATACAGAAGTATCAGTAACTAGCCTGGAGAATAGCATCATCTCTGGGGTGATCTTGGTGGTCTTTGTGCTACTGTTTTTCCTGGGTCTGCGCAATGCGTCTTTTGTAGGGATGGCGATACCGCTTTCTATGCTGCTAGGTATATTAATCTTGTCACTGCTAGGCATTACGCTTAATATGGTAGTGCTATTTGCCCTAGTACTTGCTCTGGGTCTACTAGTGGATAATGCCATTGTAGTCGTAGAAAATATCTACCGCTTCAAGCAGTCAGGCCTCGACAATGTCGAGGCCGCTAAGCGCGGGGTGGGTGAAGTGGCATGGCCTATTATAGCTTCTACTGCAACGACGCTAGCGGCGTTTGTTCCACTAGCATTTTGGCCAGGACTCATGGGGCAGTTCATGAAATATCTGCCGATTACGCTAATCATAGTGTTGAGTTCTTCTTTGTTTGTAGCTCTGGTGATTAATCCAGTCTTGACAGCTAATTTCATCAAGATAGAAGATAAGATCGTGGATCCTGTGCGTCTACGTAAGCGTCGGAGAAATGTACTTATAGGCGCGATGATATTTCTTGTCGTTGCAGTGGCACTATTCTTTCTCGATACCGCGATCAAGCCAGATGATCGGCATCATCCTGTGGTCTTTTCTTTTGCTAACATATTTGCATTCATTGCGGTATTCAATGTCTTGCAGTTTTTTGCCTTCCGACCTGCTGCGAACTATTTTCAAGGAAAGTTTCTGCCGGCGCTGGAGAAGCGCTATTATGCTTTTGTCAATTTTGCACTGAGAAAGTACAATCCATTATTTTTCTTTTTTGGAACCGTGGTGCTGATGTTGATGGTTTTTGGATTGCTTGGAGCAAAGTCGCCCAAAATTGTATTCTTCCCCGAGGCTGATCCGCTCTACGTAAATGTATTTGTAGAATTACCCAATGGCTCAGATATCAATGCCACGAGTGATCTCGTCCGAGATATAGAGCAAAAAGTCATTAAAGTCCTCGAGCCCTGGGGCAAGATCCCTGAGACTGTACTCACGCAGATCGGCGAAAACACCTCCGATCCGAGCGAGCCACCACAGCCTGGTAGTTCGCCCAATAGAGCGCGTATCACAGTACCCTTTGTACCCTCTGATCAGCGTCCTGATATGAGCACATTTGACATCATGGATGATATCCGTGAGGCTGTAGGAAAGCGAGCAGGAGTGGAACTGTCCATTGATAAAAACGCCGAAGGACCTCCCACTGGTAAGCCAATATCTATAGAGATTACAGGTGAGGAGATCGATAAAATCGTTTCCATCGCAGATGATATGAAAGTATATATCAACAAAGAAGGCATCGCAGGAATAGAAGAGCTAAAGACAAGCGTAAAACTGAGCAAGCCTGAGCTGATAGTCAATCTAGATCGTGAGGCGGCTCGGCGATATGAAATTTCTACCTATCAAGTAGCCAATACGATTCGTACAGCGCTTTTTGGTGCTGAGGTGTCAAAGTTTAAAGAAGGCGAGGACGAGTATCCTATCCAGCTGCGCCTGGATGATCGCTATAGAAACAATATCGACGACCTGCTCAATCAGAAAATCACTTTCCGTAGTCAAGCGACAGGTCAGGTCATACAAGTTCCTATCTCTGCTGTAGCTGATGTAGAATATACCAGAAGCTACAATATGATACAGAGAAAGGATATGGACAGAAGTGTCACCGTTTTTTCTAATGTTCTTGGCGGTTATAATGCCAATGAGGTAGTAGCTCAGATCCAAGAGTCACTCCAGTACTATGAGATGCCAGCTGGGTACAAATTTGAATTTAGAGGTGAGCAGGAAGAGATGGCTGAGAATATGGCCTTTCTTTCACGAGCATTTATGCTAGCGATATTCGCCATCTTTATCATCCTTGTGTCGCAGTTTAATAGTGTGGTGTCGCCCTTCATCATCATACTGAGCGTCCTCTTCAGTACGATAGGAGTATTCTTGGGCTATATCCTGACGAGCATGGATATCGTACTGATCATGACGGGTGTGGGTATCATCTCGCTTGCTGGTGTGGTAGTAAATAATGCCATAGTCCTCATGGACTATATTAATTTACTTATCAGCAATAAGCGCAAGGAGCAAGGTCACTCTAGTCTTTATGCTATGAAAAAGGCAGATGTAAAGGCGGCTATCATAGAAGGCGGAGCTACTAGATTGCGCCCAGTACTTCTCACTGCGATTACCACAATTCTGGGCTTGATACCGCTGGCGATAGGATTTAATATCAACTTCTTCACGCTTCTTAGTAATTGGGATGCACAGTATTTCCTAGGCGGCGATAATGTTGCTTTCTGGGGGCCGCTGGCGTGGACGGTGATCTATGGACTTGTGTTCGCGACATTCCTTACCCTGGTAGTTGTTCCTGTCATGTACTGGCTCGCATATCGCCTCAATTATGCTATCAAGAATCGAGCTAAGAAGAGTACTGTCGTTCTACCAGCGAAGTAGTGTCCTTACGGTGATCAGCTGATCTTGAAAGATATCTGCTGTATATCCGCTACGCTGGACAGGCGATGTTGATCTATAAGCAGTGTGACTCCCTATGAGTTGCACATCGTGTCGTTAGCGACGGAGGCCGGTCTCGAGGACTATCTTGCGGATGAGGTGAGGAGCGTTTATTACCGCTCAAGGAGGAGTCCGTCGCCATCGTACAGACTATACAGGGAAAGTTGATGTACCTGTTGAATTAGTGGAGACGATATCATGAATAGATGATTTCGTCTATGGCTTTCGCATATCATGCAACTTTACACACTATGAAGCAGTATCGCAAGGAGTATAAAAAGGATCAACTAGAGCGTCAGGATCTCATGGATGATCCGAGAGAGCTTTTTCGGCAGTGGTTTGGAGAAGCAGGTGCGGTGGATATAGCTGAGCCCAATCGAATGATTCTTTCTACTGCTACACCGCAGGGAAGAGTGAGCAGTAGAGTAGTGCTACTTAAAGAGATCTCTTCACAGGGATACGTGTTCTATACGAACTACGAAAGCGACAAGGCCCAGCAGATAGACAGTAATCCTCGGGTGGCACTACTATTTCACTGGGAAGTGCTGGAGCGGCAAGTCCGGATAGAAGGCAGCGCGAAGCGCATCAGTGAAGAGCGCTCACAGGCATACTATGATACTCGCCCAGAAGGGAGCAGAATAGGTGCCTGGACATCTCCACAGAGTCAGATCATATACGGTCGTGAAGAGCTAGAGGAAAGCTATAAGAAGTATGAGCAGCTCTACGCGGGCAAAGAGCAGATAGAAAAGCCACCATACTGGGGTGGCTTCGAAGTAGTAGCAGATAGATATGAATTTTGGCAGGGACGTCAAAATCGTCTTCACGATAGATTTGTCTATACACCAAGCGGTGCACAGTCCGCGGACCTACGGTGGGATGTACATCGACTAGCTCCCTAGCGCTGCCCAGCGCCCAAAATCGTCCCTTGTCTTAGTCGCTGTGCAAAGTCAGCCACAGTCATCCGCTCCACCACGCAACCAAACACCGTATCTATCTCAGCATCATCTGAGCCTAGCGATCGAGCGGTAGATGCGAAGTCAGGATGGTCCGTAAGTGCCATAGCCCAGAGAGCGTAAGATCGCACTACGGGACTGCTATGACTGGTCATGCGGAGCATATCTTCATCGCTAGCTCGCGAGTACCAATCATGAAAGCGAGCATACTGCTCAGACTTGGTGCCGGCAATTCCTACGGCGGCACCTTCCACGCGCGTATTGGCAGCGATGCCTTCCACGGCAAAGTTTCCGCTCTTCAGTGCAGCGGCGAGCTCGCCTTTAGCGAGTGTCTGGGCGGATAGGCCTATACAGAGTGAACTGAGCAGAAGTAGGGTAAAGAGTCGCATGATGATATATTTATAGTCACAAGTATAATCACATCATGTCGGTATAGGTGCCGAGGCGAGGGTTAAGGTTTAGCTAAAGTGGCAGGCGGGCTAGTGTACAATTGCGCCTCGCGAGTCTCGGGGACTCGCAAGAGTTTGCGGAAGAAAACGTGCTCTTCACACTGCTACTCATTGCTCTGCGAAAATCTCCCACAGCCGAGGCAGCGAATCGTGACTGCGGTACGTATAGTTACCGTACGAAGCATGTCGGAGGAGTGAATATGCGGGAAAAGGAATCTATGGATCTATCAGTACCACTATCATCAGATCTGAAGCACTTGCTGCGCTCCTGTGAGCGGCGGGAAGAATGGGCTATGCAGGCTATCTATGAGGAGTACTATGGTCAGATGATGCATACTGTGATGGGATATGCGCGATCAGAAAGTCAAGCGCGTGACTGGGTGCATGATGGATTTATCAAAGTGTATCGCAATATTCACCGATTTAATCATGGACACTCGCTGTACAGCTGGATCAAAAGAATCATGATCAATACATGCATAGATCAACTGCGAAAAGAAAAAATTCGGCGCACAGAAGACGTGGATAGTGCCTACGACATTTCTAGTTCTTCGGCAGATGCCATATCGCAAATCAGTGAAAAAGATCTTTTAAAAATTATCCAAGACTTGCCACCTACCTACAAAATGGTCGTCAACTTATATCTCGTGCAAGGTTACTCTCACGCCGAGGTATCTGATATCCTGGGCTGCAGCGA
>JAHDBH010000030.1:25270-27415 GCA_020630495.1 Saprospiraceae bacterium
ATGGTTTGCAGCGTCTTACAGATCGGATGATGATCGTGTGAGTAAGGCGAGATATGTAGACCCATCTATGCGTCAAGCGCAAAATGCGAGTCCGCAAGAAAATGAGCTAACATCCGCATATACTATCCCGCAAAATTCTAATCGAGATGGTACATCTGATCTTGCAGAAAGTAATGACATAAGGGAAGGAAAAATCTCAGAAGCTCTGAATAAAATACAGCTTAACTCGTCTTCTGTAGATGACCTGAAAAATAGCCTTGAAACTTCCATTAAAAGAACTAATGAAGCTGATAATCCGCAGCACAAGGAAAAGATTGAAAGCACGCGAGATGATTCACGATCGTATGCTCGTAATGCTAGCTCGTCCATAAACCATGAGCCTATCAATCTCCAAGACTCAAGAGAAATCGCGATACCCAATACTAATTTGCTGAGCCAGTCAAGCACAACATCAGATAATAATACCTCACAATCTGCTGAGCCTGCTGGCAAGGGTGGCAACACTGGGTTTACTCAAGAAATAGCAGCGAAAGTCGCGCCAAGCACTTCCGTAGTAAACGACCAAAAAAGAGTAAGTAGCCCACAACAGAGCCTTCTACCGACACTAGATCCTCAGATGCTAAGCTTGAGTACAGTCAGCGACGTGACTATCCCAGCTGTCGACCTCGAGATAGATGCACCAGATAAGTCTTCTCAGCCCTATCTGAGGATAGGCGGATCAGCTAGGCTCAATTATATCATCACTCCTGAGAGTCAAGATACCCGTGTGGGGAAATACGATCACAGTAGCTATAGCTGGACCCTAGGTGCGGACTATGGTCGGAGCTATGGCGACTGGGCATGGGAAGTAGGACTATCTTACCACAGTCTGCGATATGATTCTAGGAATCTCTCGAGATTGCTAGTGACTGCGCCGGTAGAAGAGTTTACTACAGTCCAAGCACGCAATTTTAGCTACAGCATCCTCAGTCTGCCTGTGAGCCTTCGCTATGATTATCGTCGCAGTGCGCAGAGCACTGCATACATCAAGGCAGGCGCTACCATGCACTACCTCATGTCTACCAAGTATGATCTGACAGCATATGAAGTGGCTATATTGCTTAGCGAACCCGTAGTCCGCGAAGTAGACATCGTGGGTCCACCACCACAGAGCCTTGAGAGAAGTGGATTTAAGGATAATTCCTATACCACCTTTACCCTTGGCATAGGCATTGACCGCCGCCTAGGTAATGGCATGATGTGGTATCTAGAACCCAAGATAGATCTGCACCTAGGTAAGGGCATTGGCCCGAGTTGGGATCGTGTGCACGGATTTAGCTTTTCTACGGGACTGACATTTGGCCTATAGGCCCATCATCCTACTCGCTTCTTTACTAGATATCTCTATCGCTCAGACCATCTGTGAAGTCTCTGTCCGGCCCGGACTTGCCGTGAGCACTCGCGAGATAGATAGTGGAGGCCGTCATTCTTGGCTTGAGTCATAACTTAGTAGCCGCTATCGTGTTATCACTCACAAGAACTAGCAGGTATGAATCAAGATTGGCCGCTTTGGGAAGTATTTATCAGGAGTCGCAATGGACTCAGCCACAAGCATGTGGGTAGCCTCCACGCCTCAGATGCCCAGATGGCAATCACCAATGCTCGCGACGTCTACACCCGCCGCAGCGAAGGGGTGAGTATATGGGTCATCGAGTCTAAGAATATCGTAGCCTCCAATCCTGATGATCAGGGGCCGCTCTTTGAGCCAGCTGAGGACAAGGTTTATCGCCATCCCACTTTTTACGAATTGCCAGATCACCTGGAGCATATGTAGGCTATGGAGACCACTGCATTACAGTCATATCTACTTCATCTAGGAGACAATGGACTGATGCTAGGGCATCGGCTTTCTGAGTGGTGCGGTCATGGTCCGCAGCTCGAGCAGGACATAGCCCTGAGCAATATCGCTCTGGACCTCATAGGTCAGGCCAGGATGTGGTATCAAGCCTGTGCTGAGCGTATGGGCGACGAGGTGACGGAAGACACGCTTGCTTACAGACGTACAGTCCTACAATACCGAAATCTCCTCCTCTGCGAACTGCCCAATCAGGACTTTGGATATACCATCGTGCGGCAGTTTCTCTTTGATACATACCACCAGGTACT
>JAHDBH010000030.1:27515-32723 GCA_020630495.1 Saprospiraceae bacterium
CTGAGCTCGCTGGTCTGGGACTCATACCTGATACCGCCTCACTGAGAGATGAGGTGGATGCTTATCGCCAGCAGATCATGCAGCGCGCCACACTGACTATACCAGAGATCGCACACATGCAGCGGGGCGGAAAGATCGGTCGCCATACCGAGCACCTCGGCTACATCCTAGCAGATCTACAATACATGCAAAGAGTCTACCCAGATGCCCAGTGGTAAGACTGCGCAGATGACTAAGGAGAAGCTACTGGAGTTACTGAGTACTATCAGTGACCCAGAGATTCCCGTGGTGAGTATCATCGATCTAGGTATCTTGCGGACTGTCGTCCAAATGGATGACCAGTGGATCATCACTATCACTCCTACCTATAGCGGCTGTCCAGCTATGAATATGATCGAGGCGCAGATCAAAGCGCTGCTGGATCAGGAACTCGGCGATGCATACGAAGTACGCACGACGCTACATCCTGCCTGGACCACAGACTGGATGAGCGAAGATGGTAAAAGAAAATTAAAAGAATACGGCATAGCACCTCCCGAAGCAAGTCCGCATCAGCACAAGCTCTTTGGCGCACCAGTCCTCCCACAGTGTCCCCACTGCGAATCCAAGAATACGGAGCGCATCAGCGAATATGGCAGCACAGCCTGCAAGGCTATGTATCGATGCATCGATTGCAGGGAGCCGTTTGATTATTTTAAATGTCACTGATACATCCTATGATAGACTTACAGATAGCAGATCAGATAGCCACTATTACTCTCACGCGAGCAGACAAGTACAATGCCTTCACTGAGCCCATGGCTATGCAGATGCAGGAGGCACTGGATAAATGCCAAGGTCCAGAAGTGCGATGCATAGTGCTGCGCGGCGAGGGTAAAGCCTTCTGCGCAGGCCAAGACTTGGAAGAAGCCACAGCACCTGATGCCAAGCCTATAGATGCCATCGTCGAGGAACATTACAATCCGATCGTGCTCCGCCTGCGAGAGATAGAGAAGCCTGTGGTGGCAGCCGTCCAGGGCATCGCAGCTGGTGCGGGAGCCAATCTTGCACTGGCTTGTGATATTGTCATTGCAGCAGAGTCAGCAAGTTTTTTGCAAGCATTCTCTAAGATAGGTCTAGTGCCAGATACGGGCGGTACATGGATCTTGCCACGCCTAGTAGGCTATGCCAAGGCTACAGCACTCATGATGCTTGCAGAGCGCGTAAGTGCGCGAGACGCGGAGCAGATGGGTATGATCTACAAGGCGGTGCCTGATGCTGACTTTGAAGAGGCCGTGCAGCAGCTCACTCACCAGCTGGCCAATATGCCTACCCGCGGCCTCGGCCTGACCAAGCGTGCTCTCAATCGCAGTGAAGACAACTCGCTAGAAAACCAACTTGGCGTAGAAAAACAGCTACAAGCAATCGCATTCGGCACGCGCGACTCTCAGGAGGGCATCATCGCATTTAAGCAGAAGCGCGCTCCGCTATTTACAGGGGAGTGAGGCGTCGCCATGCCTTGCCTATGATCTCCCTCAGTCACCGCCGCCTCAGTAGAATGATGTGAAGACATTCTGACATCGATAGATATGCTTTACCGTTGTTCTGGAAATGTGAATTTATGATCTACACAATTTATTTTCAAGGTACACTAACGAGTACAGAGATTTTTTAGAGATTAATTTGCGGTTGCTTATTGGCATAGAAGATAGACCAAAGAGAAATGGAGTGATAAAAGTGTAATACTCGCTTTCTGAGTGGAAAATGTGAGCTTTAGGAAAAATGCTTGGAATTTAGTTACATTCTTAGAAGAAAAGTAATACTTTCATAGTGCAACTTCCTATGTGGTGACTTTATCTATGGGAGCTTACTGGTGAGTTGTGTCCTTATCATCAATTTTGACCCGAAGATTCTCCCATGCATCGCCTTTCCTTCTCAAGAATTTTATTTCTTTTCGTATTACTGTCAGCGATCACTTCGCTTGGTGCTCAGACGGTTCACCGCGTAGGCAGTGAGCCGCCATGGGTAGTTAAGTCATCAGAGACCTTTGATGAAGCCAGATCGGATGAAGATCCAGTGCATCATCTATTTTATTCGCGACAGCAACATTTGCCATCCAAGGCTGGCTATTATCGCATAGTAAGTCAGCTCAATACCACAGAAGGCGTACAAGGACTATCCAATGTGGAGGTGATGCTGGATCCTACCTTTCAGCGTGTTACTTTTCACAGTATATCTGTGATACGCGATGGCGAGCGTATAGATAAGATGAGCGGCATCACTCCAGAGATAAGTCGCTTAGAGAAAAATGCGGACCAGGCGATTTATGATAAGTCGGTACAGGTGATATATTTTCTCTCTGATATCAGAGTGGGTGATATTATAGACTACAGCTATACTGTCACGGGTAGATCTCCTGCTTATAAGGATGAGTACGAGGGGTGGTTTTACCAGGCGCTTGGTGCACCTATAGATCGCATGTATCTGTCAGTCCTGTCAGATATAAAGCTCAGTATGACTACACTGAATGACGGAGAGGAATTCACCTTGGACAGGCCGGGCGGCCAGTGGAGATATACCTGGGAAACCGAAGATATCGAAGCGGTACCTTATGATCCTTATGCCGCGCCATGGGACCTACAATTACCCTATGCGCACTTGACCACTCTGGAGAGCTGGGAGGATGTAGGCTCGCTTTTCGCACCTCTTTACAAGGTTAATCCTGACGTAGGGAAGAGGCTCGCCTTGCAGTTGTCTAAAGAGCGAGGCGGTGTGGACATAGGTGTTCTAGATGTTGTGGATTTTGTGCAGAATGAGATTCGATATCTGGGCCAAGAATCAGGCCTATCGGCCTATAAGCCAAGCGATCCAAAGGTCATCATGGACAGAAGATTTGGTGACTGTAAGGACAAGTCTTATTTACTTGTACATCTACTGCAGGGACTGGGAGTAAGAGCTCATCCCATGCTAGTTTCTATAGAGTCCGTACATGGTGTGAGGGATTGGCCACCTGGAAATAATTTTGACCATTGTATAGTACAGTATGAGATCAATGGAATTCGCTATCACATAGATCCTACCATTGCGGCGCAGGGTGGTGCTCTACCCGCCCGTGCGGTGCCAGACTATGGATATGGCTTGGTGCTTGATGGCAAATCCACAGAGCTATTATCGATAAATACCCAAGCAGTATCAGCCCCAGAAATGTCTGTGACCGAGACATTTGACATGATCACCGCCGATAGCGCCACACTCCAGGTGACATCTAGACTTACTGGAGCAAGGGCAGATGACCTGCGCTTACAACTGAGGCAAAGAGGCGAGAAAGCCCTCTCCATTGACTACGAGAATTATTACAAGTCGCTTTATCCAGGCCTCAGCATGTCTGACCCTATATCATTCTATGAGAGCCCGAGATACAATGAGGTCAATATGGTGGAGTCATATACTATCCCCGATATATGGTCAGGCAGTTCTCCTGAGTCGCTTGTGCTATACTATGCTGAATTGAGCCAGGTCCTCGATCACAGTCAAAAGAATAGTGGAGAACGACTTTATACGCCCAGCCCTGGGAGTTACTCCTATACCACTATGTTTTCATCCGATAATCGATTTGACGAGTATGACAATGAATGGAGTATCCAGGGTGATGGCTATTTCTATAAAAATCGAATCATTCAGTCACAGTCTGGAAACCTAAGCATAAAGCATCTGTACTCGCTCGATAAGAGTATCATCGGAGCTGACAATAGTGAGAAATTTCTCCAGGATCATCGACAGATAGCAGAGAATTTAGCGATAGAGCTTACGCCACATGGATTGGCGATGTCCCAGGCTGGTCCCACCAGTTTTGTGGCGATTTTAGCGGCAGTTGGTCTCGTCGCAGCTATTATTTTTCTACTATGGCGCATTCACCAGATTGATCCTCCAGACAAGTCAGATGGATATCAATCCGTATCGCCTTGGTTTTATCTATTAGTCGTTGGAGCAGTTATTACAGTTCTCTTCCAGCTTTATAGCTTCATCATGGAAGGCTCCATTTATTTCAGCAAGGCCCTGTGGTCCTTTGATGAGTACATAGTACCTGTTGATATTTATTTTAAGGTATTGCTCGTGTTGGAGTTTGTGGCTATGCCATTTTATATACTTGCCTATTCCTACCTTGCATATATTGTGATCAGTAGGCGTACACTTGCTAAGTCGTACACCGTAGGAGTGCTATTAATCAATCTAGTCTTGATGGGAATATGTGCAGGTCTTTGTCATATGGCAACTACGCAGTTGACTGATGCTGCCCTCATCGGAGAATACAATAAAGCAGCCATTCGGGCAGCAGTGCAATGCGGGATTTGGATACCTGTCCTTCTACTTACGGAGGCATCTCACAGTATGTTCTGCAAGAGACTTGCGGATAAGAATGTGCAGCTATCACCAGTGGACAGTGACGTCATTTCTGAAGCGCCGATAGAAGACAAGTCCGCTGGAGACGCTGACTCCGTGAATCCATCGCGTCCTTCCTAGTGACTATGAAAATAGCCATACATCTGCAGGATAAATAATCCTATCCCCGCAGCGACCAAGAACCAATTCACGATCGAATAAAAATACTTATAGCTGCTGTATTTTTTCCACTTGGTGATGATAAATACGATAGGAATCAAGGCTGCAATCTGACCGACTTCTACGCCGATGTTGAAGCATAGTATCTTGGCAAGAAATTGGCCTGGCAACATCTCAAAGGATTGCAGACGCGTGGACAATCCTAGGCCGTGTATCAAGCCAAATAGAAATACCATCCACAGGAGATTAGGTGAGGAAGTGCCAAGCTTTTTGAAACCGCCGAGATTTTCAAATCCCTTATAAAGAACGCTGAGAGCAATCACAGCATCTATCAGATGCTCATCCACTTTGATACCAGCATAGGTAGCACCGATCAGTGTGATACAGTGACCTATGGTAAAAGCCGTGATAAAGCGCACGATATCCTTCCAGCTGTCCAGATAGAAGATCACACCCACTAGGAATAGGAGATGATCATAACCCGTAAGCATGTGCCTTGCCCCCACCAAGATATAGGCCCATAGCCCTCCGCGCATCAGTATCTCCTGATCGCTCTGGCTTACATCATGTGCGTAAGCGATCATCGGCACCAGAATCAGTAGGAGACCTAGAACAGAGCGCAGCGTAGAGATGGATAATCTCTTGGGTGGTTTGATGGAATGGATCATG
>JAHDBH010000156.1 GCA_020630495.1 Saprospiraceae bacterium
CACCCTGAGTGGCTTTCATCTTTTTGGCTGCGCTCTGGGTGATGAAGAAGAAGCCACGATTGAGGTCGAGATAGGAGTCATAGTCGGCCACCGTGTGCTCGAGAAATGGCTTAGGGCCAAAAATCCCTGAAGCATTGACCAGATAGTCTAGATTGTCCATTCCTTCAATGGTGCGAAGCAGCAGGTCTACTTGATCCCCGTCTGAGATATCGACTGCGTGCTTGGTGAGCCTAGATGCGTCTGGCAGACTGGAGGCACTCCTGCCTACGACGTGGACTGCAGCTCCCTGATCGAGTAGGGCGTGTGCTGTAGCTTTTCCGATTCCGCTTGTGCCACCAATGATCAAGGCGACTTTATTTGATAGATCTTGCATAATGGTTAATTATATACAGACAAGTCTGTCTTAAGTAATGAAAAAAATTTTATAATAGTAGTTTGATGCTCATTTCCTTTGCCATGTGAATGGGCCAATCTGCTTGGTGCAGATGACTTTCTGAGACCGCGCTTTCATAGAGTAGGTACATCTTGCGAGCTAGTGTATCAGAGCTCTCAGCTAGGGGAGATGTCTGTTTCTCTAGCTCGGATTGTATCAGTTGTAGGAGTGCGTGCTTTTGTCGCTGGATCTCCGCTCTGAGCACCACATCTTGTGCTGGGATCTCTGCGATCATCTTGATGCACCAGCATCCACCAAAGTCTTCTGTCTCATAGAACTCTTGCACAAAATCAAATAGCCCCACTACTCTATCAGTTCCCTCTTGATAGGACGCCAAGAATTCATGGAGATCTCTCTGGAATACAGCATGACGCTGTTGGAGATAGGCGAGACATAGCTCGTCTTTCGACGAAAAGTGATTGTACAACGTTGCCTTAGCGACTCCTGCTACGGCAATCACTTCATTGATACCTGTAGCGTTGTACCCCTGTCGATAGAAGAGATCAGAAGCGGCATCAAGAATGCGCTCCCGAGCGTCAGATGATATAGATCTTGCGGATGACACAAGCTATTAACTAGACAAGTCTGTCTATTGTTGTGAATCCAGGTGATTTTTCTTAGATGATACACTTGGTGGTGTTCAGTCGCTCATCACCGCTTGCTCATCTTGTACCGCTACACCATTTGCACGAAAGTGCTCCATGAGCTTCTCTAGCTGCACTAGCATGTAGCTTGACTCTGGCACAAAATCATAGCTATGCGTCTCCCCGCCCAATCTAATGCTTAGATAATTGCGCTGCTGAGTACCTGTCATTTCTTGCCATGAATCTCGCACTGATACATTATTCTCTAGATACTGTGCGGAATACGTTATGCCTTCGATTTTTGATAGGTCAAGGTGCTCTGAAACATCGCCGCTTTTAGCTAAAATTTTAATCGAATCTGTATCCATAGCTATGGTGTGGCGATCTGTAAGTTTTTGAATACGTCGCAGATAATAATAGCCTATCGCTACGACCAGGACGTAAACTATAAGGAGTACTATTGATAGCCAAGTGGGCAGCTCAAATATCTGAATCGTAAGGCCAAACAGAAATAGAGTCGCAATTTGCAATAGCATATAGTTTCTACGATAGGTGTAGAAGCGCTTATGTTCTATGAGTTTTGCCTTGAAGGTCATAAATTAGTAACAAGGGCTTGGTTTATATGGTTCAGCCTTGCCATAGTGTTACTACTTGGAGATTTATTGTCTGTATTGGACTCTCGTTATCTTTGATAATATCAATTGACTGTATGAAATTTTGTAGACTATCTGCTCGAGTTGCTGTGGCAATGCATAGAGCCGCTATCATCTGTATGATCTCATTTCTGTATGCATCCGCATGCCATGGTCAAGTGCTGAAGAGTTTATATGAAGAGGATCATGAATATGGCCAGCATCCGATAGAGAAAGAAATGTTTCAGGCCATCGACGCTATATTCTCTGAGCGAGATGCTCAGGAGCTCGACTATGAGCTGCTGATGCTTCGTGACTATGTGGACTCAATCGTGCAATATGTGAATCCACTAGCGGATACATCGCTCACCATCACGGTATATATAGAGGAGTCTCCCATCGTAAATGCGAGCATGTATCCTGATGGACGTATGCAGATCAATCTAGGTCTCTTGCAATTACTCGATAATGAGGCAGAGCTCGCCTATGTAATCTGTCATGAATTGGCTCATTTCATTCTCAGACATGCACTGAGGTCGCAGCTAGATAGGGACTCCATTCGCAGCAGCCCTCGAATTACTTTCAATAAGAGGCGCGCATTGAGTAGAGCTTTTGGCGAGTATAGTCAAGGTCATGAAAAAGAGGCTGACGCTCTAGGTGTAGTGATTCTTGGTGATACCGATTACTCACTGAATGCGGCGCTCACGTCACTTGACAAGTTGCCCATGCCCGACACGATCGGAGCTTATCCACAGATCATCACGTCTATACTAGGCATACAGTATGTCAAGACACATCCTTACAATGAAGAGCGTGTCATGCATGTAGGGCAACTTATCGATCAGATATCTGATCAAAGGCAGCGAATCCTAAACACAGAGAAATACCAGCGGCAAACTGCCGGAGTATCAGACCTGGTGCTCGACCTATATCGCTATCAACCGTATCCTACTGCTCAGCTTTGCGAGAGTCTGATAGTTCAACTCAGAGATACTACGACGGACTATTATCATCGACTCCAACTTCTCATGGCTGATTCGTACACTAAGTTATTGAATAATCAATTCAGTGCTAAGTATCATACGCTAAAAGACATGCGTACGGAAGACGGAGTTGACACTCGTCGACTGACCAAATCGGATAAGGACGCATTGGTGGCAGAACAATTACAATCATTTGAGCAGAGAGCCATTGATATATATTCCTCCCTGCTCTATGATGATCGCTATAAAGCTCGCTGTACTAAGGGCTTAGGTTTGGTAGCTTATTATACCCAGGACTATCGGCGAGCAAAGCAACTATTGCAAGACTATTTGGTGCTAGAGGATGCAGGTAATAGGCGATTTATCAATGTACTTTTAAAGAAGTGTGATGAAAGGATAGAATGACTTAGTTTTGTACTATCGACACAATTTTGCAAAAGTCGTGTCTATATACTTAAGCTGGAATAAGGTGAAAGTCGATAGACGTGTGTTTTATAAAAAAAAATTATGAAAAATCTTATCGTACTATTTGTTTTAGGTATTTGTATTAGTCAAGTCGCTGCGCTATCTGCACAGTCTACTACTGTCGGAGTCGTCTCTGTAGAATATAAGTGTTATGAGCGAAATCCAGGTATGTCCTTTGCCAATATCGATAACCTCTTCATGACAAGAGGTAATATAGATAACGATTTTGGTACGGAGTATTATGACGCAGTGCTTAAGGCTCTCAAGAGATCTAGTGAGATAGACAATGTTAAGCTAAGATTTTCTGAAGATGAATTGTCTGGCATAGATCTGCAAGCATTTAAAGGTATGACGGCTAGCGCTGTGAAGTCATCTTTTATGTCAGAGAAAATGAAGCAGAAATCGGGTATGGGTGAGCCTGATGAGGACTTTTATGAGCAGATGTATGCTTACGCTGACGAATTAGATGCCAGATATCTAGCCATACTTCTTGTAGAGGGCACGTACGATGATACTAAGGGTACCAAGAAAAAGCCTAGTCGTAGACTGTTTGTTGGGCCCATCATTATCAGGGCGTTTATCTTCGATACGGAGGAGCTAGATACAGTATTTGAAGGTTCGGCTCATTACGGAGCTTCGGGTAATAAGAGCTTCAAGAGAGGTTTATATCCTCCAGCTACATCTGGTATGAGTGAGATCGAAATGACCTATGATGATGCACAGGAGCTTGTCGAGAAATTCATGGAGCGCGTAGCAAAAGACGTCGCGAAATATGAGACTAAGCTGAAGAAGTAATTTGTAGCTTATTCACCTCCACACCTCCCACCACTTCTTCCTCCATACACCAGTACAGTGATGTATC
>JAHDBH010000031.1:0-16333 GCA_020630495.1 Saprospiraceae bacterium
CAGCACGAGGGCCAGCGGGTGAGTAAAAAGTTGATGGTCGTGAGGTAAATACTTGAAGTGACTTTTTAGACAGGTCTATATTAAAACAAAAGCCCGATCAGGAAATTCTGGTCGGGCTTTTCTTTATTCAGTTAAGGTGCTGGCTTACCCACTACACATGATGCAGCCTTCGTCCATCGTACACACTTCGCCTTCGCTCATCTCTGCAGCCGTTGCTTCTGTAACGCCTGTAGCCCCTTCTACCATAGTCGCTGTACCCGCTTCCGCTTCTGCATTGACGAATTTGCGCTGATGCTTGGCGCCTAGCGTAAACTTGATAGGATCTACAGCGGCCTTGCTTCTCAGATAGTACATACCTGTTTTCAATCCTTTCTCCCATGCATAGAAGTGCATGGAGCTGAGCTTATTATAGTTGGGACTCTCGACAAAAAGATTGAGAGACTGGCTCTGGCAGATGAATGCGCCACGATCAGCTGACTGATCTATGATTGCTTTCTGACTGATCTCCCAGACGGTCTTGTACTTGTCCTTGATGACTTGTGGCACGTCTAGCTGCTGCACACTTCCATTGGCTGCCATGAGCTGCTCGCGGAGTTCCTTATCCCAGAGTCCTAACTTGACGAGATCACGTAGTAAGTGCTTGTTGACTACTACAAATTCTCCGCTGAGTGTACGGCGCGTGTATAGATTAGATGTATACGGCTCGAAGCACTCATTATTACCTAGGATCTGTGAAGTACTCGCTGTAGGCATAGGCGCTAGGAGCAAGCTATTTCGCAGGCCGTTCTTCTTGATATTTTTCTTCAGTCCTTTCCAGTCCCATCTGTCTGTGGGAGTGGCTCCCCACATATCGTACTGGAGTTCGCCTTTGCTGGCAGGACATCCCTCATAGCTCTCATAGGTGCCGAGCTCTGCAGCCAGTGCATTGGATTCTGTGAGAGATGCAAAGTAGAGCGTCTCAAAGATTTCCTTATTGAGTTGCTTAGCTTCATCACTATCAAATGCGTGACCCATGAGCAGATAGGCATCGGCTAATCCCTGCACACCGATACCGATAGGTCGGTGGCGCATGTTGCTATTTCTAGCTTCTGGGATAGGATAGTAATTGATATCGATAATCTTATTCAGATTTCTGGTGACTACCCGAGTCACTTCATAGAGCTTCTTATGATCAAATTTCCCATCGATCACATACTTAGGCAAGCTCAGAGATGCGAGGTTGCATACAGCGACTTCATCTGGTGAGGTATATTCCATGATCTCTGTGCAGAGATTACTGGACTTGATGGTTCCCAGATTTTGCTGATTTGATTTCTTATTGGCGGCATCTTTATAGAGCATATAGGGAGTACCCGTCTCTATCTGACTATCGAGTATGGCAAACCATAGATCTTGCGCCTGGATGGTCTTTCTTGCTTTTCCCTCTGCCTCGTATTTATGGAATAGAGCTTCGAATTCACCTCCATAGCTATCGCTTAATCCAGGACACTCATTAGGACAGAAGAGCGACCAAGTACCATTTTCGCGGACACGCTGCATGAAGAGATCTGGTATCCACATAGCGTAGAATAAATCTCTAGCGCGCAATTCTTCTTTACCGTGATTTTTCTTGAGATCAAGAAAGTCAAATATGTCTGCATGCCAAGGCTCGATGTATACGGCAAAGGCACCTTTTCTTTTTCCGCCACCCTGATCTACATAGCGGGCTGTATCATTAAATACTTTGAGCATGGGTACGATACCATTGCTGGTACCTCCCGTGCCTTTGATATAACTTCCCTTAGCTCTGATGTCATGGACGCTGAGTCCTATACCACCGGCAGACTGGGAGATCTTAGCACAGCGAGTAAGAGTCTCAAAAATGCCTGGGATGCTGTCCTCCTTAGTGGTAAGAAGGAAGCAACTTGACAATTGGGGACGAGGTGTTCCAGAATTAAACAGTGTAGGTGTGGCATGGATAAACCACTTCTCTGACATGAGATCATAGGTCTGGAAAGCAGCTTCCAGATCTTCACCGTGGATACCAAGGGCCGTACGCATGAGCATATGCTGAGGACGCTCGACTACGTTACCATCTGTGCGCATGAGATAACTGCGCTCAAGGGTCTTAAATCCAAAGTAATCAAAGTTGTAATCGCGATCATATATGATCTTAGAATTGATAGCATCGCTATGTTTCTGTGAGAGAGTAAATAATTCCTCACTGATCAGTCCAGCTTTTTCGTCAGTTTTAGGGTCGATGTAGTGAAAGAGCACATCCATAGTCTCTGAGAATGACTTGCTTGTGCTCTTGTGTAGATTTGAGACTGCGATCCGCGCAGCTAGTACAGCATTGTCTGGGTGGACGACTGCATTAGACGCTGCGGTTTCCGCGGCGAGGTTGTCAAGTTGGGCAGTAGTCACACCGTCGTATAGTCCCTCGATGACTTTCATCGAGATCTCTATAGGATCGGTGAACTTAGGATTGAGACCATAGCACAGTTTGCGTATACGCGCTGTGATCTTGTCAAAGCTGACATTTTCTTTTTTACCACTTCGTTTGATAACCTGCATGAGTGATTTCGTTTTGCTTGTGAAAGAGTATATAAATAAGTGACGAGAAGTCGAAAAATTTCTTAGAAGTCCGCGTCTAGGCTAAATGTCTGCTCAGCAGCATTGGATCCTACACCGGCTTTGCGGTAGTCTCCTACTCTCTTCTCAAAGAAATTGGTCTTTCCCTGGAGCGAGATGAGGTCCATCCACGGGAATGGATTCTCTGCATTGTAGACTTTCTCTTGACCAAGAGAAAGAAGTAGTCTATCGGCTACATACTCGATGTACTTGCACATCAGATCTGCGTTCATGCCTATAAGTCTTACAGGAATAGCCTCTGAGACAAATTCTTTTTCCATTTCTACTGCGTCGCAGATGATTTCTTTTACCGTTTCGCTCGGTAGTTTATTCTCGAGATGCTGATTGTAGAGAAGGCAAGCAAAGTCGCAGTGCATTCCTTCATCGCGAGAGATTAATTCATTGCTAAATGATAGTCCCGGCATGAGACCTCTTTTCTTGAGCCAGAATATGGAGCAGAAGCTTCCGCTAAAAAATATTCCTTCTACGGCTGCAAAGGCAATAAGTCTCTCTGCAAATCCTCCATTTTCTATCCACTTGAGGGCCCAGTCAGCTTTTTTCTTCACGCAGTCAAGATGCTCGATCGCATTGAAGAGCATATCTTTTTCCTTAGGATCTTTTATATAAGTATCTATGAGAAGGCTGTAGGTCTCTGAGTGGATGTTCTCCATCATGATCTGGAAACCGTAGAAAAACTTAGCCTCAGTATACTGTACCTCGTTGACAAAGTTCTCTGCTAGATTTTCATTTACGATTCCATCACTCGCTGCGAAGAATGCCAGGACGTGCTTGATGAAGTGTCGCTCATCATCTGTAAGCTTCTCATTCCAGTCAGTGAGATCGCTCTGTAGATCGATTTCCTCAGCTGTCCAGAAACTTGCCTCTGACTTTTTATAAAACTTCCATATGTCATCGTGCTTGATGGGGAAGAGCACAAAGCGCTGTGGATTTTCTTCGAGAATGGGTTCGTAAACTTTCGTCATGTCTGGTATTAATGTATGTGAGTATCTAGAATTCCTATCGATGATGTCATGATGTAGTCAGCATCAAGATATCTTGAGATCATAGCTCCATCACATACCTTCTCACACATTGTCATCCACAGGGGTGGAAGAGCTAGAAACTCGAGCTATCGATAGTCGTATCCATCACTCGGCTTTACAGGTAGCTTCGCCAGTCCATCCGTGACCGTCGTGACGGGTAGAGAGCGCGAAATATCCTCCTCGTGACAAACATCACAAAAAGAATAATATGTAAGTTCCTAGAAGTAAGGACGCTCTGCGGAATCGTGAATTCTTAAGAGCGGTGGTTGGTGATTGAGTTAATCCCTCAAATCGTCTGCAAGATAGATGAAAAAAAACTGTAATATGTCTGAAAGTTATCCACAGGCTGTGGATAACCTCCGCAACTCGCTGATAATCACTATCTCATGGTTACAATTAGTTCATATAGAATCTATCGTAATATGTTATCAAGCTGATGATGGGGCATATTGGGGTTAGATCTTTCGATCAAAAGCGTACTAGAGTGGCCTCTATCGCGCCTTCATATTCTGTACCGCCTATGCCTGATTACACCCCATCCGTGCACTAAGAATTTTTGATTGGACTGTTTCTTGGGATACGTAAAGCTTGAGCTCGTGCAAGTCATTTGGACGAAAGTCCCCTCCTCTACTGCCTTCTAGGTCTACAGCGCTTTCTCGCTCGCTAGTAGATATAGTATGGACATGCGCACGGCCACGCCATTTTCCACTTGATGGAGTATGATGCTGTGCTGACTATCGGCTGCACCACCGCTGAGTTCCACGCCACGATTGATAGGACCAGGGTGCATGAGCACGATGGGATCCTTGAGCTCATCGAGCATGCGCTTATCTATACCGTAGACCATGGCATACTCACGCAAGCTGGGCACGTACTTGATGTCCTGTCGCTCGTGCTGGATCCGCAGCACATTGGCCACGTCGCACCAAGCCAGTGCGTCACTGACCTTCTGTATGATCTTGACTCCCAGCGAATCGAGGTGGCGCGGAATCAATGTCGGTGGACCACATACTGCTACCTCCGCACCCATCTTGATCAGGCAAAAGATATTGCTCAGTGCTACTCGGGAATGCATGATGTCACCTATGATAGCTACACGCACTCCTGCGAGTGTTCCAAGCTTTTCTCTGATACTGTAAGCATCCAGCAGAGCCTGTGTGGGATGCTCGTGCGTGCCGTCACCAGCATTGATCACATGAGCGGGAATGTGCTGGGTGAGATAGTGCGCTGCTCCAGGACTGGGATGACGTATCACCACCATGTCTACTTTCATGGATATTATTTACTGTATCCAGCAGAGTCTCACCTTTCTTCACAGAACTAGATGATGCGCTGAAATTGACCACATCCGCACTCAATCGCTTCTCTGCCAGCTCAAACGAGATGCGTGTGCGCGTGCTGTTCTCAAAGAACAGATTGGCCACTGTCACATCCCGGAGACTCGGGACCTTCTTGATCGGTCGATTGATGACTTCCTTAAATCCTGTAGCCGTATCGAGAATCAGCTGAATATCATCAGCCGTCAGCTGCTTGATTCCTATCACGTGACGCTGGCTGAGGGCACTACTCATGAAGCTTTTTGATGACTGGTGGGAGGATATAGTATGACTTCGTCGCGCGGATCAGGACCTTCCCAGCAGACTTTCACGTAAGCTTCGTCGAGCGAGTCCACCACCAGGCCGATGTAGTCCGCATGTATCGGGAGATGACGATTAAATCGGCGATCTATCAGCGTCATCAATTCTACACTCCGCGGCCGACCATAATCTTGCAGGGCAGCGAGAGCCGCCTGGATCGTACGGCCAGTGTAAAGCACATCATCTATCAGAATCACGCGCTTTCCCTCTACCAGAAAATCCATCTCGGTTTCGCTAGCTGCTATAGGCGTATCGCGTCTGCGATAGTCATCTCTGTAAAACGTGATATCGAGCTTACCGTACTCAATCTCCTTGAGCTTGTGTCTCCTAAGCAGGATACTGATGATCCTATCAGCCAGGGCAATCCCGCGCGGTTGCAGTCCTATGATGCAACTGCTCTCAAAATCCGTATGGTTTTCCACGAGCTGTTGACTAAGCCGGCGCAGCGTCAGCTCAAATCTATCTTGCTTCAGTATGACTCGACCTCGTGGCATCTGGTGTAAAGATAGTCTGAGTCAATAGATAAGGCGAAACGCGGGAATCAGATAGAAGGCAGATTGTAAGCAATTTAAAGTGGTACATCACATTGTGAAGTAAATAATTATTTACCTTTAGCAGAATGAAATGCTCGCAATTTCTTAGACTTCTCAAATCTAAAGGCTGGTATATCGTAAGACAGAAGGGCTCCCACATCACTATGAGACACAATGAGGTACCGGGTCAAATTGTATTTGCTAATCATGGAAGTCAAGAGCTGGGTAAGGGTGCAGAAGCCAAACTGAGAAAGATCGCTGGACTCAATCCAAAAAAATAAACGGATGACTCAAATTAAATTTATCATTGAGAAAACGAAAACAGGCTACTCAGCCTATGCTCATAAGCATCCCATCTTTACTTCAGGTAACACTATTCTGGAGTTGCAGAATCACTGCCAGGAAGCAATGGCGCTTTACCTGGAAGAAGAAGGTGGTGCGATCGAAAGGTTCACCATAAAATACGAACTTGATTTCCAGCAGTTTTTCGCCTATTATAAAGTCATAAATGCTAAGCATCTAGCAGCGCGAATAGGCATGAACGAATCGCTCTTATCCCAATACGTCAATGGCACGAAGACTCCTTCTAAGAAACAAGTCGTTCGTATCATTGACGGTCTGCATGATATAGGACGGGAGTTGCTCGAGCTCACACTCGTCTGATCACTCCCTACCCATTCTTCTTGGCCCAGCTATCACGCATGGTCACCGTCCTATTGAAGATGAGATGGTCGGGTCGGCTATCAGGATCTTGTATGAAGTAACCCTTGCGGAAAAGCCAACTCAATCTCTCGACACTACACCTGTGAAGACAGCATCCTTTCATCTTGCACTAGATCGCAGAGAAACTCTGGTGCCACATCAGCTCCACACTCCCAGTGAATGGTCCAGCTATTCAATGAAAACTGGCTAAAAACCTCTGGATCCATCACAGCATCAAATACGGGGCCTTGGAGCTTGCCTGCTAGATCAACCTCGCCAGATCTACCATCATTAAATCTTAACCAAACCTTGTAATCCTCAAGGTAGGTCGCTTCGGTGATCCAGATTAGCTTCATAGCATTTATTTTAAAGGAGGAATTTTATGTAGTAGCTGACCCTGTTGCCCTCTCTTCCAATTCGACAGCAATTCATCTTGATACACCGTGGTCCACTCTTGTACTAGCTTCAGCGCACGCTTGGGCAATCTGCCCGTCAGCACATTGCCGGATAAGTCCATAACAACACGGTATCTGAATTATTGAGAATTATTCATCGTCTGATCACACCCTACCCATTCTTCTTGGCCCAGCTATCACGCATGGTCACCGTCCTATTGAAGATGAGATGGTCGGGTCGGCTATCAGGATCTTGTATGAAGTAACCCTTGCGGAAAAACTGGTAGCGCTTCTCCGCGGTTGCATCTGCCAGATAAGGCTCTGCGCGAGCTCCCTGATGGACGCTCATGGACTCAGGATTGATATGCTCTACAAAGTCCACCGCATCATCTGCCAGTGGCTCCCGCACCTGGAATAGTCGATCATACATACGCAGCTCTACAGGCACGTGATCCTGTGCGTGTACCCAGTGCAGTGTTCCCTTAGGCTTTACGCCACTGGAGTCGCTGCCGCTCTTACTATCAGGATAGTAGCTGCAATGGATCTCCTGCACATGCCCAGAGTCGTCCGTGACCACATCATCGCAGTGTATGATATAGGCAAACTTGAGACGCACGTCTTTGCCTGGAGCTAGACGGAAATATTTCTTAGGTGGATCCATCATGAAATCACTGCGCTCGATATAGATCTCTCTACCAAAGGGCAACTCATGACTCCCTGCGGTCTCGTCTTCTGGATTATTGATCGCAGGCAAGCTTTCCTTCTGTCCCTCTGGATAGTTGCTGATGATGACTTTGACGGGATCCATCACTACCATCACGCGATCTGCCACTTGATTGAGATGCTCGCGTACAGAAAATTCTAGGAGCGATATGTCATTGATTTTGTTGCGCTTGGTGAGGCCTGAGCGCTCTACGAAGTTGATAATAGCCTCAGGTGTATAGCCACGTCTGCGCATACCGCTGAGAGTAGGCATACGTGGATCATCCCAGCCCTGCACGTATCCTTCTTGGACCAGACGGAGTAGACGCCTCTTGCTCATGACGGTGTAGTCAAGATTGAGCCGAGCAAACTCTATCTGCCGCGATGGAAAGATCTCGAGCTTCTCGATGAACCAATCATAGAGTGGTCTGTGATTCTCAAATTCCAGACTACAGAGCGAGTGTGTAATCTCCTCGATGCTATCGCACTGGCCGTGCGCAAAGTCGTACATAGGATAGATGTTCCATGTGTCGCCTGTCCTGTGATGTGGCTCTCGCTTGATGCGATACATGAGAGGATCACGCAGGAGCATATTAGGCGATGCCAGATCGATCTTGGCCCTAAGTACACGTGTGCCGTCGGGATACTTGCCCTCTTTCATCTCGCGGAAGAGCTGCAGATTCTCCTCCACAGATCTGTCTCTATAGGGAGTAGGTGTACCAGGCGTCTGAGGATCTCCCTTCGCCTCGGCAATCTCCTCTGGAGTAGAATCATCCACATAGGCAAGCCCCTTTTCTATGAGCTGCACTGCGAAGTCGTATAACGTCTGAAAGTGATCACTGCTAAAAAATAATCGATCCTCCCAATCATATCCCAGCCACTTGATGTCACGCTTGATAGCGTTAACATACTCTGTGTCTTCCGTAGTAGGATTCGTGTCATCAAATCTCAAGTTAGTGACACCGCCATACTTCTCTGCCATAGAAAAGCTCAGCCATATTGCCATGGCATGTCCTATATGCAAGTAGCCGTTGGGCTCTGGCGGGAACCGCGTGTGGATACGGCCGTCATGCTTTCCTGAGGCAATGTCATCCTGTATGATCTGCTCTATGAAGTGTACTGACTCCTGCTCTAGTGCTTCACTCATATCATTTACATTCTGTCTGGCATGTCTATGCCAAGCAATTCAAAACTATAGGCCAGGTACTTTGCCACCATCTGTGACAATCTCACTCTGAAACCTTTCTCCTCATCTGTAGCCTTGAGGATAGGCGCGTCATGATAGAAGCGGTGGTACTCTTTGGCTAGTTGATAGCTAAAGTTGGCTATCAGCGATGGGTCATAGGTACGCGCCGCGGCGGTGAGCGTATCCTTCCAGCTACTGATGGTCATGAGAAGTCGCTTCTCTATATCTAGTAGTGCGTAGTCCGCGGATACTGCACTGAGGGTCTCTGTGCCATATCTTCTCAAGATAGACTGGATACGCACGTAGGCATTTTGCACGTAGGGACCTGTATGACCATGCAGATCTACAGACTCCGATGGATCAAAGATCATCCGCTTCTTAGCATTCACCTTGAGGATAAAGAACTTGATTGCAGCCATGGCAATACGATGTTGGATGTCCGACCTTTGGCTCGCATCGAGCTCATGCAGGCCGCCCTTTTCTTCGCTGTTCTTGATGACGGCTTGCTTGATCTCTTCGATAAGATCATCCGCATCTACCACAGTACCTTCCCGTGTTTTCATACGACCTGTAGGCAGATCTACCATACCATAGCTGAGATGGTATAGACCATCGGCATAGGGCTTATCGAATTTTTTAAGGATGGCAAAGAGTACCTGGAAGTGGTAATCCTGCTCATTAGCCACTGTATAAATCATACGCTTGGCAGCGTGATCTGTATATCGCTGCTCAGCGGTTCCCAGATCTTGCGTGATATAAACACTTGTGCCATCAGAACGAAGAACGATCTTGTGATCAAGTCCCTCGTCCGTGAGATCAACCCATACGGAGCCATCATCCTTACGATAAAATATGCCTCGATCAAGTCCTTCTGCTACGATTTCTTTGCCTAGCAGATAGGTGTCTGACTCATAGTAGATCTGGTCAAAGGACACACCCATGGTCTCATAGGTCTGATCAAAACCACTGTACACCCAGCCATTCATCTGTCGCCATAGATCGCGCGTAGCAGAGTCATCTGCTTCCCATCGCAGCAGCATTTCTTTGGCTTGAGCGCCTAGGGTACTGTGCTGATTGAAATATTGATTTTTATAGTCCTTCCAGTACTTTGCAGGGTCGGCTTGTGCATCAGCGCTCTGCGATGATAGTAGCGCAGAGGCCTCTTCGCTGCTTTGCCAATCCAGATATTCCTGAGCAAATTCTTTTTCGAATCGGACGTAGTAGTTTCCTACAAAATGGTCTCCCTTAGTCCCTGTGCTCTCTGGTGTAGCTCCATCAGCAAATTGCCGCCAGGCGACCATGCTCTTGCAGATAGCAATGCCGCGATCATTAGCGATCTGAGTAGTGACTACTTCGTGACCTGTAGCCTCTAGGATCTTGGTCATGGACCAGCCTAGTAGGATATTTCTCACGTGTCCTAGGTGGAGCGGCTTGTTCGTATTGGGTGAGGAGAATTCTACTAGTGCTTTACTCTGGATACCACTTGGCGCGTCGAGGTCAGTGTCTAGTAGATCTACCAGTATGGTAGACCAGCTACCGGGAGCGAGCGTGAAATTGAGAAATCCCTTGACCACGCTGTAGCTATCTAGATGATCACTGTCGCCGCAGATCCACTCGCCCAGTTGCTCGGCAGTGGCCTCGGGGGACTTCTTAGAATGCCTCACGAGTGGAAATACCACAAGCGTATAGTCTCCTTCAATCTCTTGCTTAGTCTCAGAGATCACCAGATCTTTAGCGTCTAGTGAGACCTCGTAGAGAGCGGACGCTCCCGCGATTGCTCTCTCTGCTATGTGCTGCTGTATATCCATATCGCTGGCTGCAAAAGTAGACTTTCGCCATGGCTCTGAGAGGGCATATGTGGCGGAGTCATCTGACTCTGTCTCGATCGGATTACTTCCCTAGCAGGAGATGGAGCTCAGCCTAGTCTAGAGTAGCTATGACTACTCGAAAAAACTAAAGTGTGTGCCGCCGTACGTGCGCAGCTCACTAAAGCGCGGATGATCTTTGAATACGTGATCCGCATTGT
The DNA here is from genome assembly GCA_020630495.1 of Saprospiraceae bacterium. GTDB lineage: Bacteria > Bacteroidota > Bacteroidia > Chitinophagales > Saprospiraceae > JAHDBH01. The sequence goes on from JAHDBH010000031.1 coordinate 10,835, forward strand.
GCTCCAGCACAAAAAGTCCGTCCTCTGCGAGCAAACCGCGGTCAAGTACAATGTCAGGAATCTGCGGTATGCTACGAAGCGGGTACGGCGGCCCAGCAAAGATGTAATCAAAGCTCTCATCGCACTGCTTGATAAAGCGGAATACATCCATGCAATGTATAGTCAGATGATCTTCTAGTCCCCACTCGGCACTTATGCTCTGTACAAATCGAACCGCGGGTCTATGCTTATCGACATAGTGAGCATCCGTACATCCCCGAGAGAGACACTCGTAGCAGTGGCTGCCTGTCCCACCAAAAAGGTCAAGAAATCTTATCGACTCAAAATCTACTCTGTGTGTAAGTACATTGTAGAGACCTTCCTTGCTTATATCTGTGGTGGGCCTGGTAGGCCACTTATCGGCCGAAGGTCGATAATGCCGACCACCATAGATCCCAGTGATTACGCGCACTGGATCAAGGCCTGCTGATAGTGATAATCTGGACTCTGCACCGTGGCTAGTATCGGAGATCGACCACCCAGTGATGATCGGACATCGTCAATTGCCTGGTCGCTCCACTCTCCAGCTAGGTATAGCTGGGTTCCTTTGCCTGCGTAGAGGGTATCTTGTATATCTCTGTGCAGGAAATAAACTGCCTCAGCATCGCTGAGGACATGATTACTTCTGTGCCAGGTCTTATCCCTAAGGATATAGATCGTCTCCATCTGAGCACCATGCCTATGTAGTAAGATCTTGTCGTTTCCATCTATGTACATATCTAGATACCTGGTAAGGCAAGCTGTGATATGGGAGTGATGATAAGTCTCGGTATCGAGATGATCATACCAGCTGGGATATGTATATGCCACATCTCGCAGGCGAGTGCCTATCCTATCTATACGCAGAGACTGACCTGACTCCGTAGGGATAGAACTTTCGATAGAGACTAGGCGGTCTATATCAATGAGCTTAGTAGAGCTCAGCATGTAGGCAAGCGTAGTGGTACTTACCCATGCTGTATGCTGGTAAGATTTCTGTAGTAGTGGATGTGTAGCGCTGATATGCTTCCAGACGCTTTTGGCCGAAAGGCCTCCACTCGCCTCAGACCACCTCACTGTACCCTGATGCCTGATGATCTGGTCAGATGAAATGACGAGGTGAAAGCGATCCGTGTGATGGACTACCGTAAGTCGCTCATTGCTCATGTAGTAAAGGTACTGCGCTAGGCCTTACTCCCAGTTTCCAGAGAGACTAGGCGCCGTCATATCACCAAACTTAATGACCTTGGCCGGGTCGTAGGTGTCATCATACTTAGCGTACTTAGGATCACTCCATCTACCCATGAAGAGCTTTCTACTTGCTCCAGCTTCCATCACATGTACGAGTGTCTGCTGAAACGTGATGGTATCCGCTGTCATGGAAAATTTTTCACCACCAGAGAAAGGTACAAACATGATCGAATCCAGATTGATGCCCATGGCATTGAGCGAATCTACTGTGTTATAGAAAGTGGTGTCCCTGATTGCCTTGTCGGTGTCCTCTGGGAAGTTCTCATCTGGCGTGAGCTTAATTTTAAACAAGTCTCTAGTGGTCAATACTTCACGGAGCGTGTCATAGGTAGGAGCAAACTCACCCGTGATACTTCTATAGAGCTCTTGCGAGGTGCGTAAGTCTTCTAGTCGCTCTACCACAGCTCCTTCTCGGAGCTCCTTGTCATTATCAAATGCTATAGGCTCCTTGATGGAGTCATACAAGAGATAGCAAAGGAAGAGGGCTATTAAAGCTAGAAGAATATTAAGTACAAGTCTCATTCTGTATGTCTATGTAAAGTCCAATGGCAATAATACAATGATAAGAAATATTTCTGTGAATCAATTCTTCAATTTTGTAGATTCTGATTGCACGATCTTTGGCGTGTATGAAGAAAGATCCGTGCATACTGGCGATAGAAAGCAGCTGCGATGACACCTCTGCGGCCGTATATCGCGGAGCTCAGCTCCTGAGCCATGTGATATCGAGTCAGGATATGCACGCCCTTACAGGTGGAGTGATTCCCGAGGTTGCATCACGCGCGCATCAAGAATCTATACTTCCCGTAGTCGATGCAGCAGTGCGAGACTCTGGACTGACAATCAGTGACTTAGATGCAATTGCCTACACCAAAGGGCCAGGCCTACTCGGCGCTCTGATAGTAGGTGTCAGCTTTGCTAAGACGCTGGCGCTAAGTCTTGATATTCCCTGCATCGCGGTGCATCACATGCAAGCTCATATCCTGAGCAACTTTATAGAATCACCCGTTCCAGACTTTCCCTTCCTCAATCTCACAGTCAGCGGTGGTCACACGGAGCTAGTCATCGTACATGATCATCTCACCATGCAGCGTATAGGGCGTACGCTCGATGATGCTGCGGGTGAGGCATTTGATAAGATAGGGAAGATGATGGGGCTGGACTACCCTGCTGGGCCACAGATGGATCGTATCGCCCTAGGTGGCAAAGCCATCTATGCATTTACTGAGCCCGACATAGCAGATCTTGACTTCAGCTTCAGCGGGCTCAAGACGAGCGTGATGCGCTTTCTCAAGCGGCAGATAGATCAAGACCCGTCTTTTATCAATGATCATCTGGCAGATCTGTGTGCTTCTGTGCAAGAGCGGATCTGTACTATCCTGATGCACAAGACGGAGAAAGCGATGCGGCAACACGAGCTACGTCATGTCGCGCTAGCTGGAGGAGTCTCTGCTAATAGCCGACTGAGACAACTACTCGTAGAGCGGGCGCAGGCTCATGGATGGACGTACTACTACCCTGCTCTGAGCTACTGCACTGACAATGCTGCGATGATAGGTATCACGGCTTACTACAAGTATCTCCGAGGCGAGTTTGCGGAGATCACAGATACACCAGATCCTCGGCTGGCGTGGTAGACTAGTTATCGAGCTGAGCCAGAAGGCTTCCTTTGATCTTGTCGTACTCCTCTTGATTAATCGCTCCAGAATCTTTGAGATCCGTGAGTTGCTTGAGCTCATCGAGAATCTCCTTGGCTCGGAGTTGCTTACCATCTGCCGGAGCTGTGGGTGCTGACTCTGAAGGCCGAGGATCTATCTCTGCGGCGGCAGCTGCTTTTTCCTTAGCTTCTTGATCGCGCTTCATATCCCGAGCGACTTTCTTTCCTTTTTCAAACTGCTCGTCGTACATTTTCTTGAGGCGACTTGCGTCAAAATCCAAGATGGTCCCGCCTGTCTCAAAGTGCTTCTTGAATACTTGCCCAAGGGCATAGGTAGATGCGCCGCTGAGCACGGACATGCTCACACTACCTAGCACGGTACCGACACCAGGGATAAACTTGATGGCTTGAGCTCCGAGCCGCGCCACACCAGATCCCGTGAGGGCAGAAACGATGGCCTTGCCATCATTTTCCTTAAACTTGAGATCATAGAGCTTGCACATCTGTCTCACTAGGTCTAGCTGGATACCGCCCACGGCAAAGAAATCTACGATAGGTATAGGTATCAAGCCCGCGCCCATAGACCATAGGACATGATTGCGGATGAGTTTCTCTACGTTGATGGCGCGTTCGCGCAGGTCATTTTCATTGAGCTCCATAGTATGCTGCTTGTCTGTGATGCATAGATAACGCTGCGGCAACCGAGAGTGTTACCGCTAATCGATAGATAGAGCTCAGTCCTCGACTAATGGTCTGAGCTCTATACATTCCATTTACTCTACCACAGTGATACGCTGCCCATCTGAGTGAGCGCGCATCTCTGGTGCGTACATAGACTCGATGATGCAGTGACCATTACTGAAGTCACCTGGGTGTCTCACCCTGAGCGAGTACTCAAATACATAGTCACCTGGCACCATGCTCTCTATGAAGAAGTGCGTCGCCATGTCTCGCGTGGACTCGTAGTATGAGAGACCATCTTGATACCGGTAGCCGCTCAAGACATTGAGAGGTTCTAGACCAGCGCCTCTGTAATCCTTCATGTGTAGATACTCCAGGTATCGATCCGCGGTGAGTCGGAGCCTTACCACGAGCTCATCACCTGGCTGCAACTGATGCTTAACCGGTAAGATCTTCAGCGCATCGGGCGAGCCAGCATCCCCTCGCAGGTAGACTTGCTTATCTATGCGCAGCGCTCCTGTCTCTGCGGACTCCACCTGATCTAGATCTGTGAAGTATTGCCAGTGCAGTGCTCCCCATGCTAGGTGATCATTGCTATTGCTGGCAGTGAGCTTGTCTGCGCTGCTGAGTACTGCCTCTGACACAGACTCCTTATAGTATAGAGTGCCTGCTTGCGGATCCACACTCGGCGTGATCTGCTGGCTACCTATGGTGACTTCTACCATGTCTGCAGCTGCTAGCCAGTCGTCACCACTTAGCAGTAAAGCATAGATCGCCCAAGCCGTAGACTTGGTCGTCTCCCAGTGGCTAGTCTGCTTATTCTTGAGCAGCCAGAGGCGAAGCTCATCGACCATCGCAGACTCACCCATCATCTCGTAAAGCTCGATCATGAGAGCATGTGTCTCTATAGGGCGATAGTACCAGCCATAGCCCTGATTATATTTCCAGTAGGCGCCAAGCTCTTCTGATAGGATGGCTCGCTCCGTGAGTGATGACATGAGCGTCTGTAGCTCGGCCGCTTCACCCAATTCATGAAGTACAAATCCCATGTAGCCCTGGTCCTTGATAGGCTTGCCTTTCCAGTACTTGACGATCTGTGCCTCGTAGTAGTTCACGGCCTCTCTGGATAGTCCTGTATCATTCCAGTCGGTGCTGCGAACACGCATGTAGAGATAGTGCAAGGCATTCATGCTCAGATGGTCATCGCTGAGCTTGCCGCCTTGCTTTCTTATTCGCTCCTTGAGTTTTTTATACTCGGTATCTATGGCTTGATTGATGAAAGCCTGCGCGGAGGACACATTTGCGCGAAAGCGCTCCCTATCCTCCTCCGTCATCACACCTAGCGCGTCCAAGTGTGCATAAAACTCGACGATGTGCATGGTCACGCTGAGATTACCTCTTCCGCCTGCAAACCAAGGCCATGAGCCGTCACCGAGTTGCATAGCTTGTAGCCGCTCCAGCTCAGCGCGAGACTGCGCCGCCATCCGCTGCATATCAAAGAGGACAGACATGCGCTTCATGGCCTCCGACTGCGACTTGGCATCCATCAGCCAGGGCGTCTCCTCGATCAGAGCAGCCTTGAGATCCTCATTCTTAAAGAGTGGGGACTCGAGCTCGCCCTTTCTCTCCCAGTCTTCATAGATACGCTTGATCGCTGGAGCGGATCGCGCCACGTGCCCTGCAAGTGCATTGGCATAGTAGCGAGAAAATATCTGCTCAGCACAGTCATGCGGATAATCCTGCAGGTATGGCAGCGACTGCACAGCGTACCAAGCAGGACTGCTGCTCATCTCTAGTGCGGCAGAGTGATGCTTTACAGATGTATTTTGGCGCTTTCGCGCAAATGCGTCCAGGTCTAGCGTCACTGTCTGCTCGGATCTCAGTGAGATCGG
>JAHDBH010000031.1:16433-22480 GCA_020630495.1 Saprospiraceae bacterium
GCGCAAATGCGTCCAGGTCTAGCGTCACTGTCTGCTCGGATCTCAGTGAGATCGGTAGAGACTCGGTGACCAGTACATGATTAGTCAATACGGGAATCACCTGCTCCTCACCGTCGCTGTGCTGATTGCCGCGTACGATGACACGGGCAATGATGGCTCCTGTATAATCCTCGGGCACCTGGATGGTCCAGTAGTGATTCATGCTGCGACCGGCAGCTAGTGAAGTGCTTGCTGTAGCTGCATCTGTGATGAATGCTAGTGGCTCCTCATTCATGCCCTCGAGCTCTAGGCTGAGCTGGATAGACTGATCTGTGTCCGATAGATTGACCACCTTGGCAGGTAACTTGATCTCATCACCTTCGCGTAGGAATCTAGGTGCAAGTAGCTGCACGGTGAGGTCTTTTTGGGTGACGAGCGTGCGAGTGGCGGCACCTGATTTCAGGTCTTGGTCGTGAGCATATAGCAAGAGCTTCCACCTGGTGAGAGCCTCGCGCATGGTGAAATCAAAACTCAGCAGCCCCTGCTCATCTGAGCTAAGCTGTGGATAGAAAAATACATTTTCAGCAAAGTCAGATCTGATTTTAGGCTCTTCTGCCACCTGATCTATTATGGTGACTGCATCTGCATCCGCAAACGACGCATCTGCCTCCATCTCTTCTATGACGGGCTCAGACGATGACCGCTGGGGCCGTGAGCGCTTATTCATCACTCCTGCGGAGCGTGACTCCAGTGCTGCATAGTATACTTGACCTATATACCAGCCATGCCAATTGATCGTGGGAAAACTACGAGATGGATACTCGATGTAGTCACGATATTGCTGATCGTAGCGGAAGTACATACCGTGATCCATGTAGGGCTGGTAAAGTCCACGGCCGCTGTAGTAGCCAGATGGAAATAGGGATGGGCGATTCCAGGAGTGCGGCATGAGAGCATCTAAGCTAGCATCATACATGCTGGCGGCTAGCTCAGCCTGTGCAGGATTGCCCTCGTGGTCTGTGATGTGAATCTTGTAGCTTTCTTTCGCTCCAGGAAGTAGCACTGGCCTGAATGTCTCCAGCCTCACAGCAAGATCCATATGCGTATAGGGAACAGGTATGCTGACCTGCTGCATTGCAAAATGATTGTCTTGATAGCTTGCAGCTATGATGGTAAAGCCGCCGTATTCCTTGGCTTTTACACGTGTGGCAAAGTTGCCACGAGCCTGCTCGCGCTGGTACTCTGTAAGGCTGAAGCGATTGCCACGATAGAGGTACACTGGTGCGCTAAGAGATGTATGCCAGTATATGTCTGTAGAGGCATCTAGGCTGAGAGGATTGACTGTGCCGTGCTGCGTGAGTGCCTCATCAAATACATCATCACTTCCTGAGGCGGTGACATGGACATATCGCTCTTGTGTAAATGCTTCCCCTTTGGTTCCCTCCACTCGGAGTGATATCTTGTAAGATCCACTGGTGATATTCTGATCACTGATAGACAGCTTATATAGCTTACTATCATCCTGTGAGCCACGGTGTACCTGCTGGGCTATCGGCCAGTTATCTACGGAGTGTTCTTCCCTGTAAGGTCTATGGGGAAATAGAGATTTCCACTGTTGCTCGCTATGGATAAATTGGTCTGGTGCCTGCCAGGCGCGATCGTATACATAGGTCGCAGGACCTTCTAGGCGCTCTACAGTGAGCTCTATGTCGCCGGCGACAGGGGTGCCGTCATGATTGCTCACGAGGACTGTGATATCATCCCAGTCCTCTACGGTAGTATGCGCTGGTGCGTCAATGGTGGCCACAAGGCTGGTGTGACCCAGGGCGTATGTGCGAGTCTGTGACTGTGTCTCTCCATTGATATCCGTGACGTCTATGTCTATACGGTAACGGAACGTCGGCTGATACCGCGACTGTATAGATAGGTCTGGCATGGCTGGGAAGCTGATCTTTGCTGTTCCATCTTGATCTGTCTTGGTGGACCCACCGGTGATCAGTACCTCTGAGCCTGTCCGCGGATACGAGAAGTCTCTATATCTACGCGGCAGATATGGGAAATTGACCTGTCTGTATACTCGGTATTTCACTTCTGCCCCGTCTAGACCATATCCCGCATACGCCATGGCAGATAAGGATATGTCTACAGTCTCTCCTACTACGTACTCCCGATCTAGGCTGTCGACGTTCACTTCAAATCCTGGCCGCTTGTACTCCTCGACTTTGAGACTGTGTTGATTGCTTACACCATTGATCCTTATCTGATAAGTACCTGTAAGTCGCCCACGCGGTATAGGAATACTCCAGGCGGCTGAGCCAAACTCGCCCACCGCTACCGTCACGTCACTTACCACTTCACGATTGGGATCGAGGAGCTCTATCTGTACATTGCCTGTCGGCATGATCTGAGGCATCTTATCCGGAGCATGATCGTAGATGATTGCCTTGCCATATGTTGTCTGTCCAGGTCTATAGATTGCTCGGTCTAGCAGATAGAGTGCTTGGCGCCTCACACGACTTCTTCGCTGGTAGCTCTGGAGGTTCAGCCCTTGTAGATCAAGATAGACATCATCACCTCTCTGTAGCCTGACGAATATCCGGCGATCGCCCATCATCGCATACTGCCCTTCTCCATCTGTGCGGCCGCTGTAAAGCTGCTTAAACTGATCACCGCGCTGAGAGTAGTCCTGCTGGAATACACCCACTTCCACACTTGGGAGAGATACGCCAGTCTTACGATTTACCACTTGCAAATAGGGCGAGGATTGATCGTGTACAGTCCAGTAAGCCAGCTCTGTGACTTGTACATACTTCTGTGATACATATCCCTTATCCACATCAAAACTTTCGTGCGTGGACATCAAGATAGCGTAGCTGCCGATCGCAAGAGCGTCCGTGTAATTCTCTACGTGATGATACTTGTAGTCTTCTGCTGCTGGAAGATCGTGCTGCCACTCGCGCGTAGGTGACTTTCTCACCAGAGAGCGCAGCAGCTTGTCACTGTCCTCATACATCTGTGCTCGCAGTTCTGATTCTGAGATTGCGACGATGCGTAGGTACATCTTGTCGACATTTTTATAAGAGATCAAGTAAGGTATAGGCTGTGATGGCAGGATGACACCATCAATGGCAGCGCTGATCTGTATTTGCTTGATTTGCTGAGTAACTTGAGCGGCCTCTGCTGCTCCAACTGTCTTGGGATATTTGGCTATGATCTGCTCAGCAAATTCCAATAGCTGCGCATAGTCATCTTCTTCTGTAGCAGACTTGCTCACCTCCGCCTCTCTGAGTAGTCGCAATCTCAGCTGTGCTATGGCCGATAGCGCTCTGCCGCTCTCCTGGGCAGAGGGATAATCACTGGCCAGACTCTGCAGAGCAGATGTGTATAAGTCATCCTTATCATCACGTGTGGATACGCCATAGGCATAGAGTAAGCGCTCTAGCACAGCATGTACAAGTGCCTCATCACCATCTGCTCTACTGGCATGAAACTGCTCTAGTGACTGGTAGGTCTGCAGCAGCCGCTGTGCGCGCTCGTACTTATAGTCGAGTTCAGCGACGCTAAAGTCCTGTGTCTTAGCAAATAGTCCCTCGTCACTTAGATGATCTGTAGGTGTGATAATCTTGGTAGATCGGCCTTCATTGCGCAGATGAGTAATATATCTGTGGGCAAGGACGTCGTAGAGCGTAGGCCTGAGATCTTCTGAGTTATCCATCGCCGTGAGTATCAGTTTCCAGTCAGCTGTGGATTGGCTTTGCAGTACGGTGGGCTGTGTCATACTAAGGGTGTACCATCTATCCGCTTCCGCGTAAAAGCGCCCTGGAGACCACATACCCATATCTGTGCCTTCATCACCGACGACTTCACTACGATCCGCCATGCGCCAGTAATTGCTCTGGACATAGCTAGCGTAGAGCTCGCCGATCATAGAGGCTATCACTGGCTTCCCTACTCCTGCCTGTCCCTCATACTCTATGAGATACATCTGGACGGCTGACTGATAGCCCTGCTCCTCTTGAGATTGTAGGTACAGACCTCTGTAGTTGAGGCCTTTGATGACGTGATCTGTATGACCATGCTCACGGGCATCCGTCATGATCTCTTGGACGATCTTGTCAGCGGATTCTACCTGGCCTTGATCTCGGAGGCGATCAACTTCTTTCCATCGATCCGAGTAAGCGGATGGATCTGGACTATCCATAGCTGGAGAGGAAGCAGGTGACGTATGAGGTGGCGGTTGCGGGGTCTGAGACTTGCAGGAGACGGCTAGTACGAGCCAGGCTGCCAGGATGATTCTGATCATAGATTGTCTTGATTTCTATGAGGTATGATGATATATGGGAGTAGAGAGACCGTCTGTTCACAAATCTTTAACGATATCCAGGGTGATAAAGGTGCCTCTACAGGAATCGACTCAGCGATATCTCATCTGGGATGGGTACGTCACTCGTGAGATGATCCATGAGAGCCTTTGCTGCCAAAAGTCCTAGAGATGCACCTTTGGTTCCCAGGCCGTTGCATAAGTAGATGTGTGAATGATCTGGATGCCTTCCCACTATAGGCTTTCTGTCGACTACGGTAGGTCGGTAGGCGGCGAGATGTTCGACGATCTCATAATCACCGTGCAGGAGCTCATCACAGAACGATGTCAATCTACTACCCATCTCCTCTGTCGGAGTATCTGCATCTGCCCTGTGAGCATAGTTGCTCCCGATCCAGAATATGTTCTCATCCCACATAGGACAGAGGAAATACTTGTCCTTAATGATCTGAGTAGATGGAGCTCTGTGTGATCTGATGAGTAGCACTTCGCCCTTGGTACGATGCAGGGCTGCCAGAGGGAAGAGCTTCTCTAGAGAGCGAGAAGGGCCCTGGGCGACAATCACTGTATCACTAGAGGACACGAGCTCATCCGTGCCCACTGTACGCCGCTCCACACCATGCGGTGCACCTAGAGCACCTTGCTGGCGAGCATCTCTCATGAAAGCCCAGGTCTCTGCACAAAACCGACTGATCCACAGCTGATGAGCCTGGTGTACCTCGCCAAAGTATGGCTGTGATGCAGCGATGGATGGGCATAAGGTCTCAGCCTCCAAGACGTCTCCCATGTAGCTACTGCACTCTGCTGCTCTGATATCCCAGTCCTGGTAGGAGATATCATCCGCTATGCCGCGATAGAGTGGCATGGATCGAAAGACTTGACACCCGAGTCGTTTCTCAGCTGCTCTGTAGAAAGTGTGAGCCTGCTCGAGCAGAGCAGGGAATCGCCAGCTCAGTGCATAGCGGCGACCTGTGATGGGATTGAGTATTCCTGCTGCTACATCTGAGGGACGCCTGTCATAGTGCTCGTCCGTCCATCGCCAAGATACCCCAGCCTCATACAGATGCCACGCGAGTATACTACCTGCAAGTCCTCCACCGATGAGATGAAACTGTCTGCGGGCATGAGGAATATGTGATGGGACAGACATGGAGATACGTGACTCGTGAAGACAGCAGCGCAAAGATAGATGAGCAAGTACATGCACCAGATCAGCCGCAGGGACATCAGCACTCAGTCACCGAGTCGCCGCCCGCTTCTGTGTGAGCTGGGAGGTACCAAAATAATCGTGCAGGTGTCTCCTCCTTGAGCATCTGCTTGCTTGAGGCCGCTTGCTCCTTGCAGGTATGACACAGCGGGCGATGGAGCTGCAGACGAAATGATCTGTCCAAGTCAACTGCTCTATTGTAACAAAAAAAATCGCAGCAGCTACTATGAGCTACTGCGATGGATCTCAGGTGGATGAGGTACTGACCTATCCTTTGCCCTTGGCTTTGCCTTTTGCCTTGCCCTTGGATGCGGGAGCGTCGGCTGAGTGCTGATGGCTAGCGTTTTTGTCTTTCATGGATTTGCCCTTAGCCTCGGTGCTCGATGCTTTTTCTTTGGCTTGCTGGGACTTGCCTTTTACCTTCCCTTCAGATTTGCTCTTTGCTGCTTCCGCCTTTTCCTGACCAGCAGCTTTTGCTTCTGCAGTGCGTGTCACACGCTCTTCTTGCTGTACAGCTTTTCGCTTTGCCTTCTCCTCAGC
>JAHDBH010000031.1:22580-30306 GCA_020630495.1 Saprospiraceae bacterium
CGCTTTGCCTTCTCCTCAGCCAGATCTGCTTTCCGCTTTGCTTTCTCCTCAGCGCGAGCGGCTTTTTCAGCCTTGCGCTGTTTCTTTTCGGCCTTGACTCTGAGTTTTTCGGCTTTGACGTTTGCCTTATTTACTTTCTTTGCTTCTTTTTCAGCTTTCTCACGTTCCTTTTCTGCCTGTTCTGTGAGCGCTTCTTGCTCGGCAGAGGTGGCGGTCACCTGGGCTACGAGCTGATGACTGATCATGGATGTGAGGACCATTGCGATAAGTACGAATAACTTTTTCATAATCTGTGATTTTGACATTAAGACGCTGATGATCAGCTGAGGGAACAAAATATCAAGCACATTTACTATTTCTTAACAATGCCATGAAATCAATGGCCGATACAGTCTCACTTCAACTAGCGTGTGGCTCGTAGTGCCGTGACCTTTCTGTAGCTGTGGTGAGAAAGATAAGATTAACCAGCTCATGATCTGGCATACGGTAGGTGATGATGCCTTGCGGAGACGTCAGAGTGCATGCTCTTTTTAGAGCTGAGGCGAGCGAGCCAGGCTACCAGCTGCAGGCGACTGAGTGCATACGGCGCCTGTGCAGACCGCATGGGCGGACTAAGAAGACGCACCTGCAGGGCTTTCTAGGGTAGTTTTCTGCTATCACTGAGCACGTCTCTACCCATGAGTCTTCTATCCAAAAGACATTTTCGCCAAAGCGCTCTTTTACATCCATGAGAGTCTGAGCCTATTTGCATCTGCGCGAAAGCGCTCTTTCCATAAGCATTTTTAGACTTGACTGGCTGATATGCCAAAGAGCTGCGAAATAGCTATCAGTGCTTGATCAAAAACGCATTTGCGCGAAAGCGCTCTTGTCTCCATATGACGGCATATTGACCGCTCGGGAGTCCACTCAGGCTGACGGACAATGTATGATCGCCCTCTGGATAGTGAGCCTTGGTAAATGTCTTGATGAGCTTGCCAGCGAGGTCAAAGAGACTGATTTCTACCACACCTCCTGTCGAACTAAATCTGATGGTAGTGCTCTGGACGGCGGGATTGGGTGCGAGGCTGAGCTGTGGCTTATCAGCGAATGTCCTAGTCGTGGACGTCACGCCACACTGATCTGAGCTCGTCACAGCAAGTGTATCATAGCTGCCCAGCATAAGATCTGAGACCTGCTGAGGAGACAGACAAAACCACTGCTCAAATATCGAACTGTACACCGATCGAAAATCATACTCCATCTCGAGATTATCGTCATAGCTGACAGAAGATGGAATGACAGGATTATTGCCGATCACCCCACCAGCTACGTGATTTCCAAAGAGAAACATGGGTGCTGCTGTACCGTGATCTGTGCCGACGGATGCATTAGAGTTGATCCGACGACCAAACTCTGAGAAGGTCATCCCCATCACACGATCTGCTGTACCAAGATGGTCTAAATCCTGCATGAATGCACCTATCGCTTCAGATACTTGCTCGAGCAAATATGCATGTGTACCTTGTGTATGGTCGCCTGGCTCTACTTGCGAATCATGTGTATCAAATCCGCCATAGCTCACAAGATAGAGACGTGTCTGCAATCCACCTGCGATAAGTCTAGACACAACTTTGAGCTGCTCTGCGAGATAGTTCTCAGCCGGATAATCGCGCTGATTGGTGACTCGCTCGGCCGCTTCTACGACGACTGCACCATACTGCTGGCTCTGGCGCGCCATGAGACGTACATGAGCAAGGCGATCTCCTGCTGGGGTATCTGGTACGGTAGATTCTTCATTTTCTATGAGTTCATAGAAGTACTCTGGGTCCCGGATGACCATACCCATATTGCCCACAGGTCCCTGAAAGAGGAGGCTCTGACCATATCCTATTTCTATAGCTAGTGGATCTGGAGCATTCTCATTGGGATAGTCTATAGGATAATCAGGGTACTCTCGGTCGAGATATCTACCTGTCCAGCCATTGGTAACGATCTGATCACTATCAGATCCACTCATCCATATGTCTGTAGATCTGAAGTGGCTGAAGTCTGGCTCAGGATATCCCACATTTTGTATGATCTGGAGCCGACCTTCATCATAAAGATCCTTGAAGGCTCCTAGTGAAGGATGGAGACCCACTGCGGTACCGTCTAGCCTGAGCAGTCGATTTTCTGGAAGGATGACATCAGGCCTAGCGGCGCTTAGATTGCTGAGTTGGTCTAGTGGCACTACGGTATTGAGGCCATCATTACCACCATTGAGATAGACGAGGACTAGTACTTTGTCGGTATCACCGAGCATGCTCATAGCGTGAGCGAGTGGTGATACACCTGGCACGAGAGCGGACATACCCATACGGCTCATCGCCGTGGGAATCAAGACGCTTTTAGCTGCTGTGGAAAGGAAGGATCTTCTTTTCATGATCTATGGGGTATAGGATGATCAGCCGAGGTGATACTCACCACTCTGAAACATAATTTGCAATAAGTATCTGAGTCTATTGACTACGAGAGAGCGCTTCATCTCGTCATCTGGATCGGCGATGTACTCGAGCCATGCGATAGTCCAGTAGTCATCTGTGGACTGGCCTGAAAGCAATATATCCTTGAGGCGAGTGGAGGTCTCTGCGTCGATCGCTATGCCGTAGATGAGCATGGCGGTATCGGCTATGAGCGCATTGGGGTCCTGGGGATTGTCGAGAGTCCGCGCATAGGCGAGATAGTCAGCAAAGTAGTTTTCCACAGGTGACCAGAGGCCCCAGTAAAGTAGTGAGTCGGTATCCAGAGCTCGCCTGACGACGGTGGTGGTATTGATCCATGCCTGATCGTAGAGCGGTGCCTGGTAATGTGCTGGCCAGCCCGATACAGAGGGCGGATCACCGATTTCCATGCCGCCATCACTCATATTCCATAGGAGGGCTCGATTTCTCACAAAGCGATAGTGTAGATCATCACCGGCGGACCAGTCTACCTCAAGCACCTTGAAGGCCCCGACGATATGATCGACTGGACTCTTGATGATGGCACCTCGGACTTCATTGAGCATAAAGTGCTCACTTGCCAGAAGCACCTTGAGCGCTGCAGCAAGCTGAAAATCATTGTCTCTGATGACTACCGCAAGCGGCTGGATGATATCGCGCTCTACCTCTTCGCTGATCTCTGGAAACACAAAGAACTGATAGAGTCGGCGGGCGAGGTAGGCGGCTGCCTCATCATTGTCCAGGATCATATCTATGAGCTCATCCGTCTCTTCTGCTCCTGCCTGTCCTACTCTACCACGTATGGTGTGACCACCATAAAATGCTGAGAAGGTCTTATCTGATGTATCGTGATCCCATGCGCCAAAGCCCACTTCGGCCTCAGGCCACGAGGTCTTCCATCCCGTGAGGACTTTGGCAGCCATCTGCACATCTGCTTCTGTGTAGGCCGCATCTGGTCCTTTACCGATACAGAAAAGCTCCTGCAACTCACGTGCGTAATTTTCGTCTGGAGCTTCTTTACTATTTTGATTACCATTAAGATACCCGAGCATGGCGGCATCTTTGGTGATTGCCTTCATGAGAGAGCGGTAGTCAGAGAAGCAATGATCAAAAAGCGTCTTCCAATACCTGTACGAGAGCTTGCCATAAAATGTATCCCAGCTCTGCGTCACCAGTATGTGATGGAGAAAGAAATGCATCCTCATGTGTATAGATCGCGGTTGCTCAAGCATCTGTCTGAGCCACCAGACCTTGTAGGATACGGTACGTCCTGACTCCCAATCTCCGTCGTAAGTATGATTAACCCAGCTCTCCCCGTAGGCGACCTGTGGATCACTTTCTCCTTGGCCACTATCTACATAGTCATTGACTGGCTCCTCAGGTACTGTTTGCTCTTGAAAGAGAGTATCAAGTATCTGGCTGAGAGACTGACCTCTGAAGTGACGTAGGTCCTCCATGGTAAATCCAAAGAGTGTACGGCGAAGTAGATGAGCTATGTGCCCATCTGTCATCGTACCCGTATAAGGATCAAGACTTGCTGGAGGAGGCATCATTCTCGGAGCCATAGCTATAGGCTCAGCAGTATCTACAGTTCTCTGCGCCGCGATATGGTCAAGGACCCACTGCGGTCGATCTCGGAGGCGCTCTGTATGCTTCATAGTAGTAGGGGTATAGGGCTATTGCCCAAATATACTCTAGAGCAGCTATATCCTCCTCAAGACAATGAGACTATGACGTGTGCTTGCCAAAGTATCGGGCTCAGCTAGCTACCTAAAGAAATGCGTACTGCGATGCTTGCCAATGTGTGCGGCTATGCCTGCACTATCACTAGTAGGGAGCAAGTACCAGGACTACCTTCTGAAAGTCAGCGGCGGCATTGATGACACGACGATAGTCTTCGTACTCGTGTACATCATACCACACGCGATCATAGTATTCATCAATCCTGATGTGGATTTGATCGCCTTCTACTTTGTAGCTGGAGACAAATTTGGCTTCTACATCTCCATCTACGATCATCTGCTCATCAATGATGAGGTCCTCTAGATTTTCTACTTTATAGTCTGGTGGCAGAGTGATATAAAGATCACGATTAAATGTGCGCTTATAGTCTATCTGTAGTGGCTGTGTCCTATCCTTCTCGGAGTACAACTCTGACTGAGGCCCTATGAGCTGACCTGCCTTGAAGAGGTAATTGGGCCCAGCAGAGGTAAGCAACTCAGCTACATCTCCAGTAAACTTCTGCAACCAAGGATCTACGCCGACGTGACTGACACCACTATTTAAAAATTCGTAGGTGAGCGGATCACTCTCGGCAAAGTAATTCTGATAGAGCATGGTCGCGATATTCTTCTCATCGTCCTTATCCATCCTATCCGCATAGGGCTGGAAAAAGCTAGCATAATATCCTGACGATGCTACTTCCATCTCTATCTCTGCGGTCTCAGCATCAAGATCAAGTACGGTATGCGAGTTGATATTCTGCTGTGTGTAGGTATAGCTAGGAGCAGGCACTTTCCCAAAGTCATGCTTGATGACGTCATAGCCACCCACAGTCTTTAAGCTGATGAAAAGAGCGTGGGCATCTGTAAGTTCGTAGTCGATACCACCCCGTCTGGAGGTATAACTACTGGGATCTATGTACATCTCAGACTCTGGCTCATACAGGAGAAACTGTGAGAAATAGTGATAGGAATTAAAACCAGGGTCCCAGACGTAGCTCGTGCGATCCACGGGAAATACCAGCTGCACTTCCACTCCGCTATCCAAGGCAAGTCTTGCCATGAGCCTGGTAGATTTAAATGCCGTAAGAACTTTCTGCTTGTAAGCCTCTTGCCATGAGCCAGAAAAGCTCTGTACGATATTATAATTATCTTTTACATAAGATTCTATACTGGCAAGCTTCTCTCCAGGTGATAAGCTCTGGTCGATTTTAAATTCTTTTTTAATTTTAGCCAACACCTTTTGCTCGCTTGGTTCCCAGTCTTTAAGTATGGCGGCTCCATAATTCTGAGACAGCTCTGCAAAGGAGGAAATACCAGATTTTCCATTGGCTAGATTTCTATCCATGGCATAGACCAGCTGAGAGCGTAGAATATTACTTGGACTTTCTGACTCTTGCACCATGCCCGGCACATCCTGAGTGGTGTAGCTATATTTCCTGTATTCGTCCTCCTCTATGATCTCGATGAGCGTATCAGACGTGTTGTATACTTCTATGTCATAGATGAGTGCTGGAGGTGTCTGTAGCGAAAATCGGAATGTGGATATAGGATCAAACCTCTGCGTATAAAAACGCACTCCCTGATATGATGGAACAGTCCTGATGATGTAATAGTAATCAATGATGGAGCCAAGTTCTAGTCCTTCTAGGGCGAAGTAGCTATACTCCTGTCCTGAATCGTCATCCATGCCCGTGAGTATCTTATCATCTGTGAGAAATTGCTCTTCGCCTGACGGTGAAATGGTACGTACTTCTGCTGTGGTGAGTTCCATCGTCGGGCTGGTGGGAATATAGACTCGATTATTGTTTTCTATCTCGTCAGAGCTATTGACGATGTAAACTTCTCGGATGAGTCGCCTCTCAAAAAAACCATCATCTTCAAATCTCTGATCCACATGGATGTCTGCACTGATGTAAAGCAGTTCGGTGGCGCTATCGAGCTCTACGCGCTCTGGCTTGTCCCACTCAAAAAAATCAAAAGGCGGAGCCTGAGCCACGCAAAATAATGGTAAGGCGAAAAGAGCAATAATCTGGAATAACTTCATAGTTAGGATTTGTCGTTGACGACGATACTTTGCTTATAGGTTTTTCGTAGGGATCTGAGGAAATCATGCCACTGTCCCATATCACTTGGCTGCACCATCAAGGTATTGAGATAGACGCGATGGTGATAAGTGACGATATTGTCCTGCTGTGTGTATTTACTTTCGTATCCAAATGCGCCTCCGTCGTAGGACGATGGATCTGGCAGGTGAGATATCACTCTACCAGCGGGCACGGTGAGTTGCACGACATAGTTTTTATCCCACATATACTCGTGCTCTATGGGCAGTTTTCTATCTGTATCTATGGTATGTGACGTCAGCTGAGGAGACATATTCATATTGAGATATAAATCTTTATTGACCTCTTGTGCATATCCTCCGAGGCTGAAGGTGTAAGTGCAGTCCCATTGGTCTTCGTATTTACTGGCTTGAGTGACTTTGTAGTCTGTGAGAACGTAAGCATTATTTCCTTTGCGCGTAAGCGCCTCAATCCTCTTCTGAGCTTTATCTTTTTCATCGGCGTAGGAGCTCAGATTTCTCACCATATTGATCCTGGGATATCCTCTGAGGGATACTGTTCCAGTACCCTTGACCATCTCGCCTGATAACTCCATGCGCACTGTATCCACTGTCCTATTATCTTCTGGCGATTGACTGGGAACATCTACCAGCTCGTACTCTTGATGATCTATGGCTATCAGAGCTTCTTTGCCTTGTATAAACTCTGTAGGGGCGCCTAGAGGAAGGTACTGACCCGTACCATCAAGGAAGTGGTAGCCCTGATCATCTCGGTAGCAGGCGATCATATGATTGTCTACGTAGGGCGCTGGTAGCTGCTCGTAGCTGTAGGGAATATCACGACTACCTATCCAGCACATCGCTACATCAAGATTGGCGGCTTTGCCCAATGCGTATATGAGAGCGGACTTATCCTTGCAGTCTCCATATCTCTTCCGATATACCTCCTGTGGATCGCGCGGTACAAATCCTCCCATGCCATCCTCAAAGGCTATATATTTAATCTGTTCCTGGACCCACTCATAGATCGCCATCATGCGTTCGCGGTCAGTGCTCTTACCATCAATGATATCCTCTACGATAGAGGCAAAGTATTCGCTATGATCTGTCTCATAAATGGATCTGATAAATCCATAGTACCATGCGTACAGCGCATCCGTATTACTGAGCACTTCATGCTCGCTGCCGCGGTGTATATAAGATTGCAATACAGCCACGAGATGGGGCGAATAATATCTGGAATTAGGCGCTTTAAATTCTCTTGGACTAGCTGCGATATCGCTGGCTGAAAGATGAAATCTTTTCTGTGACTTCGAGCTGCTTTCCTCAATAGTGTAAGTATCTGTAAGATGAAATCGCTTGATATCCATGTCTACATCAGCATCCCAGGTAATGCTCACTTCCTGATAGGCGATGGGAATCGGGCGCTGCAACATAAACATGGGCATAAACTCTGGGTCATCTATCTCATGGATCGTGGT
>JAHDBH010000031.1:30406-31970 GCA_020630495.1 Saprospiraceae bacterium
GCTGCAACATAAACATGGGCATAAACTCTGGGTCATCTATCTCATGGATCGTGGTGATCTCTAAGATATCTCCGACCGCAGTGCGCGGATATGTGGCATAATGCTCCTGGATATTGTCATAGAAGATGGCGCCATCAATGCTCACCTGACTTTCCATATTATGAATTTCCTTGCGCTTGTACTTATTACCTGAGAGACTGTAATGCGCTGCTCTAAATTCAATGAGCTCCTTAAAGTCGCTACTATACGTATACTGTCTATGCAGTGATTCAGAGCTAGCTCTCAGGAGAAGCAACTGCCTCACACTAGACAAGATCGCGATAGGACGACCGGCTTTCATCTTGATATCTAGGACATCGGTCTCCTTAAGAATCACAGAAGAGTGATCACCGTACTGCTCTTGCCACTGTCTGAGATCTGCAGCATCATACTGTCCTGCGAGAGGCGCTGATGACCATATCAGCAGGACTATTACTATATATCTACTCATACTTCTTCATACTTATCACTCGATCGTCAAAATAATTCGCCTCCAGGATGAGCTCGCCCTCTTCAGAGTGATACTGCACGCTCACTCGATCACCCATGTCATATATTTCTGAAAGAAATACTCTGCCATCCTCTCGATAATTTATTTGTGGACCATCGTGTCTATCATAATGATAATGATAGTCTTCCCTGAGCTGACCATTGCTATAATACTCTCTGGCGTATCCATGATTATATCCATAGTGGTATACGGACTCGCTCTCTAGCGTACCGTCTGAATAATAACTCTTATAATCTCCATGTAGCTCACCAGCAGCAATGGTCATCGTCCTGGCACGACTACCATCTGGATAGTAGGCTTCTATACTCGCTTCACCAGCCTCTATGGGTACGCGCCGCTGATAAGTACCCTCGGCATCATAAGCAGAATAAGCCACGAGCTGACCATAATCATAGTGCCTAGTCATCTGATAAGTCCCGTCCTCAGAAAACAATCGTGTATCTCCGTGTCTCTGATCGTCTCTGTACATTATACTCAGTGTGGTATCTCCAGCTGCGCTGAGAGTATAAGATAAGCCATCCTTCATACCGTGCAGATAGGGAACCCTGGACTCTGTAGATCCGTCGAGGCTATATCGCTTTGTGACACCGTGCAGCTCATCGTATGCGTATGTCGACTCAGAGACAAGAGACCCTAGATGATCGTAGGTAAATTCACTTCCATGATCTGCATGCATGAGGTACTCTCCTTTATAGTAGAGCGCACCTGTGGGATGATATGTCTCATAATTTCCATGCGAAAATCCATTGACCATCGGTGTACGTTGGCTGAGGCTGCTGTCAGGATAGTACAGCTCTAAGGTCTTCATGCCATAAAAGTCAACCGAGTCGCACGTCTCACCGTCGGGTCCAAAAGTGACGTACGAAATAAATAAGCCATCACGTAATTGATTTTCTAAGGCCAACTTTCCAGAGCGATCGTAGTCACGCTGTACACCTACTTGTGTACCGTCTCGGAAGTATCGCTCAGACTCCAGCTTCCCATCTGGGTAGTAAGATTGCCAGAGACCTTCTA
>JAHDBH010000157.1 GCA_020630495.1 Saprospiraceae bacterium
AATAACGCTGGTGCAGGATTTGCGAAAACACTCGAACAAGCATCCCTTGAAGAAGTAGATTGGGTCACAGATGTGAACTATACTGGAGTCATCAGGACTACTAAAGCTGTATTACCGCATATGCGCAAAGCCGAATCTGGACATATCATCAACATCACGTCTGTAGGTGGTCTTGTGGGACAGCCGTTCAACGAACTATACTGTGGCGCTAAGTTTGCAGTTGAAGGCTTTACAGAAGCCTTGGCCACTTATGTCTCTGAGCCATTTGGAATCAAGTTGTCACTCATAGAACCAGGAGGAATATCCACAGAGTTCATGAATAATGCCATCGCAAAAACTGCCAATAAAGAAGGCGAAATGGTCACTGGAGAGTACGCACCGATCTTCCAACAGTATCTACAAGGCGCTCAGAATAGGGCCGAAAATGAAAGCACTTCACCCTATCAAACACCGCAAGAAATCGCAAGCATAATACTGGATGTAGCTAAATCAGCAAGTCCACCTCTGAGAATAAGAACTTCCGAATGGGCAGAGAATATGTGTAAATACAAGACGCAAGCCGATCCTGATGGTCGTAAAATCGTCAATCAGGTCAAAGAATATTTCCTATGATGTCGAGTATCATCTATTGGGTATCGACATCCTTGCTAGCGGCTTTTCTCCTGATCAGCTCGTATACATATTTTATGAGCGCGGATACGATCTCAGGATTGAAAGAGCTAGGGTTTCCTGATTTCTTCAGAATACAGCTGGGCATCCTCAAGGTCATCGCCGCTGTAGTACTAATAGTACCTGCGCTACCCATATATGTAAAAGAATGGGCATACGCTGGCGTGGGCCTATTTTTTATAACTGCTCTGGTGGCCCACGTTGCACACAGGGACTCCCTGGGCATTACCATTCTTCTGCTTGTCCTCTGTGTCATCTTGATCATTTCGCGATATTATTTGACGCCGTGATTCTTCACGACGCTAGATGTAAATCGAAATACATGTAGCAACAGCATCCACGCGAATCCTCATCCTTTTAATAAAAGATTTTCAGAAATCAACTAAATAAGAGAAACCAGCTTAATGAAAACCCTCTTAAAATCATATAACTTTCTCCTATTTCTGACCATGTTCACACTGGCCACGTACAGCTGTACGACAGAACCTTCCAGCTCCGCGACACAAGATAGTGAACAAGCGGAAGTGACAGCAGTCCTACCAGAATACTACTCACTGCGTCCTGATCTCGAAAAAGCCTTTGGCTACACCTGCACCCACGCAGTGAAAATAGACAAGCTCATAAAAATCTCTGGAGCCGTAAGCATGGATGATCAAGGAAACTCTACAGCTAGAGGTGATCTCAGACAACAAATGATAAACTGCTACAGCGACATAAAAAAGATTCTTAAGCATTATGACTGTAGCTTTGATGATGTCATAGTCGAGAATATCTACACCACAGACATGTCAGCATTTCTGCAGAATGCCGACTATAGAAGTGAGATATACACCGAGCATTTTCCCACAGGAACATGGGTCGGAGTCAAAGAATTAGCGGTACCTGATTTTCTCATCGAGATAGAAATCGAAGCGTACAAGTCTAACTAACTAGTACCTGGTGATCTCGTGCAACGTGTAGCACGCATTTAGCGGCAAGCGTCCTATAGACCTCCGTGGAATAACTAAATTATGTTACTTATCAGTCAGATAAGTGATTCCCTATAGGAAAAATTATTGATCTTAGCTACTAGATAGACTGATGATATCACTTCTATGAGCTAAATCCTCCCAATGTATGAAAGGGTTATCCACCATATTCCTCTTGCTGATTGCCTCACTCTGCCACGCTCAAAATGATGAGTGGCACATCTCCACTACTGAGTCCAGCCCTTACACTGGCATCGCTATGGCCAATGGCAGAATCGGTATGCTCACCTCGCCAGAGCCCTTTAAAATCAAGCACACCGTGCTCAACAATGTCTACGATGTAGATCCTGTCCTCAAAGTCAGCCAGATAGTCCACGGGATGGACTTTGGTAATCTGGACATACTCATCGACGGCGTCGAGATCACCTCAGAGAATATCAGTAATTGGTCTCAGACCATTGATATGCATAGGGGTGCCTTCACTACCACCTTTGACTTTCTTGACAAAGCAAGCATCAGCTGTACAGTCTACGCGCTGCGAAATGTGCAGTACTCTGGATACATAGACATCAAAATTGATGCACGCGAAGACATAGATATCAAGGCAGTCGGAAAGATTACCACTCCGAGCAACTTTCAGAAGCCCGAGCATTCCTATCAGGTGCTGCGCGACTTGGAGACTACTATGCCCATACTGCAATCACGAGCCTACACACCACACGCCAAGCATCTGGTAGCGACATCAGGGACGTTTATATGGCATCACATTAATTCCTCTCGCGAGGATCAGCGTCCGCATCTTACTCACGCGGTACTTACTGACTACGAGAACTCGCTTTCTTTTGACTATTCCTTGCGTCAGGGACAGACGCTAGAATTTGCCTGGACAGGCGCAGAATGTACCACCGCTGATTTCTCTGATCCTAAGTCGGAGTCTGAGCGAATGATCATTTACAACCTTCTCAATCCTCGCAATGTGCTTGTAGGTGGACACGAGAAACTCTGGGAGGAACTCTGGCAGGGCGACATCATCATAGAGGGCGATCTCAAGTCTCAGCAAGAAGTGCGATTGGCTCTCTATCATCTGTACTCATTTGGTCGTGCCGACTCAGATCTGAGTATCGCTCCTATGGGATTATCACTGCAGATTCCCTACAATGGTCATATCTTCTGGGATACTGAGCTCTGGATGTTTCCTCCTCTACTCCTGCTCAATCAAGAGATCGCACGCTCTCTGGTAAATTATAGATCAGATAGATTGGCTCCTGCCAAAAAACGCGCCATCAATTATGGCTATGATGGCGCTATGTTTCCCTGGGAAAGTGATGACACAGGCGAAGAAGCCACGCCGCCATTTGCATTGACCGGTCCTTTTGAACACCACATCACAGCCGACATCGGTATTGCCTTCTGGAATTACTACCGGGTGACAAAAGATAAAAAGTGGCTCGAAGAAAAAGGATTTCCTGTCCTCAAAGAAGTCGCAGACTTCTGGGTAAGCAGAGTGACAAAAAATGAAGACAATAGCTACTCCATCAACAATGTCGTGGGAGCTAATGAATTTGCCCCCAATGTCAACGATAATGCATTTACCAACGGCGCTGCTAAGACAGTTCTCTCCTACGCCATACAAGCAGCAGAAGAGCTTGGCTTATCTCATGATTCTAGATGGAAAGATGTATCAGAGAATATCAGAATATTACGATTTCCTGATGGCACTACCAGAGAGCATAGCGAGTACATGGGAGAGAGAATCAAGCAGGCGGACGTAAATCTACTCTCCTACCCCTTGAGCGTAGTAGACGATCCAGAAAGCATACTGAAGGATCTCCGCTACTACGAACCCAAACTGGCAGCCGAAGGGCCGGCGATGGGGAAATCCATATTTTCCGTCCTCTATGCAAGGCAGGGAGATGCTGATAATGCTTACCGACTCTTCAAGGAAAGCTACATCCCTAATCAGCAAGCTCCTTTCGGTGCACTCTCAGAAGTTGCCACTTCCAATTTTTCCTATTTTGCTACAGGAGCTGGCGGACTATTGCAGAGTGTACTTTTTGGATTTGGCGGCCTAGAACTGACGGACGATGGAATCATCCAGCGAGATCCTGTACTTCCTAGACAGTGGGAGTCGCTTACGCTAAAAGGCATTGGCGTAGATCGCAAGACTTATGTGATTGAATA
>JAHDBH010000158.1 GCA_020630495.1 Saprospiraceae bacterium
TTGTTTATTGATGAGCCAGAAGTAAGCAACGTTGCGTGAGATTTACGTATCTTTCTTATCATATGGTACGAATAATCCGAACAGCGATAATTTTCTTCTCTCTCTTTTGCTTGCAGTCCATCTCAGCTCAGACTTGCAGCGTAGAAATAGTGGATGTCACGCCAGTCCCACGTGCTGATTTACTTTGTCTCGTAGTCGAGTATGAGTCGAGCCAGCTCGATAGTGTACGATTGACTATCTCTGCGCAGGAGATAGATACGACTGTGCGCGCGGACGAGTCAGTGGTCATCATTTGTATGGCGTGTGATGATGTGATCAGCGATACTCTACGACTGTCTGATCCATCTCTGATGGAATGCCAAGACTTCCTGACACTTGACAGCCTTGACTGTCCAGGTACTTGTACGATCGACGAAGTGACGATCTCTGAGATCGTATGCAATTCTGATAGCACTATTCAGTTTTTACTGGACTTCTTTTATGATGATGTGACCAATGAGTTTTTCGATGTCTTTGATGATAGCGGAAATGTTGTCTACACGGGACGGTATGATTCCCTACCTGTTGTCATACATGGTTTTCCATGGCCAGGGTCAGGAAGGTTTGTAATAGAGGTAGCTGACAATGATAATGCTGACTGTAGCGCGGCTGGGACTGGTGAGTCACCCATGTGTGAGCCAGGATGTGGCTTTGATATGGAACTATTGTCGCTAGAGTGTGACTCAACGGATCTCCGAGCGCGCATCTTGGTGAGCTGTAGCGAATCGGCCGATTCGTTTCGCGTGGCTTTTGGTGGAGTGGATCAGGGGATGTATAGTTGCAGTGGCGAGGTCATCAGCATTGGGCCGATATTTCTAGATTCTGCTCTATTTACCATCATAGAAGTGAGAGACTTGATGGATACAAGCTGCGCTGCCACACGGATTGTATCCAATGTCTGTATCAATGGTACTTGCGATCTTGCTGATCTGGTAGCAGAGCCCTACGGCTGTACAGATGATAAGTACCTCGTGGACGTAGATCTGGAGCGTGAAGATGTGGGTTCGGATAGTTGTATCATACAGATAGGTGACGAGATCATAGGCACATATGCATATAGTGATGTGCCCGTCACGCTGGGCCCATTTCCAGATAGAGGAAGGGAAGAGTTACGGGTGCTGGTGACGGATCAGATCTTTGAGTACTGCACGGATTTCACAGAAGTACTATGGGAGGGATGTCCACGCGACTCGTGCGAGGACCAGCTGAGTATAGTCTCCACTACTTGTGATGATGACATACCATTTGTGCTGATGCAGCTTGACTGTCGGGATACCACCTATGATTACGCTGTGGTATATGTAGAGTCGGAGGACACCATAGCCAGTGGAATATGTACTGACACACTCGCATTGATCTCGCTCAGGCTTCCTAGTACTCCTGATAGAGTACTGAGACTTCGCGTAGCATATTGGTCCTCTGACGGGGATACATGCAGGAGCAATATCACTGTGGACAATCCCTGCTATGAGTGCACTCTAGAGAGCATAGCGATCACAGATATCGAGTGCGATAGCAATGGACTCCTCAATTTTACGCTAGATGCAGTGCATGACGAGCCAGACGGAACCATGGTAAATGTGTTTGGTAATTTTCGTGAGGAGCTAGGGACGTATCGCCTGTCAGACTTTCCTATCAGGCTCCTAGGCGTGAGACCAAGAGATAGTGATGATCAATTTTTACTAGTCTCCCTTAACGAAGACTGCAGAGTAGAAACAGAATTTCCTACACCAGACTGCCTTGACGAACGTCCATGTTCTGATCAGGATTTTATCATTACGGAGGGTCAGTGTGAAGAGCGAGAAGTACAGCTCATCATCGTAGGCGAGACTCTGCCTGACACGGGTAGTTACGAGATATTCATTGATGGCATATCTCAAGGAACGTATGATCACACAGAGTTTCCCATCTTGTCAGAGCCTATTCTTGCAGATGGCCAGACAGTTTCCGTAGTACTAGTGCTCACCACGCCAGATGGCGTGCAGTGTGAGTATGTAGAGAGATATGAGCTGCCCACGTGTACTGTGTCGAGCACCAATCCTGCTTTACCACAGGTGGCTATCATATCTCGCTCAAGTGGGATAGAACTCTACTGGAGTGAACCAGTGCTAGCGCGTACTGATATAATTTTATATGACCTCTACGGGCGACAACTTACTCAGGCGGCAGTGCGAGCGGGAGATCTAAGCCTCAAGATCGCATGGCCTGATGGAGCATTGGGTCTACGCTTTGTCCACGTGGTAGGTACAGGCACATATAAGATCATACGCTAGCGTATACATCATCGCGGTACCACACCTGCTCCAGATAGAGGCCTTGCGGAGGAGCTTGCTTGAGGTGTGGTAGTGGTGTTTGCTCGTATAGCGCTTTCATAAAGTCATTTCTAGACAGCTCACCTATAGCGACACTGATCAGACCGTGCACGAGCAAGCGTATCATGCTGCGCAGGTATCTATCTGCCGTGAACACCAGCTGATATTCCCTCTCAGAGGTCTGATACAGCTCCACGGACTGCATGCGGACTATGGTAGAGGCATGCTGATCTGCCTTTCGGCAAAATGCTCTAAAATCTTGTGTCTTGCCTAGCTCTGGTAGAAGCTCACACATGGTCTCTCGCTCCACTAGAGCCTGCTCTACGAGCCAGCTGTAGTCGTCTAGAAACGGACTGGGCTTTGAATGTATGCGGTAGATGTATTGACGCCTGACGGCATGGCGCTGTGCGTTGGCCCAAGGCTCTACTGGGCACATATCTCTGAGTGCGATATCAGTGGGTAACATCCTGTCCACTGAATGCCGAAAAGCCTTCACATCCTCCCCTTCTAGAAAGTCCATGTGTGCATAGAATATCCTGGCATGTACGCCAGCATCTGTCCGGCCACATCCATGCACTTTCACATCGCGCTGTAGTCTTTTGCTCAGTGTTTTCTCCAATTCACCCTGTACGGTGATGCTGCCAGGCTGATACTGCCAGCCGTGGTATCGGCTGCCGTCATAGCTAATCTGGAGAAAATAGCGCATAGCAATTGGAGCAGTGAGCAATAGAAGTCGTGCAGCGACAAAGATCAATGATCAAGGCGGTAGTCTTTAAGGAAGCGGCAACATTAGCCTCCGCGGGTCTCTTGGACTCGCGAAAATCTACAGACCTAAGGGCTTAACTCTCTACCACAAAAAAAGGAGACCCGTCCGTAGACAAATCTCCTTAGTTGCTTTGGTGTGGAGGATATCGGAGTCGAACCGATGACCTCTTGAATGCAAATCAAGTGCTCTAGCCAGCTGAGCTAATCCCCCGTCATGTGTCCCATGCTGATGATGAGAGCAGTAGTCCCAGGCAGATTTGAACTGCCGACCTCTACATTATCAGTGTAGCGCTCTAACCAACTGAGCTATGGGACTTTGTCCTGCGTTCAGGTACTGTCTGGCATTGCTGCCTCTTCTATGTATCATAGAAGCGTGCAAAGTTAGAATCTTTGGTGGGACATTATCAAATCTTTTTGGGATTTATTGCAGTGGATTGCTGCCTAGCTCACTGTCAATGAGTATGACTTGCATCGCTTCCATGTGGCGTGCAAGAGGTGACTTTATCGGTTTCCAGCTATATTTTATATCGCAGACCTATACCTACTGATCGACTCAGGCTTCCTTTACTGCTATCAAAGCTATCTCTAATCAGAGGTATGAAACCGTGACGGTAGCTGGCATCCGCTGAGAGGCGCGGTGATAATCGGTACGTGAGACCTGCGGAGAGCTGTGCATCCCA
>JAHDBH010000159.1 GCA_020630495.1 Saprospiraceae bacterium
TAGTACTATGGTGATCACTAAGCTAAAAAGCGATGCGCACCGTCTAGTCAGGGTCGTAGCGCTATAATGATAGCGTTTCTGTTGTGCTGGAGGTTTAATGGCGCTCATAGAAGTAGAAATCATGAGCAAGTTACGATAAATCTTAGAGATGTATTTTAGATTTATCTCATTTCAGCGTCGACAGCGCTAGATGTCATAGAAGCTTGATCCACCATTCACATTCTTAAAATTTCTCTTATCTCTGTGCCAACTGGGGTTATCCTGTCAACGGGCTATGCTTAAATGGCGCTTCTGGGTAGCTGCGGAATTTGCGGACGGATTCAATTGCTCTCAATCATAGTTTAATCAGTTTAGTACTGGTATGCTCTGAGTCAGACGTAATTATATTTACGATATAGACTCCAGCAGGCAGATGATCTACAGCAATCCTCTGACCTTCATGATAGTCCCTATAAGTTAGAATTTTTTGACCGCCGAGAGATGTGATGCTGACCGACTCGCAGTCCTGTGAGATGCTGAATGTGGACTGAGATGGATTTGGCGCTATGTTAGGAGCTACTGCTTGTATATCCTCGACCTCATTAGCAACGCTAGTTGATGGTTCTAGCCGATAGAGTTGTCGATTTCCTGCAGTCTTAGTAGCTGTAAAGTAGATATTTCCGCTCTGAGGATCTCTGGTGTAGTCGCTCATATGACTCGATGGGTGACCCTGATTAATATCTTCAAGTGCATACATCTCATGTTGACTTATATCGTATATCCAAGGTTCTAGTCCATGGATTCCATCAGAAAAGTTGAGTAGATATGTAGTGCTATCAAGCTTCACTGCGGCAGTGAGGTTTGAGCGCAGATCTGTGGGTAGGACATCAATACTTTCAACAGATAAGTCGATAAAGGAAAAGTTGTAAAATGATAAGTGATCATCGGCTTCCTTATATACGAGTACAAGGCCGTCTGCAGATTCCATATGTGCAATCAATCGAGCTTCGGTATTTCGAATGAGTTTAGCTTCAGAGCCAGGTGTATAGTAGTAAGTGTCATATCCTGATTCACTCCTCAATTCGATTATTCCTGTACAATCGTGATGCTTCCAATAGGTATTATACGTAAACCTGCCTCCTTGTAGATTGATGGCTGTGGTCAGTGTTTTTTGATCCACAATGGACTTAATGTATGTGCTATCATCATCAGTAAAAAGCAAAGCGCCTAATCTGTCTGAGCTGTCATAAACTGCTGATTTATAGTCTGGAGCTGTTGAGCTTGTAAGGTCTTTCAAGGTTCCAGTGCTGTCTATATAGTGTACCTCGCTCTTTCCAAAGTATGACGGCCTGGTAGTTATAAAAAAGCCACCTTCCCCATCAGGAAGTGGGACAGATGAGCCATTATGCTCAAGTTCAAACACTAGTTCTATTTCATCATTTGTATTTATCCATGTGTATTGAGTATTTAGGGGTGTATGTCCTTTTTGGAGTACTATGTTTCCGCTTAGGTATTGGCGACTCTTAGGAGCAGGTAGGGTGGTCATCTTAGCCTTAGCGACATCATAGTAGATATTAGAGAGTTGCTCACTATCATTCCGCATTAAATTAACTATTGTTGTGCCATGTGATAGTTTTTTGTGAGACAATTCCTTGGGATAATCTAGTCGATGGACTACGTGGCTCATATTATCCAGACTGATTACGAGCTCGTACACTGAGCTGTCTATAGGAACTAAGGCATACACGCGTCCCTCATGCGTCACAAAGGCTGAAGTGCCAACACAGTCTGGTGAGATATCTATGATTTTCCTGGTGTCGTCATCTTTGGTGCAGTACACTGCCTCGATGGTAGAAAAAATATAGGTGCCATCCACCCATATATCAGCAATGATCTCAGAGGAGATGCCCACATCTGTGAGATGGCTGATAGCTTGGAGCATGGTGAGCGAGTCTTCTGTTACATCTAGTTGATTGACTGTGACTTGATCTTGATGGAATTCTGCGACATGTACTGCTGAATTGAGGGCGTGACCACCTAAATTGATAAGTACAGGCAGGTTGCTGGAATCGCGCAGATATTCCCGCACATGGTAGGTCTCTAAATTGACAGAGTTAAGCTGCTGCCACTCGGCACGTCTGCCATCTGAGTCGGTGGCTCTTTCATGAGTAAGGTAATGAAGATGATTATCAACTACGCTAGACTGTGTCAGTAGCTCTATATTGCCATTTTCCTTGATCGCAGCCTTTTGTCCAGACTCCAAGTCAAAGAGATGGCTCGGATTATTGACAATCTCTCCTGAAGGTCTGGTAATGAAAAATTTGTTATAGATCCCTTTAGTGGTCAGCACGTTATACGATCCGTAAAAGTCATCAGCAGACACATTGAATCTAGTTACTTCTTGGCATGTGTATAGATCTAAAAGGACTATGGTGTGTTCGGGAATGTTGCATGTGTACAGCGCGATGTAGGTGTCCCCAACTATGGTAATCTGATCTGCGCCGAATGTGCAATAGGAAAAAATGTGCAACGAGTCTTGTGAGTCTAAGATCTGAAATTCGTATCCAGTGTTGCGAGTGAGGCAATACTCACCCCTCCAGTACTGCTTTGTCATCCATAGCAGTCGATTACTGATCATGCTAGTTTCTACATCTACATTCCTTATTAGGTCTCTGTATAGTACCTTGCTATTGTCTTGGGTAGTATAGTAAGATTTAGATCCTATGACGAGATTTATTCGTGGTATGATATCAACTTCTCCTGTGACACGATCTACTCTTATCCCAGATCTACCAGCAGGTGTCTCAGCATCGAAGACAAAGTAATTCGGTCCGCGATGAAAATCTTCATATATAGATACGCCATGTGGACGTAAATCTGTAATGCGCTCAACACGTCCAGAGACTATATCAATCTCGTAGATGTAGTCAGGATATAATTCATACAGAATCTGGCCATCGTGCATGAGCCCTGAAGGATTATCATCGTAGTTATAGTGATCCAGTATGATATCAGAATCTGTTGGTCTGGCATCTAGGACATGTAATAGGGTCACTTGATTATCCTTGATCGTGGAAATGCGAGTAGTGCTTTCACCTTGCTCGATGAAGTATTGCGTCTCGTCAACGGCTATAAATCCCCTTCGTGGATTGTCATCACGAGGAGCTATGTAATTTATTTCGCTTACTTGAATTTGAGCCAGTAATGATGCAGATGTCGTAAGCATTACGCACAGAGTTATAATCGATATTGTCTCTCTCAAGGTCATTGGACATCGGGTCTTCGTTTTCAGATAATTCTAAAACGAATGAGCTTCATCAATGTGCATAGAGAGATGATCTCGTCATTCATTAAGTAGTGCCTGGCTAGTTGCTTAGTACCCTTCCTAAATAGAGATACTTCAATAAAACAATATCAACTAGCTTCCCTACGCCCCAGGTATCAACCAATTGACCCAAAAGAAAATCATGAGACCTATCCACAGACGATCTAGAAAGATCCAGTAGATGCTCAGAAGCTTGAGGTGCCTGCGTGGATCAGGATCAGCAAAGAAGACCATCGACTCGATATCGCCCGTAAGTCGACGCTTAGACTTGATATAATAGATAATGAGAAAAGGAAGGCCCAGGAGCACGTGGCCAAGATGCACAGCGCTGATGACGTAGATATAGGAGGCGAGCGTACTATACGTCACGGGTATGCCTGTGGTAATGAGTTCTATCCATCCTGCGCACTGCATGACCAGGAAGACGAGGGAGGCGATTA
>JAHDBH010000160.1 GCA_020630495.1 Saprospiraceae bacterium
TGCCAGTCAAACGCGCTAGCCAACTGCGCCATGGCCCCTTGAGGATGTGAAGGTAAGACCCTTAGAGCAAATCGACGCATAGCTATAGTAGACTCGTGACCCAAATCTATTTGCAAAACACATTTTGCTCCAAGCAGCCTTGCTTACTATCTCACGAATACCTTCCTAGTCCGCACACCCTGGTCAGCGCTCAAATGCAAGACGTAGATTCCCGTAGCAAGAGCATCCACTCGCACTGTTCTCAATGTACCCGCGATCAGCTCAAAGTCCTCCAGCAGCGTAATCTCTTGACCGTTCATGCTTACAGCGCGCAGGCTGTAGCAGCGTAGGTCTTCTGAGCTCTGAAGGAATACAGATTCTTGAGCATCTATGTAGTAGAAATCCAAGATTGGTCCTAGTAGATCATCAGACGATACAGTGATGGCTCTGAAGGATGTGTAGAAATTGTCCTCCTCGTTTTCTTCACTCACCGCTCTGTCAATGTCAAGCGCTGCAATGAAATAAAATTCACTCCATGGAACATTTTCTGAGTTCACTCTTAGATTTATCGATAACACGTACTCCTCACCAGGGTCAAGCTCAGGTACATCATAGCGGCCTAGGACGATATCTCCTATGGTTGCTACATCGTCCTCTGAGGCAATGATACCAGTCTTGAAAGCTGGTGTAGCTGCCTTGCCAGTATTAGTGACCACACCCTCAAATAATATATCCTCGCCGATCACCTGGAGGACGCTTCTTGATTGATCAAATGTCAAATTAGGCATCAGCTCTATGCAGCTAAAATCTAAGGACCATCCACTCCTCTCAGTAAATCCATCCGTGGTAAATCTGATCAGGACATTCTCTTGCGTAGATACTACGGCCTCAGGGATATCAAAGCCAGTAAACTCACCCAGCACGGGAGAGCTTGTTGTAGAACCGTCGTATATGGTAAGCCAGTCATCATCAGTCTCGACATCAAACTGGCTGAATTCTAGGCGATAGACAAAGCCCGTATCTGCCGTCATCAACCATCTACAGTCGACATCCGCTTGATAAGAAGACGGTCCACTACCGTCTCTGATGTTTCCAGAACATTCTCCAGATATCTCAGTCAAATCGCGACAAAAGGGAAATCGAAGTGAGCTGAAGTCTAATTGCAAATTGTTAACTTCATCAAACTCACTGACTACGTTATTGCCGTCTAGCCAGACGCCGAGAAAATAGGTCCCGAAGACATCAAAGTCTTCAAATGCGCGGAATAAATCGACGTCGTGAGACTCGTATGGCTCTAGTGATGGAATAGTGATAGAATCTATGACCAGATCCGTTTCCGATAGAGTGGTATTCTGCGATAAATACAAATAAGCGCTTGTGGGGCCGATGCGCTTGTTAGACATATTTCTAGCTGTGAATCTGGTGGTAAAGGAGTCATCATCGCGTAGCACGTCCAAGGAATTGTCCTCAATCATAATGTCATAAAGAGTGTCCTGAGTGCAGCTGTAGTCAAACGACCATCCTTGAGCGAAGTTAGTCACGCCCTCATAGGTAATGTAGGCTTGGTGAGTAGATAAGGCAATGACATCTGGCACTTCTACACCAAATCCTGAGTACTGATCAATCAAGGTAGCAGAAGCGTCTGACCCATCATAGATAGATAATCTGTCTGAAGAGCCTATGAGCCAGTATTGTGTCTCGAGAACTAGCGTCATACTGTCCGATCCAGTAATCAGCCACTGGCAATCAGCACCTCTGATGACATTGTCAACAATCTCGCTTCCGTCATTTACATTCCCTTCGCATCCAGTCAGTAGCGCAAGGGTGTCTGCACAGTACGGGACCCCTACTTCTTCACTGAAACTTTGACCGTTGTCGTCCTCGTTTAGTTCGTCAATCTGATCTCTATAATCAATTCTAAATAGGATGTTGTAATAGCCGCCACCCACATGATCTTGCGCGTCGTATGATATACTCTGATCGTGTCTCTCGCGCACATCCAAGGGTGGAACTACCAAGGAATCCAATAAATAATCATCCTCATCGACAGTTCCATCTTGAGATAGGAAAATATGCACAGAAGACTCCTCACTGCCCATATTACCTAAATTTATCACACTCACTACACCACTTATCTCCGTGGCACTTACGTTAATGATTGTTCTTTCGCTAGGTAGCAGATTGACAATTCTATCTGTCGCACAACTATAATCAGCTGACCAGCCATCTTGAGTGCTAAAGCTAGTCGTGTAGGAGATGAACATATAATTAGTGTCTGAGATCACGGTAGTTGCCTCACTCTGTTGGGATAGCTGATAAAGCAGAGGATCATCAGGCCCCTGCCCAGAGTGAATTCTGAGTTCGTCTGACCAGCCCAGATCAAGCAGGTTTATGTCCAACTGCACGAAAGTGCCTACTTCACCCACGATCCTCCAACTGCAATACCCCTCTTCTATAGGACTCGCATCACCACTTCCGTCTGATATTTCCCCTGAGCATCCCGTGATGATCTCTAGTTCATCGCAATATGGGATATATATGCGTCTGAAGGTAGTATAAGAATTATTTCCTTCATTATACTCCTCTACCATATCCTCTGGGTCGAGTAGTACACCTACACGATATTCACCAGGTGGTAGCGAGTCTCTTGCATCCACGGTTCCTTCTAGAGATATAACTTCATTCGGCGCTATGTCCGTCACTACGATTGAGAGTATCACAGGATCGTCAGGTGTAACTTCATAGTCAGTAGTTCCTGAGATCCAGACTATGGCAGTGTCAACGTGAGCATTGCCACGATTTATAAATTCGATATCGTAGGTCACGGTTGACATGGAAGTGAGTAAGCCGAAGGTTCCGTCCGTCAATACAAGATCTATCAACTCATCATCAGAACAATCCCCCTGAGCAGTCCAACCAGTGGACTGTACGGAGCCATCTGTATCAAATGTGATATAAAGCTCATTTCCTGACGATGCCACTGCAGGTGGTAATTCTGAACCACCATGCGTCAGAAGCAAGGTAGCTGCATCATCTTCTCCATCATACACCCTTACTATATCACAACATGCTTCCGTACTAAACTCAGTGAAAGTCAGTAGCAACTGCTCTTCACTATTTGACACGAGATGCCAACTACATGATACATCACTATCATAATTTGCCGTGCCGCTACCGTCAGTGAAAGTGGTGTCGCAGGTAGTGATGACATCGAGATCGTTACAGGCTTGAGCGAAAGCGATGTGAGATGCTATACAGATGCAGAGCAAAAGGAAGATATATTTCTTCATAGGTAGGACTGATTTATCATCTATAGACTGGATGTCATGGACTGCTCTGATAATCAACCACAGAACAATACTGACAGCTCCTGCGTAAATCTAGAGATAATGTAGCAAAAAGCCCCTGATACAGAAGATTATTTCTACCTCATAGTGGATCTCTCATACCACTTGATAGCTAGTACTGTACTTCTGCAGTGCGATGGCCGACTCTGATGCTAAGACGCCTACAGACAGATACCACTCTCAAGCCAGCAGTGCGGCGTCCCTGCTCCACATCCTATGTCAGATGAATTATACTTGGCGCACACTAGGTAAATGGAAGGCAACTGAGATACCTCACCATCCCCTCGTCTGAGCGCAAGGAATTCTAGGTCTGACTGACTTGTTGCTCGTCTTACGATCTTGCTTTGCCCTACCCCAGATCCTCTAGATCCATCTTCTTG
>JAHDBH010000161.1 GCA_020630495.1 Saprospiraceae bacterium
ACTGGTTGGCTGCAATGCATGTCTTGAGATACCTGCGAACCACCATGAACTTGGGTCTTGTGTTCACCAAAAAGAACAGTGATCATGCACCAGTACTGAATGCGTTCAGTGATGCTGATTACAACAACAGAAAAGATAGTAAGAGTGTGTCTGGAATGGTTCTGCAAGTGTTCGGGAACTGCGTGTTCTGGCGCTCTAAGGTGCAGGACACAATTGCAGATAGTACTATGCATGCTGAGATCATTGCGATGACTGCAGCTGCAAACGAAATGCTTTGGATGAAGCACCTGCTACTTGACTTGGGATTCGCTGTGGAACAACCTGTATTGTGGGGAGACAACAAAAGTGCCTTGCATTGTGCTGAGTGTGAACATCTGACGCCTAAGTCTAGGCATATTGAGAAGAAGGATATGTATGTCAAGGAATTAGTCCAGAGACAACATATCAAAACTCAGTGGTGTCAGAGTAGTGATCAGTTAGCAGATGTATTGACCAAAGTGCTCCCAGGGCCAGTCCTTGCTGCGGTAAGGGATGCCCTCCAGCTTAGACAGACAAGCTGAGTGCATGGGGGAGTGTTGCAGCCAGTATGCATGCATGCGTTGCATGTTAGGATTCCATGCATGTCAGTGGTAGGGCCCTTCCAGAAGGTCTGCGGATCTGTGGAAGGATAGCATAATATCCTGGATAGCATAGAGATAATGAGAGAGATCTCATTATCCCCTGAAGAGTGAATAGTACTTCCAAGAGGGCAATGTGTGCCCGACATGAGTCCAGAGTATATATTTCCTGTGCAGTCCATTCCATGTAACCCGTTCAATATCCAGTCTCATCTACTGTGTTGATCCCTAATCCCCGTGCGTGTTCCTGAGGTTCTACCGTGCTGTGCGCAGCTGAGGTATGGTCACGCACAGCTCTGCATGCTAATGCTATGTACATGCACAGGTCCTGCGGGACCTCGATCCTGCGTGAGCACGAGAATGTAACATGGTATCGGTGATCGTTGTGCACGAATAGTAATAGCATAGCAATCGCCAGGCAGAGTTACCGTTTAGCGGCGCAGTCACACGCGCAGACATATCCACTGTTTGTGCGCGTTCGCTAGCGGCGTTACGCACTTATGATAAATAGCCAGCATACGTTAGTAATTAGATACAACGTGGTATTTAGTCATACTGTGCGCGTTTCACCGACAGGGCTTGCGAGCCTGCATGTCGGTACCCCTCACTGCACGGCAGATGCGTCTGCTTGCAGGATGTCTAGCGATCGAGGCTCTAATCACGATGATGAGACTCCAGAGGAGAGAGCTGCGCGCCTCACTGCTGAGGCTCTTGCTGCGCAGCAGCTCGTTGACCAGGCTGCGGCCTTGGGCGACGGAGCTGCAGTCGAGCCTGCCGGTACTGGAGCAGCTGCGGCTGCTGCCGGTACTGGCTATGCCCTGCGATCCGGAAGGAGAGTAGGAGGCAGTCAGCCACGTCGGCATGTTGCTGAGCCATCAGGTATGGATTCTGCTGTTGCGCACAGTGGAAGCCAGCTTAGTGGTTCGTTTATCACAGTTGACACGTTGGCTGCAGCTCTGCGGAGGTCTCAGTCACACGCCCCTCCTGATATCACAAAGGGTCAGTGCCCTGAGTGGGATTTCAAGAGGGAGGATTTCATTGCATTTGAGCAAAAGGTCACTCTGTGGGTTGCCAAGCACAATATAGAGAACCTGTTGCATCACCCGCCAGCCCTGAATGACGAAAGTCTTCACAGGCAGGCAAAGTCAGTCATCCTGTCTACATTGCCACCTGCAGATAGGACATCAGTGTTTCACATTGAGCATTTGTGCGACGCATGGTCATACTTGCTTTCTAAGTACAGACCTAGTCGCGATGCTGAGATCAATTCACTGTATACCAAGTTCAACAATGTGTCTCAAGGTAATAGGAAAGTAGAAGATTACCTGACAGATGTTATGTCAATGTATACTCGCTTGCGTGCATTGGGAGTGACACTCGATGAGCGATGGGTCACAATCAAATTGCTTAACATTGGTCCTGAGTACAACCACCTGCGGGATGGTCTCATGTCCAAATCACCTGAGCAAATTGTTGCAGCCATCTGTGAGTACTCCCGTTTTCTTGCTCAGCAACGGGCTGATCTGGGCCGTGCGAATCCTGCGGGAGGCACTGGTCCAGGCTTTGACAGGCGACGTGGTCCTCGTGGAGGTGGCGGGCACAAGCAGCCGGGTGCCCCACCTCCGGCCATCGCCGCCCTTCAGCAGCAGCAGCCGGAGACAAGGATTTGTCACCACTGCAAGAAGAAGGGACATCTGAAGAGAGACTGCCCGCAGCTGTCAGCGGAGGTCAGGAAGCATCTCCAGGAGGAGTATGCTCAGCGCATGAAGAAACGGAATGCGGTATGTGCCATCGAACTTGATCCATCGTTCCCAGTGTGCGCACTGGAAGCCTTGGCTCTCATTGTCGATAGTGGCACTGACATTTCTGTTGTGGGCAATGCTGACCTGCTGTCTCACATTGATCCCTGCAATCTGATTGCCAATCCTGCGGGACAGGGCGATCTACCAATCGTGGACAAGGGCACTCTGATTGTCAACCTAGGCACATATGTTGATGCTTATGGGAATGAGCATCCTGTCGATCTTGAGTTGACTGATGTGTACTATGCACCCGAGTGTCCGTACAATCTGCTGTCAACCTCTCACCTGCGGGGAGAGGGCATTTTCCTGGACACTCGTAGGAATGTGGTGTATTTTCCTGGTTTCAGTGATCAGAGCATGTCGTATGTCACTGATGTTATGTCCCAGGAGTCTGATCCTGAGGGACATCCCTGTCTTGCGTTTTTCACAGGTCCTGGGAAGCCGGTACTGCGGGTAAATCCGGTGAATAGGGCCACAGTGTGGTCTGGTAGCAATAGCGTAGACACTGCGATTGATGAGAGAGTGCACACCTACATGGCTGCGGCTGTGGCGGTGCCCCAGCAAGATCTGTATGTCCCAGATCATGCGTTTGTGAGTCACCTGTCGTTCCATGTCGGTACATGGGCCTTGCGTAGGATGGAGGCGAATCCTGATGTTTATGGGGTGTTGCAGTTAGCTGTCCCTCCTGGGTCCACTGCAATTACCAATAGGTGTCATGGTTGTCGTGTTGGGAGAGTGCCTGCGGGCCCTACCTCCCGAAATGACAAGAATCTCACTAGGAAAGCGAGGTATCCGGGTGAGGAGCTGCACGCAGATCTGACTGGTCCCATCACCCCGCGGGGAATTGGTGGAGTCAGGTATGTGTTGTTTGTGATGTGTGTGTACACTAGGTACACATTTGTGGTGTGTATGAAGTCTAAGAGTCAGACTGCTGAGTGTCTCGCGTTCATCATCGAGCGCATCAGAGTCCATGTAGTCAGGCCAGATGAACCGGGTGTGCGCATCCTTCATACTGACCAAGGAGGTGAGTTTACCGTGTCTGCGTTAGCCACCTACCTGCAGCACAGGGGTATTTTGCATACATTTTCTGGGACGGGGGAGCACAAGTCAAATGGTGCTATAGAGAGACGCATTAGGGTAATCATGGATGGTGTGCGCACCGTTCTGTTGCCGAGTGGTCTGCCACGTTCTCTGTGGCCAGAGGCTACTATGAGTGTAGCACATGGGCAGAATCTGACGCCCAACTCTGCTCTGTATCATCAGCGCA
>JAHDBH010000032.1:0-7723 GCA_020630495.1 Saprospiraceae bacterium
GTTGTTTGCCTATTTCCTCTGGATTTTTCGCTTATTACGATTTTGTATGATCCCCGTGATACATAGTCTCCTGGAGGGGAGTTGTTGATTTGTCATTTGCTTTCGTTAGGCAAATGCGAAGGGTCTGCTTCGGCAGACCCTTTTTTATTAAAATTACCTAATTACAATATGTTCTTGCGCCTCCCTTGCGATTATAGAATTTAATCATCTGATGGGCCGTGGATAGCTAGCTATTCTTAGTCATCAGTGGTGGGGCGCAGGAGCGCTGAAATCCTAAGCAGCAAAGTGATCAACTCAGATGATGAATCCTTATGACTGATCAGATATCGATATATTCTCTACCTTCATGCCATGAGAAAGAATGCTATACGACTTAAGCGTGTACATCGTGTGACACCAGAATTTAGAGATCTGGTCAAGGAGCTCAATGCGGAACTGGCAGTGCGAGACGGCGAACTGCATGATTTCTATGATCAGTACAATGGTATCACTGATCTGGAGCACATCATGATCGCTTACCTAGGTGATGACCCTGTAGGCTGCGCTGCTATGAAGCGTGTGCGTGATAGTGCAGTCGAAGTAAAAAGGATGTACGTGAGACCCGCCATGCGATCTCAGGGCCTTGGTGGTATGCTGCTCGCAGAGCTAGAGCGGTGGGCATCAGAGTATGGATTCACGGAGAGTATGCTAGAGACAGGAAAGGGTCAGCCCGAGGCACTAAGACTCTATGAGCGATCTGGCTACAAGAGAATAGAAAATTATGGACCTTATCAAGGAGTAGAAAATAGCATCTGCTTTCAGAAAGATCTACCCAAACCCTATGACGCCAGTACCTCTGAGGAGGAATAGCTGATTACCACAAGGATTGACCTTATGAGCGATAGATTTTATGTATTCATGTTCATTTGGGCGACAGCCCTATCCATCTCCTCCTGTGGAGCCAGTAGTGATCACGAGAAGGCAAGCAGCAAGACGGTGGTAAATCTGGGCCCTGTGGACAGCTCCCTCGTGGACATCAGCTTGCCACCGGGATTCAGGATCGACTACTACGCACGGGATATCAAAAATGCGCGCCAGATGTGCCTCAGTGAATCAGGAACGCTCTATGTGGGCACACGCAAGCACGGTAGCGTGTATGCGCTACAGGACACTGACGGCGACATGGTCGCAGACAAGAAATACACCTTGCTAGAGGACATGAATCTGCCCAATGGCGTCGCTATGCGACAAGGGACTCTCTACATCGCCGAGGTCAATCGGATCATTGCAATAGACGATATAGAGGATAGACTCAGTGACAATATGGACTATCGTGTGGTCTATGATGGCTATCCTGATGAGGTGCATCATGGATGGAAATTTATTGCCTTTGGCCCTGATGATCTGCTCTATGTACCAGTGGGTGCGCCGTGTAATATCTGCGAGAGCGAAGACCCCATATTTAATACGATCACACGGCTCGCAGTAGACGGATCTGAGCCTGAGATCGTGCAGCGCGGAGTGCGAAACACAGTAGGATTTACCTGGCATCCTGACACAGACGAGCTGTGGTTCACGGATAACGGTAGAGACTGGATGGGCGATGACTCTCCAGCCTGTGAGCTCAATCATGCGCCGAGTGATGATATGCACTTTGGCTATCCATACTGCCATGCTGGGGATATGCCCGATCCAGAATTTGGTGAGAAGTTTCCCTGCTCTGACTTCGTCGCACCAGCTCAGAATCTAGGACCCCATGTGGCGCCACTCGGTCTGGAGATCTACTCAGGAACTCAATTTCCAGAAGAGTATGACAGAGCGATCCTCATAGCTGAGCATGGTAGTTGGAATCGCACAGACCCTATAGGCTATAGACTCAGTATGGTGAGGCTAGATGAGGCTGGTGAGAGTAAGGGCTATGAGATGTTTGCCACGGGCTGGCTTCGTGATGGCGAAGAAAAGCCCTGGGGTAGACCTGTAGATCTAGAGCCACTGCCAGATGGAAGCATGCTGGTGAGCGATGATCACGGAGATGCGATCTATCGCATCAGCTATGTGGGACAGTAGTAGGGATGGTAGGCAAGCCCAAGCAGATCTGATGTATGTGATTAACTTCGCAGCCACAAAATTTTCACACTACCCGCGCCCTACGTATGGCTCACGATATCAATCACATCAGCTCCCTGCTAGAGACGCTCGTCTTTGTCGCAGAAGAGCCAATCTCCAGAGAGCACTGTCATATATATATGGCGGAGTATCTGGGGGAGCCTGTCACAGAAGAGGAGATGGCCGAGGCCATCGATCTTCTCCGAGAGCGCCATGCGCATCCGCGATCAGGTGTAAGGCTGGAGGAGATCGCAGAGGGATTTCAGATTCTCAGCGCTCCAGATAATTTTGAGCTGGTCAAGCTCTATCTCAAGGATATCAATAATCGTAAGCTCTCGCGCACTGCGCTGGAGACGCTCTCCATTATCGCCTACAAGCAGCCTGTGACCAAGACAGAGATAGAGCAGATCCGTGGAGTGAGTAGTGACTATATGATCCAGAAGCTCCTGGATAAGCAGCTCGTAGAGATCAAGGGACGATCAGATGGTCCTGGTAGGCCTCTGCTCTACGCCACGACTCAGAAATTTATGGATCACTTTGGTCTGAGAAGTATTGCCGATCTGCCCAAGCTCGCCGAGTTTGAGACTGACGAAAACACGGTAGGCGAGCATGCTGAGCATGTATCAGCTGATATGCCCCAGCCAGCTGTGAGTAGTGAAGAAGAGTAGTTTCACCAAGTCTACAGGCCAAGAACAAGGTCTCATAGATCCTCTCCGACAAGTAGAGGAAAAAGCGTCCCAATGGAATAGGTGAGATCTGTGTCCGTGATGTATCTTTGCACATGGAATTACGATCGCAGTCCGGTGTGCCGGAAATCCCCCTTTCATATACTTTCGATGATGTCCTTCTCGTGCCTGCATTCTCAGAAGTGCATCCCAGAGAAGTTGACTACAGCTCACAGCTTACCACCGATATACGACTCAAAGCACCCATCGTCTCTGCGGCGATGGACACAGTCACGGAGAAGCTCATGGCCATCGCCATAGCCAGACAAGGCGGCATCGGCATCATACATAAGAATATGAGCATCGCTGAGCAGGCCGACCAAGTCCGCAGTGTGAAGCGTAGCGAAAGCGGTATGATCATAGATCCCGTGACGCTGGGGGATGATGCCCTCATAGGTGATGCTTTTGAGATCATGCGCCGCTACAAGATCGGTGGTATACCTATAGTAGACGCCGATAAAAAACTCATAGGCATACTGACCAATAGGGACCTTAGATTTGAAAAAGATAAGTCTAGAAGTGTCCGAGATCTCATGACTGCAGACGGTCTCATCACTGCCCCCGTAGGCACGACTCTCAGTCAAGGGCGCGATATCCTCCAGAGCCACAAAATCGAGAAACTACCCGTCATAGACGCCGATAAAAAGCTCGTAGGCCTCATCACCTACAAGGACATCATCAAAGAAGAAGATTATCCCCACAGCTGCAAAGACTCCTATGGTAGACTGGTAGTAGGAGCAGCTGTGGGTGTCACCGCTGACCTGCATGAGCGTATGGATGCGCTGGTAGAGGTAGGTGTAGACGTGATCTGTATAGATACCGCACATGGACACAGCGCAGGAGTCCTCAGCGCCATCAAGGAGGCTCGCTCCCGCCATCAAGACCTCCAGATCATAGGCGGTAATGTGGCTACAGGAGACGGCGCCAGAGCACTTGTAGATGCTGGAGTGAACGGTGTCAAAGTAGGTGTAGGACCTGGAAGTATATGTACTACCCGTGTCGTAGCAGGTATAGGTGTACCTCAGCTTAGCGCTGTCATGAGCGCCTATGCTGGCATCAAGGATACGGGTGTACCCATCATCGCTGATGGAGGTATACGCTACTCGGGTGATGTGGTGAAAGCGATGGCAGCAGGTGCAAGTACGATCATGGCGGGATCGCTCTTTGCTGGAGTGGAGGAGTCT
This sequence comes from Saprospiraceae bacterium, assembly GCA_020630495.1. Classification (GTDB taxonomy): domain Bacteria; phylum Bacteroidota; class Bacteroidia; order Chitinophagales; family Saprospiraceae; genus JAHDBH01. Next base: position 3,995 of record JAHDBH010000032.1, read on the forward strand.
CCAGGTGAGACATATATATATGACGGTCGTAAGTACAAGCTTTACCGCGGTATGGGTTCGCTCAGCGCCATGGCAAGTGGTAGCAAGGACCGATATTTCCAGAGTGACGAAGCGGACATGCAGAAGCTGGTGCCAGAAGGCATAGAGGGTCGCGTCCCCTACAAGGGAACACTGCAGGAAGTGATGCATCAGTATCTAGGAGGTCTACAAGCGGGCATGGGCTACTGCGGTGCTGCAGACGTGGATGCCCTGCGCCAAGCACAGTTTGTCCGCATCACCAGTGCGGGTGTACAGGAGAGCCACCCTCATGATATCACCATCACCAAAGAGGCCCCCAACTATAGTCGCCGCTAGAGCTACCATACCACGAGACTACTATGTACAGACACCTGTGCTTACAGTCGCCCAGGAGCTACTTGGCGCGTATCTCTGCACCCAGAATGATGAGGGTCTCACACGAGCCATCATTACAGAGACAGAGGCCTATATCGCTCCAGAAGATCGTGCGAGCCACGCATATGATTACAGGCGCACACCGCGCTGCGAGAGCATGTACGCCATAGGCGGCACCTGCTATATGTACATCTGCTATGGCATACATGACATGTGCAATGTCGTCACTGGACCTGTAGATCTGCCACATGCTGTACTGATCCGCTCAGTGGAGCCCATAGACGGTGTAGATCTGATGCTTCAGCGCAGGCAGCTACGGCGACGAGCTGATGGCTCCCTTCCACGCAATCTATGTGCCGGTCCTGGACTGCTATGCCAGGCACTAGGCCTCAGCAAAGCCCATGACGGCGAAGATTTAACAGTACAAAAGCGGGTATGGATAGAACCAAGAGAAACTATGAGCGCTATACCTATCGTTCAGACTACGCGTATAGGCATAGGTTCTTCTGGCATAGCCGTAGACTATCCCTATCGCTTTTATATCAAAGATAATCCATGGGTAAGCCAACGCTAATTCTACTTCTCCTTGCTCTCAGTACCATCGCTTACGCTCAGCCAGAGCTCCCAGGCAATGATAATCGTGTCTATGACGCTGATATCAGATCTGTGCGCTTCACGCCGGGTGGTCGTGCTCTTGGCATGCCCATCATCAACTTCAATAGCAACACCCAGCTACATCTCCGATTTGATGATATCACTGGTGATACGCGCAATCTTTACTACAGCGTGATACACTGCGATGCGGACTGGACGCCCTCGCGCTTGAGGCTGCAGGAGTACTTAGATGGATTTGATAGAGAGGAGCTGTGGACCTATCAGTACAGTAGTATGACCTACCATCCATACACGTACTACGATCTTTCCATCCCCAATGAACGGACTAATCTGCTGGTACCAGGTAATTATATCTTGTATGTCTATGAGGATGATGTGGATCAGCCCATATTGACCCAGAGATTTATCCTTGTAGACACCCAGGTCAAGATCGAGGCGCGTACGCGCAAAGCCGTGCTATCTGGCCAGATTCAGACGCATCAGGCGATTGAGTTTTGGATCAATCATGAGAAGTTTAAGATCAGTGATCCAGCAGATGAGATCAAGGCCTACGTCATGCAAAATGCTGACTGGAACACTATGATCGAGGCGCCGATGCGGAGCTTTAGAGGTAAGGTGATCAATTTTGATTTTCCAGGGAAGATCGTCTTTCCAGGCAAGAAAGAGTTTCGCGTGATGGACTTGAGATCTGTAGACTTGACGCTACCTGGCATACGGGTCATCGAGAAAGATGATCTCGGCTACAGACTATTTCTTGAGCCCGTGACAGATAGGCGTGGGGAGTTTTACAGCAATCGCATAGACCTCAATGGCGGATATGTCATCAGCAATTATGATAATCAGGGGGGCTTTCGCCCAAATTTCTCTGTCTCCACGATCGACGAACTACAGGAGCTACGCTCAGAATACGTGCGAGCTGTAGTGACTCTGACGGGACAGCCGCCAGGAGGTGACTTCTATGTCACGGGCATGTTTTCGCTGTGGAATCTGGATGAAGAATACCGCATGCAGTATGTAGAGGAATATGATGCTTACATGGCGGAGATTTGGCTCAAGCAGGGCTACTATGACTATGAGATTGTCTCAGTGGACTATAGTAAGGTGCCTCCATCGCGTGAGTCGCTCAGTGGTAACTGGTACGAGACCGAAAATGACTACCAGATCATCATCTACCATCGTGGCTTTACGGACAGGTATGACCGTCCCGTGGGAGTGCTATCCATAGACTAGCGCACCGCGGCAGGATGTGCGTCTCCGTAGATTTGCTGGCGATGCTCTAGGAAGTCGACGATTTCTTGGACTACCTGGGGACGGATTTCCTCATTGAGCACTTCGTGATAGTATCCCTCATAGATGACGAGTTTTTTCTGATCATCTGCACAGCCACACTCCTTGTAGAGTAGCTGACTTCCGCTTACATCTAAGATTTTATCATCTGATCCGTGGAGCAGGAGCAATGGTGACTGCACAGCAGAGAGCTGCTCCTTGGCTTTCTCTATGGCGTCAAGCAGAAGCACGCCAGTGCGATTGGGGTTTCCACTGGTATTGACGAGAGGATCATTAGCGTAGGCCTCCTGTGTGGGAGGATACTTACAGACATCTTTGCGATCAAAGCTCACCCAGCGTCCTCGAGGGAAATACTTTGCGGCGATACGAGAGAATTTCATGAGTACAGGTGGGACTTTTTGTGACACGCTGAGGCAGGTGCCAGAGAATGTCACTGCATCAAATGTATCCTGATAGTGCATCAGATAGTGCATGGTGACAAGTGTACCCATACTATGAGCCACTACATAGCAGGGAAGGACGGAGGTGGTCAGCTCACACATTTGGGCGAAAGCCCTCATATCATCCACATACCAGTCAAAACTGTCAATGTAGACTCGATCGCCCTCACTCTTACCGTGGCCTACGTGATCATAGCCCAGGACTTCATAGCCTTCCTCGTGCAGTCGATCAGCTAGAAAATCATAGCGCCCGATGTGCTCACCCATACCGTGCACCAGTAAGACCAGGGCGCGGGGGTGTGTCTGTGTCATGCGGAAGCCGTGGATGCGATGGCCATGCGCACCGCGGAAATCTATAGTTTCTCTCATACTACTCCTCTATACCTCCGCGATCCTGACATAGTTCTACGAGGACGCCAGTAGTCGACTTGGGATGGAGGAAGCAGATCCATTTGTCATCAGCGCCGGCCTTGGGTTCCTCTTGGAGTACGCGATAGCCAGCCTCTGCGAGTCGCTTCATCTCTGCGCGGATGTCATCCACAGCAAATGCTACATGATGGATGCCAGGACGATTGCGCTCCAGGTACTTGCTGATCGCGCTTTCTGGAGAGGTCGCCTGCAGGAGCTCAATCTTGGTCTGGCCGCACTGGAAGAATACAGTCGTCACATGCTCGCTCGCCACCTCTTCGCGCTTGTAGGGTGCCACACCTAGCAGTTGTGTCCATAGTAGCACGGCTTCTTCCAGATCAGCCACGGCGATTCCTATATGCTCCACGTGTGTGAGCCCTGGGATACCTATAGCAGTGCTAGCTGAGTCGATCATATACTAGGGGTTCTGCCGCCATCTACGCGGATGCTGGTACCTGTGACGTAGCTGGCCGCTGGCGTACAGAGAAATGCTGCTACGGCAGCCACCTCTGATGCATCTGCAAAGCGGCCCATGGGTACGCTTGCTTCTCTATCGCGGCAGTGTCTACTTGCGCCTTCTGAGCAC
>JAHDBH010000032.1:7733-21665 GCA_020630495.1 Saprospiraceae bacterium
GATGCTGGGTGACGTAGCTGGCCGCTGGCGTACAGAGAAACTACGCACCTCTGATGCCATGGGTACGCTTGCTTTCATCTTTTTCTCTATCGCGGCAGTGTCTACTTGCGCCTTCTGAGCACGGCTCTCTACGATCTCTTCTATCCGCTCTGTGCGCGTGAAGCCAGGCAGTATATTATTGACGGTAATGCCGTGAGGAGCTAGTTCGCCAGCCATAGTTTTGGCCCAGCTAGCCACTGCTCCACGTGTCGTATTGCTCACTCCTAGGCCTGGTATGGGAGTCTTGACGGAGGTGCTGATGATATTGACGATCCGTCCGTATCCTGCCTCCCGCATGCCTGATGACAAGCTCTGCACCAGGCGATGACTCGCGATGAGATGCCGCTGATAGGCAGTGAGAAATTCTTCTGGATCTGCCTGCAATATAGGGCCACCTGGAGGACCGCCCGTATTGTTGATCAGGATATGGTAGGGTCTTCCAGAGGAGTGGGATTCTACTGCGCTGATCATTGCTTCTGTGTCAGACATATCTACGGCGAGATAGTCGTGCTGCTGTGTATGTGAAGTGCTGAGATCTTGGCTCAGTCGAGCGAGTTTGTCTTCGGAGCGTGCCAGTAGGGTCACATCGGCGCCGAGGAGCGCGAGTTCTACAGCGATCGCTCTTCCAATGCCTCGACTGCTCCCGCAGACGAGCGCGCGCTTTCCTGTAAGATTGGTATCCATGGATATGTATGTTTGTGTACCTAGCACCGAAGGTATGACCAAAGATTCCAAAGTCCTCCAGCAAAAAGCCACACCTCGTGGCAAGTATCCTCATGTGAAGCGCGCTGGCGACTATCTCTTTGTGAGCGGCACCAGCTCTCGCCGTGCGGACAATACTATCGCGGGAGCGAAGCAAATAGATGGCATGGGTACATGGACTCTTGACATCCGTGAGCAGACTCGTGCCGTATTGGATAATATCCGTGAAGTACTGCAAAGCGTGAATGCAGACTTATCTGATGTGGTAGAACTGAGCACTTTTTTGGTCAATATGAATGACTTTGCAGGGTACAATGAGGCCTATGGCGAGTACTTTGACTATGATGGTCCAGCACGCACTACGGTGGCCGTTCATCAACTGCCGCATCCCCATCTCCTCATAGAGATCAAAGTGATTGCCTACAAGCCCGTATGATTCTCTGGCAGCAAAAGCTCACTCTCCCAGCCTTCCCTAGAGGCTATCACATCATCACTGATGAGATCAGGCAAGCGTGTAAGCAGTGGCCTGATCGAGGACTTCTACACATATTCTTGCAGCACACGAGTGCAGCACTTTGTATCAATGAGGCCGCCGATCCCGATGTGCTTACGGACTTTGAATCCATGATTAATCATATAGTGCCAGAGAGGCTACCATTTTTGACGCATACTATAGAGGGGGATGATGACATGCCAGCGCACATCAAGGCCGCGCTCATAGGTACAGAGCTCAGCATCCCTACAGATCGCAGTGGGATGCTTCTTGGTACTTGGCAGGGCGTGTACCTCTGCGAGTTTCGCAATCATGCACGAGCTCGGAGCATGGTGCTCACGATGAGAGAGTAGGGGCCAGTAGCTTTCGGGCCTAGACTCACGAGCTTCTGCCCTACCCATGCAGCTCCTAGGTAAAACAAACTTTTAGGCACCGTTTCTTGTTTTCTGGCCACTATGTCAGTACTTCATTATCCTATAGACGCACAAGCTTCAGGGCAATTTAATAATGGCGAGATCATCGAGAATAAGCCTATCGGTTTCCCTCAAGACGGCGGATCTGTGCGCCCATATTCCAGCCTATTCTATTGGGCAAAAGCCACTGCCCTCAAGGACAGCACCATAGGTCTGCATCCTCATCAGGGATTTGAGATCATGAGCTTTGTCCTGCGAGGTAAGATCAAGCACTACGATAGTCAGATGAGAGATTGGCTCCCTCTCACATCAGGCGCAGCACAGATCATCAGAGCTGGCAGCGGTATCAGCCATGCAGAGCATATGGAGGAGGGGAGCGTGATGTTCCAGATCTGGCTAGATCCCGGCCTGGAGCGCACACTACAGCACGCTGCCAGCTATAGCGACTATGCCGCAGAGTCAAGAGTGCAGCATGGATCATCTCAGGTGTATGCGAGTGCTGACAGTAGTCTCGGCGCTCCCATGCAGATGACTACTCCTGGCGTCTCTATCTACACGCAGTCACTCACTCCAGGATACCATACGCTAGATCTCCGCAGTAGCGATACCTACAGTATCTACATACTAGATGGCAGTGGAAGCGCTGGCGACCTGGACATCAGGACAGACGACTTTTTCATCCTTCGAGATGAGGTAGAGTGGAAGCTAGAGGTAGGGTCAGAAATGAATCTGTTTATCATCAGCTCGCCCACAGACATCGATTACAAGAGCTATCGAGAACTCTACGCCATGCAGTCATGATATATAGCGAGAGACAAGTCATGGATCAGTGGTGGCTCAGGCTCATACTGCTCATCGGCCCTGCTACAGTAATCTACTCTCTGGGAGTACACGCACGAGATGCGGATATCGATCTGAGGAGTAGTGAGGACTTGATGCTCTTGGGTGTATGTTTATTTACCTTTTTGGTCACGGCAGTACTCTGGCGCATGACCTTGCGTACAGAGGTAGATGATCGAGAGATTCACCTTCGATTCTGGCCATTTGCACGCAAAGTGCTGCCCATCTCTGAGATACAAGAGGCCGATGCAGTGACTTATAATGCCCTATCGGACTATGGAGGCTGGGGAGTGCGCTGGAGCGCAAATGGCAGAGCGTGGAATGCTAAAGGAAATGAAGGAGTAAAACTGAAAATGAAAAATGGAAAATCAATCCTGATCGGCAGCCAAAAGGCAGAGCTACTTAAAGATCATATTGTATCCGCCATGCAGCGCGTCGCGGTCCGTTAGCTCAATGTCATAGTGCTAGCTGTGCTACAGTGCGAGTGATATATGGCTGTCAAGATCTTACATGGCAGAACGAGTAAATTTGTACCATGAAAACATTTCTCATCCTCAGTTTAGCTCTGGTCGCACTGGTGTCTTGTGGCTCAGATGAGCGCCAAGTCAATGATCACAGTACAGATACCGCGGTGACCGATACACTGTCTGGTTCCTTGAATGCTTCAGAAGAGCAACTAGACGAGCTGTCCCAAGAACTAAGTGACCTGCTCTTGCAGCTAGATTAATTCACATCATCACACAAGGAATACCACATACCTATGAAATTTAGTACTATCAGAAGAGCAATACTAGGTCTGTCCATACTATGCATACCAGCGATCAGCTCAGCGCAGTCAGCGGAAGAAAAAGCAAAGTTGAAAGAGAAGTATAGCGACAAGGAGCTACAGGAAATGCAGCAAAATGCCACCATCTCTAAAGAAGAAGCTCTCAAAGTGAGAAGAGCCTCTGATGCCAAGAATGGTAAATCACAAAGTACCGAGACAGCACCCAGCAGCGCTAGCACGACTACATTTGGCGGCCCTAGAAAAGAGCCGCTTGTGCCCAAGGACGAAAATGCGCGACGCACACTAGAGCAAGTCCGCGAAGCCAGAGAAGCACTCAAGAATGGACAAAAGGCGTATACGCCTCCTCCCTCAGAGACGTCCACGTCGGCAGCTACAACCAAGGCAGGCAAGTCAAAGAAATCAGTCGACGGAGAAAAACCTGCCAACTCCAAATCTTCAGGACAAAGCTCTAGTGCTTCACATACAGCTAGAGAAACGCTCACCAAAAAGCTTGTCGCAGAAAATGAAAAAGTCGTCATAGCACGAGCAAGAGCTATGTCTGCTCTCAAAAAAATCAATGCAGATCTCAAAGCTGGTAAGATCACACAAGCGGAATATGATAGTCAACACTCCATCATCAAGCAGATCAATCAAAAAGCTGATGAGATGGAACAGCATATCCGCGATACACGCCTGCGTCTAGCGGCCAATACATAATTATATAGGGTCAGCGCACCACTAGAGATCAGTCGGGGCATCATCTGTAGAAACTATTGATGATGAAAATACTCAGAAGACCCATCAGATCTATGCCTCGTGTGACAGCCAGCTCTATGGCTGATATTGCTTTTCTGTTGCTTGTATTTTTCCTTGTTTGCACTACGATACAGGACGATAAGGGGATCAAGGTATTGCTGCCGCCCTATACCGATCACACTACTCCCACAGTCATTTCTGAGAGAAATCTCCTCCGTATCATGCTTGGTCCAGCAGGTCAGGTACGAGTGGATCAGAGACTAGTACCAGTAGAGGCTCTCTCTGAGCATGTCATTGAGCACGTGACTAATCCGCTTCGTAAGCGCACGGCAGCATCAGATCCGCGGAAGGCGGTCATCTCTTTGGTGACTTCTCGAGACGCATCTTACTCGGACTATCTAGCTGTCTACGATCAAGTGCTATCTGCATATCAGCAGATGAGAAATACTCAGGCCTTTCAGGACTTTGGCGTCGCGTATATGGATCTGACTACATCGCAGAGATCTAGGGTGCAAGATCTCATACCACTCAGGATCAGCGAGGCGGAGTAGAGTCAGGTGAAATAGCTGGCGCTTACTACCTTTGTGGGCTAGCACAGACTTATGAAACACCTCTACCTACTAGCCGCGCTCAGCCTATTTGTTTGCTGCCAGCAATCCGAGCCCTCACCCGTAGATATGCCAGATGGTCATCAGGTTTTTGACCAGGTACCTGCATCGCATTCTCAGCTCAAATTTCGAAATCAAATCACGCAAACAGAGGCGCTCAATTTTCTAACTTTCGACGGTCTCCATCAGGGAGCAGGTGTCGGTATAGGCGACTTCAATAAGGACGGCCTTCCAGACGTGGTATTTGCAGGTAACATGGTAGCCGATAAGATCTACATCAATCAAGGCGATCTAGTCTTTGAAGATATCACCGCTACTTCTGGTCTTGCTGATGATGGAGGATGGTCCACAGGTGTGGCTATCGCTGATATCAATGATGACGGCTATGATGATATCTACCTGTGTCGCTTTCTCTATGATGACCCTCAGAGACGGATCAATAAATTGTATATCAATAATGGGGATCTGACATTTACAGAAAGTGCAGTTCCGTATAAGCTGCATGATCCTGGCTACAGTATCATGGCATCATTTCTTGACTATGATCGTGACGGCCTTCTAGATATCTACATGGCTAATCAACCACCCAATAGTACCGCGGGCAAAGATGCGCTCAAAGGCAAAAAAGACTTCTTCTTCACGGATAGAATCTTTAAGAATAATGGAGATGGCACCTTTGCTCAGACCACTGGTCCCACAGGTGTAAAAAGCTATAATTATAGCTTGAGCGCTACCACAAGTGATCTCAATCAGGATGGGTATGTAGACATCTACGTTGCCAGCGACTATGATGAGCCAGACATGATGTATATCAATAACGGTCAGGGCAAATTCACCAATACCGCTGATCAGTCACTCCGTCATATGAGCAATTTCTCTATGGGCGCTGACATCGCTGATATCAATAATGATGGCTGGATGGACATCTACACCGCCGACATGGTCGCCAATGATAATGCTAGACTCAAGACCAATATGAGTGGCATGAACCCAGAGAAGTTTTGGAGCCTTGCAGAGAATGGATACCACCACCAGTATATGTTCAATGCTCTCCAACTTAACAATGCGGATGGTAACTTCAGTGAGATAGCTCAGTTGGCTGGCCTGGAGAGCACCGACTGGAGCTGGACTCCGCTGCTAGTAGACTTTGACAATGATGGTCATCGCGATGTATTTGTCACCAATGGCTTGCTCCACGATATGCGAGATAATGACTATCTCAAGGCTGCCCAAAAAGAAATTGACGAGATCAAGGCCGCAGGTGGAAAGCCCAATCTCCTAGAAATTGCCGAGCGTGCGCCGAGCACACCGATTGAAAACTTCATGTATAGCAACAAGGGTGATTTACAATTTGAAGACGTCAGTGCACAGTGGGGTGTTAACTTCGAAGGGTACAGTAATGGAGCAGCCTACGCAGACTTTGACAATGATGGAGATCTAGACTTGATCGTCACTAATCACAATGATCTCCCTGCTCTCTATCGCAATACAACTGCGGACAACAATTACCATACTTTCTTGAGATTCATTCCAGAAGCCGACGCACCTGCGGCGCAAGATTTTCACGTGCGTGTCGATATAGAGTATGACGGCCAGATACAAGCCGCAGAGATGCAGCCTGTAAGAGGATATATGAGTACCAGCGAGATGGCCATTCACTTTGGTCTAGGCACGCAGACTATGGTCGACAAAGTGCGGATCACATGGCCTAGTGGTGAGATGTACGAGCTCACAGATATCCCTGCCAATCAAGTGATCGCTCTTGACAAATCACTCGCCACTTCGCGAGCTAATCGCGCACGACCATCGGCAGAGTTTAAGAAAGCAAAGTCCAGTCCAATTTCCTACGTTCATCAAGAAAATGAATATGATGATTACGCCAGAGAAATACTGCTTCCCGCTGAGATGTCACACTTGGGTCCAGATATAGCAGTCGGAGACATCAATGGAGATGGCAATGAAGATCTGTACATATCAGGTGCCATAGGTCAGCCTGGAGGCCTCTTCCAGCAAAGCACATCTGGTGAATTTCAAGCTATTTCTGGGCCTTGGACTCAGCACGCTCAGAATGAAGATATCATGGGACTATTCTTTGATGCTGATGGCGACGGCGATCAAGACCTCTATGTAGCCAGCGGCGGTAATGAGTATGACGAGGGTGATAGTAGGCAGGCAGATAGACTATATATCAATGAAGGTGGCTCATGGCGCCATGATCGCTCAGCACTCCCTGCTATGCGCATCAGCACAGGAGCAGTGGCGGCAAGTGATATAGATGGTGATGGTGACTTAGACCTCTTTGTAGGTGGTAGACAGGTGCCAGGTCAGTATGGTGTATTTGCACGTAGCTATATCTTGAGGAATGACCGAGGTAAATTCACTGATACTGCCACAGAAGTTTATGACGATCTCAAAGATTTTGGAATGGTCAGTACAGCCCTCTGGCATGACGTAGATGGTGATGGTGACGAGGATCTCATCACAGCCGGCGAATGGATGCCCATCACTGTATTAAAAAATGATGACGGGAGACTGTCTGACGCCACATCGGAGATGGGCATGGACGGCACTGTGGGCTGGTGGAATGAACTATCACTTGCTGACCTCAATGGTGATGGCGAGATGGATCTCGTGGCGGGTAATCTAGGAAAGAACATCAAGTACAGAGCCACAGCGGAAGAGCCATTTAAGATCTTCGTCAAGGACTTTGATGATAATGGTACACATGACGTGTATCTCGGATACTATGATAGTGATGGCATATGCTATCCAGTACGCGGCCGACAGTGCTCTTCACAGCAGATGCCGTTTATCAAAGAAAAATTTCCCAATTACAACACCTTCTCCAAAGCCACAATCGAAGACGTCCTAGCAGAGCGAATGGATGGTGCTACAGTCCACGAAGCAACGCAGTTTGCCAGTGTATGGATCGACATGGATCCAGCTGGGTGGAAGGTCCACGAGCTGCCCGCTATGGCCCAGATAGCCCCAGTCCACGGTATCATCGCTCACGACTGGAATCGAGATGGACATACAGATCTGATGGTCGCTGGTAATTACTACAACCGTGAGGTAGAGACCACACGTAGTGATGCTGGTACAGGATACGTCTTACTTGGCGATGGTAAAGGAGAGTTTACTGCTATGACAAGTGCGCGTGCAGGACTTGATATGATCATGGATGTAAGAGACATAGCTGCTATAGCTACGGCCGAGGGCATGACGATACTAGTGGCTAATAATGATGGCCCCGTCCAGGCCTACGAGTGGAGTAAAGATGCCACGATGTAGATGTCCGCAGCCTGAGTAGGATCAGCCTAGAGAAGATATTGCTTCGACTCAGGCACAGAGCTGGATATCGAGACTTGCAGAGCATAACTTTACCCTCAGCACTCACCACTCATATACAGTACTATGCATCCACCGGCAGCAGAGCCCTACCAGGCCAAGAATAAGATCAGAATCGTCACGGCCGCATCGCTATTTGATGGGCATGATGCAGCGATTAATATCATGCGCCGCATCATGCAGCGCACAGGTGCAGAGATCATACATCTAGGCCACAATAGATCCGTACAGGAGATAGTAGACACAGCCATACAAGAGGACGTGCAGGGGATAGCCATCACATCCTATCAGGGAGGGCATGTGGAGTACCTCAAGTATATGTATGATCTCTTACAAGAGCGTGGATGTGGACATATCAAGATATTCGCTGGTGGTGGCGGTACCATACTACCCACAGAGATTGCTGAGCTCGAGGCACACGGCATCACCAAGATCTACAGCCCAGATGACGGTCGAGAAATGGGGCTTCAGGGAATGATCAATAATGTCCTACAGCACTGTGACTTCCCCATAAGTCATCAGCTCAATGGTGAGCTAAAGAGCCTCAGCCCAGATCGGCATCATGAGATAGCTAGACTCATCAGTCACATAGAAAATCAGCCCGATCATGCTGAGCAAACTCTTGCTGATCTCAGGGCCATAGCGCCGTCTGCCGATGTGCCCGTACTAGGGATCACAGGCACAGGTGGAGCGGGTAAGTCTAGCCTTGTGGATGAACTCATCCGCAGATTTCTTCTAGATTACAGTGATAAACACATAGCAGTACTCTCTATAGATCCTACTAAGCGCAAGACTGGTGGCGCACTCCTGGGAGATCGCATCAGGATGAATGCCCTGCAGAGCGATCGTGTCTATATGCGCAGCCTTGCCACTCGGCAAGCCAATCTGGCACTGTCTAAGCATGTGCGCGGAGCTCTAGAGATTCTCAAGAGCTTTGGATTTGACCTGATTATCCTGGAGACAAGTGGCATAGGCCAGTCAGACACTGAGATCGTAGATCACTCAGATGTAAGTATGTACGTGATGACTCCAGAGTACGGGGCAGCAAGTCAGCTAGAGAAAATAGATATGCTCGACTTTGCAGACATCATCGCGATCAATAAATTTGATAAGCGCGGAGCTCTTGACGCACTCCGTGATGTGAAAAAACAATACGTAAGGAATCACAATGCCTGGGATCTAGCTCAGGAAGATATTCCCGTGGTGGGCACTATCGCATCCCAATTCAGCGATCCCGGTACTCATCAGCTTTATGCCAAGATCATCAGTACTCTACGGGAGCGTACAAGCTGGTCTCACGATTCTACTCTGGAGGTAGCTAGCGGCTCTTCTGAGAAAATATATATCATCCCCCCCGCTCGCGTGCGATACCTCTCTGAAATAGCTGAGAATAATCGCAACTATGACGACCGCACATCTCAGCAGGCCAAAATAGCCACTGAGCTCTATGCCACAGAAATTACACTGGCGCACTTTAACAAAGCGGACGGTAATCATAAAGCAATCATCTCCGAGCTAGAAGACCGCGTGGATGTACTCAGACAAGAGCTCGATAGAGACAACTTAGAATTAATCACTAGTTGGCCTGAGCTCAAAGCACAGTACGCCGAGGACGAATACGTATATCATGTAAGAAAGCGCGAGATACGTGTGCCGACCTTTACCACTTCACTATCCCATCAGCGCATTCCTCGTATTTCTCTACCAAGATATCAGGACTATGGCGAAATATTGAGATGGAGGCGACAAGAAAATGTTCCGGGTCAATTCCCTTTTACGGGTGGTGTATTTCCTTTTAAGCGAAAAGGTGAAGATCCCACTCGCATGTTTGCTGGAGAGGGAAATCCCGAGAGGACCAATAAAAGATTTCACTACCTCGCTGGAGATATGCCAGCTGCGCGTCTGAGCACTGCATTTGATAGTGTCACGCTCTACGGAGAAGATCCTGATCATAGGCCAGATATTTACGGAAAGATCGGAAATAGCGGTGTCAGTATATCGAGCCTAGATGATGCTAAGCGACTTTATTCTGGATTTAATCTGTGTGAGCCGACTACAAGTGTCTCTATGACCATCAATGGTCCAGCGGCGACCATCACAGCATTTTTTCTTAATGCCGCGATCGATCAGCAGTGTGAGCTATATATCAAGGAGCACGGTCTGCAGGCTAGTGTGGAGGAGGCGCTTTCGCGCAAATACGACAGCAAGGGAATCAGCAGACCATCTTATCGTGGAGAATTACCAGAAGGTAATGACGGTCTAGGTACCATGCTACTAGGAATCACTGGTGACGAAGTACTGGATGCCGAGACATATGCTGCTATGAAAGATAAAGCGCTGCGCGCCGTCCGAGGTACGGTGCAAGCAGATATACTCAAAGAAGATCAAGCCCAGAATACTTGCATATTTTCTACAGAGTTTTCACTCAGTCTTATGGGTGATATGCAGCAGTACTTTATAGATCATGGAGTGCGGAACTTTTACAGTGTTTCTATTTCTGGATATCATATCGCCGAGGCCGGTGCCAATCCGATATCGCAGCTTGCATTTACATTAGCCAATGGATTCACCTTTGTAGAATATTATCTGAGTCGTGGAATGTCGATTGATGACTTTGCGCCCAATCTCAGTTTCTTTTTTAGCAATGGCGTCGATCCAGAATATGCTGTGATCGGTAGAGTAGCCAGACGCATTTGGGCGAAAGCCCTCCGCCATAAATACAAAGCTGGAGAAAGATCTCAAAAATTAAAATACCATATACAGACAAGCGGAAGATCGCTACACGCGCAAGAAATATCATTCAACGATATACGTACTACGCTCCAGGCTCTGTACGCTATTTACGATAATTGTAATTCGCTACATACTAATGCTTATGATGAGGCTATCACTACGCCTACCGAGGAAAGTGTACGCCGAGCCGTAGCTATACAGATGATCATAAATCATGAGCTAGGACTGGCCAAAAATGAAAATCCTATCCAGGGAGCATTTATTATTGAGGAATTAACGGATCTTGTAGAGCAGGCTGTTTTATCCGAGTTTGACAGAATCACCGAGCGTGGTGGTGTCCTAGGTGCGATGGAGACGATGTATCAGCGAGGTAAAATCCAAGAAGAAAGTCTGCACTATGAAATGCTTAAGCACACAGGAGAATTTCCGATCATCGGCGTCAATACTTTTCTCAGTAAAGATGGATCACCGACCATACTACCAGATGAAGTGATTCGCTCCACCAAAGAAGAAAAAATATCGCAAATCGATGAGCTCGGTCGATTGCATCAAGCGAACACCACTTCCGCTCAAGATGATCTCGCAAGACTCAAGGCTCGGGCGCTGAAAAATGAAAACCTATTCGACGAACTCATGCATACGGTAAAAACCTGTAGTCTCGGTCAGATCACACAAGCACTCTATGAAGTAGGAGGGCAATATCGCAGAAATATGTAGCGGCGATCGCGCTGAGAAAGCGTTCTGTATGTGATGGTGCTTCAATTTACTAGGTAGCCTAGGGATTTTTTTGGCGTATATAGACGTTAACTCTCTGCTACGATGGATATGACTTAAAATATCCCTATCGGGTAGAACACCTACCTTTGTAGTTCTAATCTTGCGGATGACAGCCGTCTTCTGCTCTTCTTTTACCTATTACATTTTCATGACTTTTCACGACTTACAACTCATAGACCCTATCCTGCGTGCCCTTAAGGATAAGAACTATCACGAGCCCACAGAGATACAAGCTAAGGCGATTCCTCAAGTACTAGATCAGCGCGACGTCCTCGGATGTGCTCAGACGGGTACGGGCAAGACTGCGGCATTTGCTATACCTATCATACAGCGCATTCACGAAATGAGTGATGGACAGTACCGACATGATGATATCCAAGCGCTCATAGTCACACCCACGCGCGAGCTAGCTATCCAGATAGATGAGAATATCCGTGAATACAGTAAGTACACAGATCTCAAGCACGCTGTCATCTTTGGCGGTGTGAAGCAGGGTCGTCAGGTAGAGCAGCTACAGCGCGGTGTACACATATTGACAGCCACGCCTGGGCGCTTGCTCGACCTTGTGGAGCAGAGATACATCGATCTATCTAGAATCAAAGTGCTAGTCCTAGACGAGGCAGATCGTATGCTTGACATGGGCTTCATCAATGATATACGCAAGATACTCAGGCTTGTGCCCAAAGAGCGGCAGTCGCTCTTCTTCTCTGCTACCATGCCAGACAATATCAAGCAGCTATCGCAGACCATACTCAGGAATCCAATCAGAGTAGAGGTCACGCCTGTATCCTCCACAGCAGAAACAGTAGATCAGCGCGTCTACTATACCAATCGCTCTGATAAAAATGCACTTCTTCTGCACATCCTGCAGAATCGTGACATGGATCAAGTTTTGCTCTTCTCGAGAACTAAGCATGGAGCAGATCGAATCGTACGTAATCTCAAAAAGAAAAATATCTCCGCCCAGGCCATACATGGCGATAAAGCTCAAAATCAACGACAGAAGGCCCTCAGCCAATTTAAAGATGGGCGAGTGCGTGTACTGGTAGCGACTGACATCGCTGCCCGGGGTATCGATATACAAAAACTTGAGTACGTGATCAATTACGACATTCCTAATGTACCTGAGACCTATGTGCATCGCATAGGCAGATCAGGAAGAGCTGGAGAAGCGGGTATCGCGATCTCTATCTGTGAGCCAGAGGAGAATGTGCACATGCGCGATGTGGAAAAACTCATCAAACAGAAGGTGCAAGTCATCAATGACCATCCCTATCCACAGACTGAAAAGCCAATGACGGCTGCTGAGAAAAAGGAATGGAATAAGGAAAAGCAACGCCGCAAGCAAGAGTTTTTTGCTAAGCGCAAAGCCAGCGGTGGAGGCAGAGGTCGTAGAGGTAGATAGTCAGTGAATTCTGATGCCATGGCGATTTATGCGATAGCTGGTGTCTCGTGCTCTAGCTGGAACATAATAGAGAAGGCTGACTGCAGAAAATAAAAACCCTGACCATCAGTAATGATGGCCAGGGCTCTATCCACTCGCTATGTAAAATGAGTGTTCTCCGTAAATATTTTATCTGTAGTATCCTACGGAAGCAGAACTTGATCTACTGCGTGCACGACTCCATTGACTCCTTGGACGTCAGTGAGAGCAATGTTTACGCTCTGCCCTGAGCTAGTCGTCAATCGTGCACCACTGCTGAGATCAACAGTCAGTGTACCACCTATAGTAGCTACAGACTGACCATCAGACAGTTCGTCACTTTGTACATTGGCTCCATTGAGCACGTGGTAAGCGAGTACAGCTTCCAGCGTAGCTCGTGGAATATCATTAAGCGTTTCCCACTCACCATTAGAGTCAAGAAGTGCTTGGAAAGCGGCATTAGTAGGTGCGAATACGGTTTTAGGTGTAGAATTGCTCAGGATAGAGATAAAGTCTGTCTGCAAATCATCCCTGGTAAGAGCTGCTACGAGACTCGAAAAATTGCTATTATTGGCTGCTATGTCCACTACAGATGGCGGTAGCATCACCTCATCTATGATGTGTACGATTCCATTATCAGTCTCTATGTCAGTAGTTACCGGTCTTGCGCTTCCGTTGAAGCCTACACCACCGTCGACATGGATCTGTAGTACGATCTGCTCGTCATTAGGACCTTCTGCCAATGTAGTCACATAGCTATTCTCGAGATCACCTGACTCTAGCTCTGTTGCAACTACGTGAAATTTCAAGACATTATCTAGTAGGTCATCATCTATATCTGTAAGATCATTCCAGTCGCTATTGCTATCTAGTAGATCTTGGAAGGCATCATTAGTCGGTGCGAATACTGTAAATGGTCCTTCACCTTCTAGGACAGAAACGAGATTAGCCTCCTGCAGAGCGTCTACAAGGGTGCTGAGACTGGCAGTATTCTGAGCTGTCTGTACGATATTGAGATCATCTGGATCTGGATC
>JAHDBH010000032.1:21765-31014 GCA_020630495.1 Saprospiraceae bacterium
GTAAAGAGCAAAAAAAAGTCCATCTACCTCGCCTTTCACAAGCCGCGCGGTGTGACATGTACCACGGACAAGCGGGATCCGAGTAATATCATCGACTACATAGGTTTTCCTCAGCGGATATTTCCTATCGGTAGACTCGATAAGGACAGCACTGGGCTCATACTCATGACGAATGACGGAGATATAGTCAATGACATCTTACGAGAGAGATATGGGCATGAAAAGGAATATCTGGTGAGCGTAAATAGACCTATCACCCAGGAGTTTGTCAAGTCCATGTCATCAGGAGTGCGCATCCTAGATCGCCTTACTAAGCCCTGTACGGTAGAGAAGATTGGCAAAGGATCATTCCGCATCATACTCACCCAAGGTCTTAATAGACAGATTCGGCGCATGACCAAAGTCCTCGGATATAGTGTGGTGCGCCTGCAGCGTATCCGCATCATGAATATCCACTTGGGTAACCTGCCAGAATCTCGCTGGCGTCATCTGACCCAGCAGGAGATGGCAGATCTGAGAGCTCAGATACGAGATCAATCGTGAGGGTCGCCATCATAGGAGGCGGTGCCTCGGGCTATTTCTGTGCTTTGCAGCTTGCTGAGCTCTGTCCAGCTGCTGAGATACATATCTATGAGCGATCAGCTAAGATCCTGGCTAAGGTAAAGATCAGCGGTGGCGGCAGATGCAATGTCACCAATGCTACAGAAAGCCCAGCTTCCCTATGTCATGCCTACCCCCGCCATAGCCGTCAGCTCAAGAAGATGCTACACAGCTTTGGCACCAAGGACATGAAAGCTTGGCTGAAGCAGCATGATACGGCCATCTATGCCCAGGAGGATGGCAGAGTCTTTCCCGTGTCTGATGATTCTCAGACCATCATTGATTTGTTTGAGTATCTCAGAAAGAGATATGGTATCCGATTGCATCTCCGTGAGCCTATCCGAGGATTGTCGGTAACAGATTCAGGCCTCATTCTTGATACTAGCGCAGAAGGAAGCTCGCAGCGATATGATAAGGTCGTACTGGCACTGGGCGGATTACCCAAACGCTCCTCCTATGATTGGATAGAAGCACTGGGCCATGACATAGTAGATCCAGTGCCAGCGCTGTTTAGCTTTGACATAGCGGATGATCGTCTGCAAGCTCTGAGCGGTGTGTCTGTGGATTCTGCCACGGTGCGTATTCAGGGTATGAATCTCAGGTCATCAGGTCCGCTGCTCATTACCCACTGGGGCATGTCAGGACCTGCGATATTAAAGTTATCATCCTTTGCAGCGAGAGAATTGCATGAGCGAGACTACATTTTCAGTCTATTCGTCAGTTGGCTGGATAATATCAATGAAGACGCAGTCAGAGCAAAGCTGATAGACCACTTGGAAGGACAAGGGAATAAAACAATTCAAAATTCTCCTCTTCCAGATATCTCTGCTCGTCTTTGGAATTATTTGCTCTTCAGAGCTCAGATTACAGATACGCAGATCGCTCGCTCTATGGGCAAAAAATCAATTTCGCGACTGGTGCAGGCCCTCTGTGCAGACAAGTATGACGTATCTGGCAAGACCACGTACAAAGAAGAATTTGTCACTTCGGGCGGTGTGGGTCTTGCTAGCACACATACCAAGACCATGGAAAGCAAATCCGTTCCTGGACTTTATTTTACAGGAGAATTACTAGATATCGATGCGATTACAGGCGGATACAATTTTCAAGCAGCATGGACTACGGCGCATTTGGCCGCAAGGGCTATGGCAGCTTCTCACGCCGTAGCAGCTGCTACTTAGTGATTGTCCTTGAGCAATTCTGGAAATTTACTCTGAAATCTCTTGAGACGCGGAATGGATACAGCCTTAATGTAAGACTGTGTAGGATGTAGTCGCTCGTAATCTTGGTGATAATCTTCACCCATCCAGAATTTTTCAAATTCCACAATTTCCGCAGCAGCTTCTTCTGGAGCGATTTCTTTATTTATCGCAGCTACTTTATGATCTATTATTTCTTTTTCCTCGGCTGATTGATAGAAGATAATCGACCTGTACTGTGATCCACGATCTGGACCTTGGCCATTTACCTGAGTGATATTTTGTGAGCCAAAGTATACGTCTACAAGCGTAGCAAAATCTATGATCTCAGGATCATAGATCACCTCTACCGCCTCTGCATGACCAGTGCGGCCAGTATTACTTGATTCGTACGTAGGATTCTTAGTGTGTCCTCCGCTGTATCCATTGTAGACTTCTTGTACGCCATTGACGCTCTCATATACCGCTTCCACACACCAGAAGCATCCAGAGGCGAAGTAGGCGCGAGCATATTTCTTATCATCCCAGCTATTGCGATCTTTCATTTCCTTTTTCTCGTCAGAGGAGAGTTGTCCTTGAGTCTGTGAGCAAGCAGTAGTCAGTGCGCAGCAGAGAAGCAGCAGTAAGATATGTCTCATAATATTGTCAATTTGTAGAGTATAACGTCGTGTGCCACCAGCTGTTTTGCGATGAACTGTCGTGCCCTATATGGACTCTGCAGTTTGCTCTATTTTCAGCAAGCACTCATCCCACCACTTTCTTGACGTATGGTTGATTGTAGATCCGCGTACCAGTGGCGGAGTAGAGAGCATTGGCCACAGCGGCACCAGCGGGCGGCAGCGTAGGCTCTCCTAGGCCTGTGGGATCTTTGTCACTAGGTATGAAGTGCACGTCAATCTCTGGAATTTCAGACATCCGGATGAGGCGGAAGGAATCAAAGTTGCGGACATCGGCCGCTCCGTCGGTAAAGCGCAGATCGCCATACATGGCGTGTCCTATGCCGTCTATGATGCCGCCTTCTACCTGATTGATAGCACCCTTGGGATTGATGACGATGCCACAGTCCACCACGCACCATACCTTGGTGATCTGTGGTATATCGTCCTTGATGATGGCTTCTGCGACTTCTGCAACATAGCTATTGTGCGAGAAGTAACAGGAGAAGCCTAGGTGTCGATTGCCTCGCTCATTCCAGCTGCTGCGGTCGCGCGCTACTTCGATCACGCGGCGCATCGGCTCGGGGTCATAGTCTACTTCTTCTTGCAGGCTGACATCAAATTTTTCCAGCAGATCGAGCCTGAGCTGCACGGCATCCAATTTCATCTTCTCGGCTAGCTCGTCAAAGAATGTCTGCTCTGCAAAAGCTAAGAAATTTGTCACTGGCGCGCGCCATGCCCCTGTGGGAATGTTGCTGTCCAGATTATGTGATTCTACGCGGTAATTTTCTATACAGCCTGTCGGCCAAAAGCGTTCTCTGCAAGCATTGCGCATCCCATATCCCGCACCCGTGATGTGATAGCCAGAGAGAGAATTGTCCTTGATTGCTGCCCTGATCCGATAGGCTGACGCTGGGCGGAAAGGGCCCTCTGTCATGTCATCTTCTCTGGTCCATAGGAGCTGTATGGGCTTACGGACCTGATCCGAGAGGAGAGCTGCTTCCATCACAAAGTTTCCATACAGACGCCTTCCAAATCCTCCGCCCATGCGTGTCATACCGATGGAGATATCTTCTTTGGGTCTACTGAGAGCTTCGGCGATGCGATTGAGTTGCCACTCGGGTGTCTGTATAGGTCCGTGAAGCTCTACTTTCTCGTCTGTGACATCTGCGTAGAAATTCATGGGTTCGAGTGGATTGTGGGGGAGAAACGGAGCCTCGTAGCTTCTTTCTAGGATCTCGTCTGCCTGGGCCATAGCTGATTCTATGTCGCCATCATCTCTACGCGGACTAGCACTGGGCTTAGAGATCATCTCTTGTAGCATCTTGCTATGCTGCTCAGAGTTTTCTAATGGATCGTCATCTGTGTAAGTCGCGCTAAGTAGCTTGCTCGCTTTGATAGCTGGCCATGTGCTTGTAGCCAGGACGGCAATCTTGTCTTGCATCTGTACGACATCTACGATTCCCTTCACCGTACGAGCGGCACTATCATCATAGCTTTTGAGGGACTTGCCGTGTGCTGGTGGACGCTTGATGACAGCATACAGCATGCCTTCACGATAGGTATCTATACCGTAGAGCGGTGCTCCTGTGACTATCGCGTGCAGATCTACATTTTCCTTTCCTGTGCCGATGATCTTAAAGTCGGCCAGGTCTTTGAGTGGCGGGTCTTCTGGTGGATCATACGCGGCCGCGATAGATGCTAACTGGCCGTAGCCGAGTACTCTACCATCTGGATGGTACACCTTTCCTAGGGCAGTCGTGAGATCTGTGGTCTGTGTCTCCCATACCTCTGCTGCTGCCATGAGGAGCATAGCTCGCACGGCGGCACCAGCTTTGCGCAGAGGCAACCAACCCTGACGTATAGACTGAGATCCACCAGCTACCTGGCGAGTATAATTGTCTGTGTCCAGTCCTGCTTGCTGCACGATGACATCTTTCCAGTCTACATCTAGCTCCTCGGCGAGAATCATGGGCATGGAGGTCTTGACGTTTTGTCCTATCTCGGGATTGGGAGAAAAGATGGTCACGCGTCCTGTATCGCCGATCTTAACGTAGGCTGACATCTCCTTCCAGCTTGCTGGCATGGGCAGGGGACTTTCTAGTTGTGTGTCCTGCTTGCAGCTCGTGAGCCATGTGACTCCTAGCAGCAGACCGCCTCCTGCAGCAGCGCTCACTTTGATAAAGTCACGTCTGGAAGTATCTGTGAGACTCATGACAGCACGCTTTTGATCGCTTGATGAATTTTGGGATAGCTGCCGCAGCGGCATATATGTGCATTCATTGTCTGGGTGATTTCTCCATCACTAGCACTGGGGAAGTCGCGTATAAGTGCTGCTGCCGTCATGATCTGACCTGATTGACAGTAGCCGCACTGCGGTACATCGTGATCTTTCCATGCTTGCTGTAGGACATGATCGCCTTTGGCTGACAAGCCCTCAATCGTAGTGATCTCGGCATCTCCGAGCTGACTGATCTGGACAGAACATGATCTCATAGGTGCACCGTCTATATGTATGGTACAGGCACCACACTGGGCGATGCCGCAGCCATATTTGGTACCTACGAGGCGCAGGTGATCTCGTAGGATCCAGAGCAAGGGTGTATCCTCATCTGCGGTCACACTGCGTGTCTGACTGTTGACTGTGATGCTGTAGCTTGGCATAAGTGGGAGATTATGTGCATGCAAGATAGTAATAATCCTTTCTAGCTTGCACCTTTGGGGTCATGACAAGTGCTGAGCTGAGACTTAGTCCTGCGATACAGAGATTGACGGCTCTATGGGCTCTTACCGAATCTGGTCTAGGAGGATTGCTGCATGCTGTGCAGATGCCCTTCATGGGACTAGTGCTTGCTGGTATAGCCATGACGATCATCACGCTGATTGCTTATCACTCTGATAAGCCTGCTGCAACGATAGGTCGAGCGCTGGTCGTAGTCCTCATAGTCAAGATGGTGGTGAGTCCTCACTCCATGCCTAGCGCTTATATCGCAGTGAGCTTTCAGGCCCTTCTGGGTATCACCCTCTATCGATCTTTGGGAATCAATGCCGTCAGCATTCTCCTACTTACGGTGGTGGGTATGGTGGAGACTGCTACGCAAAGAGTCTTATCACTGACCTTGCTATTTGGCAAGTCGCTCTGGGAAGCGCTTGATTCCATGGGTGCTTGGGTCACTCAGACATACTCTTGGCTCTTGCCATTTCAATCAGGAAAGTCCATGATAGCCGCCTATATAGTCATCTACGCCGTGGGTGGAGCGCTCTGGGCATTGTTCATATACAAGCTCATCCTCAGGATGCGCTCTGCCGAGAGCACAGTGGTCTATAGGATCGTACTTTCTACTGTAGCGGCTGATCGCTCTACTGTAGGCTCTACTCAGAAGAAAAAGTCTAAGCGTCCATGGATATGGCTCGCCATCTTTTTCTTATTAATTATTATCACGCCGTACCTACTAGATACAGAGATGAGCCGAGGACAGCATGCGCTGTATGTCCTGGGGCGCACACTTATTGCACTGGTACTCTGGTTTGCGATCATCTCCCCATTTCTGATCAGGCTACTGAGATCGTATCTGATGAAAAGAAAGTCTGAGCTGGCAGAGGAAATAGATCAGGTCTTTAGCCTGATACCTTATATGAAGGATATCGTCAAGCATGCTTGGACTGAGGCGAGAGAAGTATCCGTGCTGAAGCGGATTCCAGTATTCATATTTAAGACTCTCATGTATTGTCTGCACTTTGAAGTGCCCGTGACATGATCTACATCTTTACAGGGCCGATAAGATCTGGCAAGACCACTTCTTTGCTAAACTGGTCAATGGATCGTGATGACGTGGGAGGATTTTTGACGCCTGATAGCGCTTCTGGTCGTGTACTCGTCACCTTGCCTGAGGCATCAGTACATCCTATGGAAACGGATACTGCAGAAGAGGTCTATGAGGTAGGGCGGTTTTGCTTTGCGCAAAAGGCATTTCAGATGGCAACACAGCATGTAGAGTCTCAGCTTGACGATGCTCACATACGGTATGTGATCCTAGATGAGATAGGCAAGTTAGAACTTCGAGGTAGTGGGCATCACGCCTTGCTAAAGACCACTCTGTCACTGTCCTCAGAGAAGATTATTGTACTGGTATGTAGAGACAGTCTCGTCGTGGATGTGCGCAAGAGGTATCTGGGTGAGCATAGATACAAAGAGATCAAAAGCGCAAATCAACTACCGCTAAATAGGTAATTAATGACATTTATCCTTTCTATAAGGACGCTTTGGTGACTTTTGTAATCTATATCTGTCATACATCGAAATGTGACTACTGACTACAAGCGTTCATGAAAATTTCCATCATACTACTAGCCGCAGGCACATCTTCCAGATTGGGTCAGCCTAAGCAATTGCTGCCTGTGCGAGGGGTGTCCATGGTAGAGTATGCTATGAGTATGTGGAGTGCGATGGAGTGTGACCAACGTATCTGTGTCACAGGTCACATGCACGATCAGATGGATGCCCTGGCTAGAAGGCAGGGGTGGACACCAAGATATAACGCAGATTATCTCCTAGGTCTTGGATCTAGTATCAAGTCAGCCATACATACTATGGATCTGACGCGTAGCAACGGCGTGATCATCTGCGTCTGCGATCAGCCGCTGATCCCTCTTAGCTATTACCAGCGATTCTGGCAGATGGTGATGAGTCATCCGCATTCTTTAGTGGTGTCTAAATACATTCAGGATTTTGGAGTGCCCACTTATTTTCCAAGAAGCTACTTTGCAGAACTGTCAAGGATCAGTAATCACTCCGGGGCAAAGACCCTGATCCACAGTGGCCTGAGCGATGCTAAGTTTCTCTATTGTGCACAGGGTCATCGGGACATAGATACACCCTATGATCTGCAATATCTGAGCGACCTAGAGGTGCTTAATTCTTAGCCTTGTAGTGAGTGATCACCCCATGTACGCTGCCGTGCTGTGCGAGTAGGGCTCTGGCTTCACTGGATGTGACAGAGATATGTTGCATGACCATATGGATCGCCCGCTGTACGAGCTTATCATTATTGAGCTGCATATGCACCATTTGACTTCCAGTCACCCTTCCCATCCTGATCATGAGTGCTGTGGAGATCATGTTGAGGACAAGCTTCTGAGATGTGCCACCCTTCATGCGTGTACTTCCGGTGACAATCTCTGGCCCTACCACGACAGTGATGGGGTGCTCCGCCGCTTCGGCTAGCGCTGACTGAGGATTATTAGTAATACAAGCCGTCAGGATCGCTCGGGATCTAGCAGCTGTGATAGCACCTACAACGTATGGTGTAGTGCCAGAAGACGCTATGCCTATCACACTATCAGATGTACTGATGTCGTAGGCGAGAAGGTCCTTCCAGCCTTGCTCGCGATCATCCTCTGCGTACTCTACAGCTTTCCTGATGGCTGCATCTCCACCAGCGATCAGACCGATCACCCGATCATGAGGATAGCCAAATGTGGGCGGAATTTCTGAAGCATCCAGCACTCCCATGCGCCCGCTCGTACCAGCACCTAGATAGAATAGCCGTCCTCCCGCTGAAAACCTTTGGTAGATCCGATCCACTAGCTGAGTGATCTGCGGGATCACCTCCTTGACTGCCAGCGCCACCAGTTGGTCCTCTGCATTAATCGCCTGCAGTACATCGTGCGTGGACATGCTGTCAAGACTCTTGTACTTTCCTATCTGCTCGGTGATCCGATCTGGTGATGTCTCCATGGTATGAAGATATAGCAATTACCAGGAGTCTATGCGCAGCATGGTATACATTCAGCAAGTGCTCACCACGGCAAAGCGATCTCTGCAGGGGTGGATCCCGTGTAGCTTTCAGATATACCTTTATGTAGATGGAAACTGCTCATGGATCGGCACTCGTACTAGGCATGATGTCTGGCACATCACTTGACGGACTGGATCTCGCATGTGTCGAGATATCATGGCGCCGACGTGAGCTATTACCATCGTCACCATCGGTGCCAGATACAGAGTGGACGTATAGATTTATACAGACGCAGTGCCTATCCTATGAGCAGAAGTGGCAATCGCGACTTCGCTCAGCTACAGATCTATCAGCCAGAGAACTAGAGAGCCTGCATAGAGAATACGGGAGATATTTGGGTCAGCAAGCCAGACAGTTTCTTACAGCCTATGGCTTGGCGCCAGACTTGATCGCTAGCCATGGTCACACCGTCTTTCACGAGCCTAGTGATGGATATACCTTGCAAATTGGTGGACTGGAAGAAATTGCTCTGGAGACGGGAGTCATGGTCGTAGGTGATTTTAGGTCACAGGATGTGGCTCGTGGAGGTCAAGGAGCACCACTTGTCCCCATAGGTGATCGCCTGCTCTTTTCTGAGTATGATGCATGTATCAATCTAGGTGGCTTCAGCAATGTGAGCTATGAGCAAGACGGTGAGCGAATAGCCTATGATATGGGCGTGTGTAATCTCCTGCTCAATCAACTGAGCGAAATGCTGCCTGGCGGGGTAGACTGGGGCGGTGAGCAAGCGAGAAGCGGTAAGGTCATGGCTGCGATGACAGATGAGCTGCAGGCTTTGGATTACTATCGAGCTCCAGCTCCCAAGTCTCTCGATCGTAGCTGGTATGAGGCTCACCTATGGCCCATCGTAGCGCGATACCAAGCAGACTATCGTAGAGAGGATCTGCTGGCTACAGCATGCCATCACATAGCCTGGAGTCTTGCCACACACCTTGCCCTACCTCAGGATGCGAAAATCTTGCTTACAGGCGGCGGCGCACTCAATGATCATCTCGT
>JAHDBH010000003.1 GCA_020630495.1 Saprospiraceae bacterium
TGTCAATAGCTTTAGACCCTTGTCTATTTTTTGATGATCTTAATGGTAGTGCTCCCACGGTTGTTACTCAGCGTCATGTAGTAGATGCCCCTCTTTAACTCAGCAAGAGACAAACTCTGACCCGCTGATATTACTCTCCCTGAAGACACCAGCTGTCCTAGCTGATCATAGATAGCATACGCAGATGGCTCCGTATCCTCCATCTCAAGGTATACCCTGTCACGGGTCGGGTTGGGAAAGACTCTGACAGGTCGATCTACTGTATGGTCTATAGTAGATACTGGACTCGAGGCATCCAATATCACACGGTAGTTATCATGATGTATATCGCTGTTGTTTTTCAGCGTAAGTGTATACCTATCCTCACTCAGTATGAATCTGTCTGACTGACAGCCGTCCACGATATTGATTCCAGGGAAGGACATGAAATTGTCCTCATCATACTCTACAGTCGATATTCCCAGCTCTGTATTACTTCTTCCGAGATGGTCACGAGCGCCCGCGCCAGCTCTCATGATGATTCCAAGCACGGGATAGTTGAATGTGACTTCTGCATTGACTTGGTACTGACCGATACAATTCAGGTAATTGTACAAGTTAAAGTCATCATTGTAGGTCTCGTTATCATAGTGAAAATAGATAGAATGTACTTTTGTGCCTGCCAGAAGGGTAGTGGGCATCAAGAGCTCCCAGGTCTGTAGCGAATCAGGTATCACCTCATCATTAAAGTAGTCACCTGGCTCTGATAAATCTATTTCTAAATCATTCTCTAAGACATGCCCTTCCTTTTCTATAAACATAAAGAGAAAGGTATCTGAGACGAGCGAATCCAGCTCTACCGATACAGGTGGATCTTCAAGCAAGGCTAGCTGCCCACTATAATCTTGTATGAGCTCCTGTGCGGATAGATGAGCTATACACATTGCCAAGAAAAGAAATGCACTGGTTTTCATAGTGTTTGGAATGATACGCTTGTATTACTTTGACTCTGTATATGGCGATAGGTTTACTTCAAGGTGTAATGGGTTATTCCATTTTTGGTAAGAATTAGGCTTCTGACGCTCTATCGAGAAGTGGCGCAGGCATAGTGGTCGCTAAGGAAACTCATGCTCTGGCATCATAGACTTTCTGCGAACTAAGGTACAATGATCTCGTCGCTCATCACGCTAAAGGTCTACTCGTAGCTCCGTGGTCCTTCTGTCTGATGCCCGTGCTAGGATTACTCATGATCGGCGCGCACAGGTGATCATGTCTACGGCCGTCTTGTAGCAAGAGATATGCTGGTCTATGCGGGCGATAGGGGCTATCTCTTGAGTTCATACAGGAACCAGTCGCTCACGTCCCTTCCAGCTACTGCAGTAATAGAGTTTATGACCTCCGCTGTGGTGGTAATCTTGTTCTTATGAATATCTCGAAGTAGTCTGATCATAATTTCTTTCCCGACTTGTTGCTCCAATTGCAGCAGCAGATATGCTCCCTTATAGGTAAGCACTTCGTTACTATTTTCATTCTTTAATTTGTCAATCTTGTAGATGGGAGCCAGCTTTTGTACTCTTCTGCTCAGGCTTTCGAGTTGGGTGGTCAGATTTTCGCTTTCATTTGTTGATCTCGATAGTAGGAGTGCGCTATATTCTGCAAACGATTCATTGAGCCAGTCCTCGTATGACATGACATCTGCCTTATTCCACCAGAGATGACTGATTTCGTGTGCGAGGGTTTTCATGTTGCGTTTGCTGAATGTATTTCCGATCGACATCGATACGAATGACGGTCTTGCATAAGCGATGCCTCTGTTAAAATCATTTAGGCATATAGCAAGCATTTCGGTCTCTGGCTCTCCATATAGTGTCTTTAAGGCCTGATAATTTTTTATAATATGCTTCTCGACATGATCAACGATCGTGTCATGAAGCCTGTCATAGTAGATTACAATATCACTCTTCATGATCTTCCTTCTTCTCAAGTCATTGTTGATGATTAAGGGAATGTCAAAAGATGGAATCTTGCTGGTTACGGTAGAAGTGTGAGAGTTTTTTGAGATTTGACCTGATCCTACCACAGCTTGGTCAGAATTGATTGTAATCGTATGTTCAAAAAATCCGTAAGCCAGATTTAAGGGAAACCAGACTGTATATATATTGAGCTCTTTCCAGTTCTTATCATTTTGAAAATTTTCTGTGGTCGTTTTGTGGAATGAATTGAGGTATGTGATAGTCAAATGACCATTGCTCACTTGTCTTGATGGGATGTAGATTACTAAGTTGTCACCAATAAATTTTTCTGTCTTTATGTCATAATTAACTGTGGCCGTATCTGATATTATGCTCAGTAGTTTGGCATCTTTGTGCAAGTAAAATTTTAACGTGTCGCTTCTGTCAGCGCTGTCCAGATCGATAGTGAATTGTACTTGATAGCGATCAGTGTCTTTGTCAAGTGCTATGTGACCTTGGTAGTAATTAATCTTTTGTGCTGATACAGTCACGATGACCGCGAAGAATAGTGCAAAAAGCGAGGCACCTTTACTCATAGATTTGTGTTTTGAAATAAGGATCTGATCAAGGATTATACAATTATTCCCAGGGATGCCATTGAGAATACTAGTATGGTATTAGTATATAGTTCTAAGCTCAGTGTATGGCTATGGTGTTCACTTTATCTACGAAATAGTTTTTAACCTACGATATCAAGGACATCATGTCTTGAGCTTGAGCGTAATATAGATAATAAATCAAAGTCTTTCTATTTCCTTTGAGTAACTATATTTTTAACATGCTATATCGCTTATTTATTTTGAATTTCACAAGCAGGCAATAGCCATTCGCGAGATTAGCAGACTAACGAAGTCTACGGACTAGAGTGACATAGAACCTGTAGGATGCCAAGCGTTAATGAATTCTCTCAGAGATGAGCTATAGGCTATTGCGATACGCCGCGGCATTAATATTGTGCTGTCGGAGAGTCTCGGCAAAGTTGTGATAGCCAGACCTGTCAGGACGTGCGCAGAAATAGATGTAGTCGTGTTTTTCTGCATGGAGCACTGCTTGTATACATGACATGTCTGGCATGCAGATGGGTCCAGGCGGAAGGCCAGGGTATAAGTAGGTATTGTAAGGAGAATCATAGGCCAGGTGCTTATACAGCACTCGTCTGATACTGAAGTCGCCCACAGCGAATATGACAGTAGGATCTGCCTGTAGGGGCATGCCTCGCTCCAGTCGGTTGAGATAGACTCCTGCTACACGGGGCTGCTCATCCACCTTGGCAGTTTCTTTTTGTACTATGCTTGCAAGAGTATACACCTGCGTCTCGGATAGCCCTAGTGTACTCAGTTTCTCTTGACGCTCAGAATCGCTCCAGTAGTTTTCATGTGCTTTGGTGAGCTTAGACATGAGTTGTGCTGGGCTGACAGTCCAGTAGACCTCATAGCTATCTGGAAGAAACATGGACATTACAGTCTCTGTTGTCATTGGAGGATCTAGTCCTTCTGCTGCGTCCATCAAGTGAGTGTGCCACTCTGACGAATCCATTTTTAGCTGTGTAGATACCTGTGCACTCATGTCTGCCAGTGTCCTCACGGAGTTGATAGTAAGTAGTACTGGGTCTTGCTGCCCTGATCTCAGTTTTCTGATCAGGTCTATCGCACAGAGCTCAGGATCCAATAGGTATCTTCCAGGTTTGACGCTCGACTTTTCAAATCGCATCGCTTTGGCAGCAGTCGCATAGGGCCAGTCGTAGTCTATGAGTTCACTTCGGATGATAGAGTCTAGTGCCATATAGCTCATATCATCATGGATGTAAAGCTCTCTTGGTTGGTCGCCTTCTATGATGGGGGAGGTCCACGATCGATATACGACTAGAGCCGCTATCAATCCAGCAGCCAGTAGTAGAAGTATGAGGATCGCAAGTTTTTTCACTAGTATCCTTCTTTGCTCGACGGGAACTCGCCGCTTTTCACATCGCTGATGTAGTCTGTCACAGCATCTTTCATCGCGTCATATAATTCGAGATAGCGCCTGAGGAATCGAGGATGAAAATCTTTAGTGATACCGAGCATATCATGCGTCACCAGTACCTGGCCATCAGCATCTGGCCCACCTCCGATACCGATGCTAGGAATCGTGAGACTCTCAGAAACCTGTTTGCCCAGGGCTGATGGTATTTTCTCTAGTACGATAGCAAAGCAGCCCACTTCTTGAAGTTCTAGCGCGTCTTTTCGTAGCTGATCTGCTTCCATTTCCTCCTTAGCTCGTACCGTGTAAGTGCCAAATTTATAGATGCTCTGAGGTGTAAGACCTAGGTGTCCCATGACTGGTATCCCTGCCTTAAGAATTCGCGCTACGCTATCTATGATCTGAAAACCACCCTCCAGCTTGACGGCATGTGCACCAGATTCCTTCATGATGCGTATGGCAGAATTGAGAGCTTTCTTAGAATCACCTTGATAGCAGCCAAAGGGCAAGTCTACAACTACTAGGCATCGCTTCACAGCTCGCACCACGCTGCTCGCGTGATAGATCATCTGATCGAGCGTTATGGGAAGCGTGGTTTCGTGCCCAGCCATTACGTTACTCGCGGAGTCTCCTACAAGGATGACATCTATACCTGCTTCATCTATGATTCTGGCCATAGAGTAGTCGTATGCGGTCAGCATACTGATTTTCTCACCCGCATCCTTCATTTCCTGTAGTGTATGCGTGGTGATGCGCTTGACGTCTTTGCTGATACTCATGTGTATGATCATTGTGTGATGTAAGATTACGACAGTCCAAGGTATTAGGCCTACGTTCTCCGTTTGTGATTGGGTCATGTCATCTACCTTTGTCCTCTATGAACTGCAGGTTTCTACTAATCATCTTGACACTAGTCGGATTTCTCATCAGCTGTGATAATGACTTTGAGATCAATGCTCCTAAGGAAGAGATTCCTATAGTATATGGTCTTCTTGATCCCAACGAATCAGATCATGTATTGCGGCTGGAGCGAGCATTTATCAATACAGAGCGTAGTGCACTAGAAATAGCTAAGGATCCTGACTCCATATACTATGATAATGCCAGTGTGATATTGCGCACCGAGCTAGGTAGAGAGATTACCATGGCTCGAGTAGATGCAGCTGATCTGGGTCTACCACGTAGAGAAGGGGTCTTTGCTGAGACGCCCAATTTCGTCTACACTGTCCCAGCGACTGTAGCGGGATTTACAGAAAATGAACTCGTGATGCTAGAGATCCAGGTAGATGAGCTATCAGATCCGATTACAGCCTCGACTAGCATCCTGGCTGAGATTGATGTGCGTCTGCCAAGCTTTGACAGGCCACTTGTGATCAGACCTGGTGACGACTTTAGAGTACGGTGGAATCATGATAATCGAGATATGGGAAGGGCCTATCAGGTCAATTTAGAGTTTTTCTTTACGGAAGTGCTCTCGACAGGTGAGCGTATAGACAGAGTCATCGACATTGACCTAGGCAGTACTACAGATGAGAAAGAGATAAATGTACAGTCCGATGCATTCTACTCGGCACTTGCAGCTCTACTAGACCCTATACCTGGTGGTGTGAGAGAGATAGGCGATGTGCGCATCACCGTCATCGCGGGCGGTGAAGAGCTGTCGGAGGCCATAAATCTAGAAAATGCGAATACAGGTCTCACGAGTAATCAAGAGATTCCTGTGTTCACGAATTTATCTTCAGGACGAGGCATCTTCAGCTCGCGTACATCAGGCTCCCAGATGTACAATATCAATACAGAAACTCGTGATAGCATACGTGATGGTCGCCTTACGGGCGATCTGGGATTCCTGTAGCAGGCCTCTCTAGGGCCTTATGAACTGTCGTCTTGTCATCTGGGGAACACAGATGGCACCTTTCTGTCATATGATGTTTCCGTATTATGACGATTCGTCAGGATCTCTGCGATGGCACATATATTGACTTACTGAGGGATGAAAGTTAAAATCATTCATAACGTAATCAATATATAGTCATGAGCAAAATTATTGGAATAGACTTGGGGACTACCAACTCTGTTGTCGCCGTGATGGAAGGCAACGAGCCCGTGGTAATTCCCAATGATGAGGGTAGAAGGACAACTCCCTCTGTAGTAGCATTTGTAGAGAACGGGGAGCGTAAAATTGGTGATCCTGCTAAGCGTCAAGCCATCACTAATCCTCAGAAGACTATCTCTTCGATAAAGAGATTTATGGGTACTAGATACTCCGAGATGAAAGAGGAAGCATCACAGATGCCTTATCCTGTCGTCAAAGGAGACAACGATACCGCCAGAGTAGAGATAGATGGACGTAAGTACACTCCGCAGGAGCTGTCAGCAATGATCCTACAAAAAATGAAAAAAACCGCCGAAGATTTCCTCGGTGCAGAAGTATCAGAAGCAGTCATCACCGTGCCAGCATACTTCAATGATTCGCAGCGTCAGGCTACCAAGGAAGCTGGTGAGATAGCTGGTCTGAAAGTGTCACGTATTATCAATGAGCCTACAGCAGCTGCACTGGCATTTGGACTAGACAAGAAACTTGATGACATGACCATAGCGGTCTATGATCTCGGTGGTGGAACATTTGATATATCTATACTTGAGCTTGGCGATGGCGTCTTTGAGGTGAAATCTACCAATGGTGATACACACCTAGGAGGTGACGACTTTGATAGAGTCTTGATAGACCATATGGCAGAAGAATTTGTGAAGCAGGAGTCTATGGATCTACGCAAAGATCCTATGGCGCTTCAGCGACTCAAGGAAGCTGCAGAGAAGGCTAAGATCGAACTCAGCTCTGGTACAGAGACCGAAGTTAATCTGCCCTACATCACGGCCAAGGATGGTGTGCCCAAGCATCTCGTGCTGAAGATTTCTAGAAGCAAATTTGAGCAGATGGTAGATGATCTGGTGCAGCGTACACTCAAGCCGTGTGCTGCTGCTCTCAAAGATGCTGGCATAAGCAAGTCCGAAATAGACGAAGTCATTCTCGTAGGTGGTTCTACACGTATTCCCGCCATTCAGGAGGCAGTAGAAAAGTTCTTTGGCAAAAAGCCCAATCGAAGCGTAAACCCTGATGAGGTAGTTGCCGTAGGTGCAGCAATTCAGGGTGGAGTACTCAGCGGAGATGTTCAAGACGTACTCTTGCTAGATGTCACGCCTCTATCCCTCGGGATAGAAACCATGGGCGGTGTCTACGATGTAGTCATAGAGTCTAATAGTACCATTCCGACTAAGAAGAGTAAAGTCTACTCCACAGCGGCAGATAACCAGCCCAGTGTGGAAATCCATATACTACAGGGAGAAAGACCTATGGCCACGGATAATCGCAGCGTAGGACGATTCATACTCAATGATATTCCACCAGCGCCTAGAGGTGTGCCACAGATAGAAGTGTCATTTGACATGGATGCCAATGGAATCCTCAGCGTGACAGCTAAGGACAAAGGCACGGGTAAGGAGCAAAACATCCGCATAGAGGCAAGCACGGGACTATCGCAAGAGGAGATCGCTGCCATGAAGGCAGAAGCCGAGGCCAACGCTGACTCAGACAAGATCGCGCGAGAAAAAGTGGATAAGATGAATGCCGCTGACTCGCTAATCTTCCAGACGGAGAAGCAAGTCTCAGAGTACGGTGACAAGATTCCAGAAGACAAGCGTGCTGCCATAGACTCGGCACTCGAGGAGCTCAAAGCAGCTCACAAGTCAGAGGATCTAGCCGCTGTAGAAGCAGGTACAGAAAAACTCAACACAGCATGGCAAGCTGCTAGCCAAGATATCTATCAAGCATCTCAAGATGGTGCGACGGATACAGGTGGAGCTGAGTCCACTGCTGCGGCAGAAGAAGAGACCACTGATGTGGAGTTTGAAGAAGTAGAGGAGTAATCCTCGCATCTTTGAGGAGAATAATTAGCACAAGGGAGCTACAACGCATGTCGTAGCTCCCTTTTTCATTATTAGTCTCGTACCTTTGATTCCCGTGGCAATGAAGGCATCATTGCATGTATCAGATCAAGAAAATCATTAGCTCATGGCTAAGTATGTATTCGTCACGGGTGGGGTAACTTCCTCCTTAGGAAAAGGTATCATAGCAGCATCTCTAGGAAAGCTGCTCAAGGCTCGCGATCTGCGTGTCACCATCCAAAAGTTTGATCCCTATCTCAATATCGACCCAGGCACTCTCAATCCCTACGAACATGGTGAGTGCTATGTCACCGAAGACGGAGCTGAGACGGATCTTGATCTAGGACACTATGAAAGATTTCTCAATATCCATACGTCACAGGCTAATAATGTCACCACGGGACGCATTTATAGTACCGTACTTGAGAAGGAGAGGCGCGGCGATTACCTGGGAAAGACCGTGCAGATCATACCGCATATTACAGATGAGATCAAGAGTAATATCCTCGAGCTTGGCAGATCAGGTGACTACGACATAGTGATCACTGAGATAGGCGGTACAGTGGGAGATATAGAGTCTCTTCCATACCTGGAAGCCATACGTCAGCTACGGATGGAGCTCAAGAGAGAAGACTTCATCGTGATTCACCTCACGCTTATACCATATCTGAGCGCAGCAGGCGAGCTCAAGACCAAGCCCACACAGCACAGCGTGAAGCAATTGCTCCAGGCAGGTATAGAGGCAGATGTCCTAGTATGCCGCACAGAGCACCCTCTCACAGAAGATCTAAGAAAGAAGGTATCCCTATTCTGCAATGTTCACTTAGACTCTGTCATAGAGGCACGCGACGCTGAGAGCATCTATGACGTGCCGCTGCTTATGCTCCGTGAGCACCTAGATAGCATTTGCTTGCAAAAGCTCAATCTACCAGCAGAGAAAGACCCAAATCTAGAATCTTGGAAAGGCTTCCTCTCCAGACTCAAAAATCCCCTTAATGAGGTCAAGATAGCCCTGGTGGGTAAGTATATCGAGCTCAAGGATGCATACAAGTCCATCTATGAATCATTTGTGCATGCTGGTGCGGCCAATGAATGCCAGGTCGTAGTGACTGGAATACACAGCGAATCCCTCGAAAACTATGATGATCTCCATGAGCGCCTGAGAGGATATCACGGCATACTCGTAGCACCAGGATTTGGTAGTAGGGGCGTGAATGGTAAGATCAATACAGTACGATACTGTCGCGAGCAGCAGGTGCCGCTATTTGGTATATGCCTGGGAATGCAGTGTGCTGTGGTAGAGTTTTCTAGAAATGTACTTGACCTACCTCTTGCGGCGAGCACAGAGATGAATCCTGAGACACCAGATCCAGTCATCTACCTCATGGAAGACCAGAAAAATCTTGCTAATCTGGGCGGTACCATGAGACTAGGCAGCTACGGCTGCACCCTAGATCCAGATTCTATCAGCTCCGCAGCATATCAATCTTTGCATATAGACGAGCGGCATCGTCACAGATATGAACTCAATAATACATATGTCGATCAGTTAGAAGCTGCAGGTCTCAAGGTCGTAGGCACCAATCCTGAGACAGGCCTGGGTGAGATCATAGAGCTATCTGGACATCCGTGGTACGTATGCGTGCAGTACCATCCAGAGCTGCGCAGTACTGTCGAGTCACCGCATCCATTATTTGTGGATTTTGTGCGGGCCGCGATGGTGTATAAGGATAGCTCTGTCGAGCAAATGTCGCAGCCCTCGGCAGCCCTGTAGATGAGCTTCCGCAAAAAAACGATGCAGGAACTCGGGCGATCTGCATCAGAGAGTCTAAAAATTCCACTGGTACTTGTACTTGATAATGTCAGGTCTGCTCAAAATGTAGGTTCACTCTTTAGGAGCGCAGACGCCTTTGGCGTAGACCATATACATCTCTGTGGCATCACCGCGCAGCCACCACACAGGGAGATCCTCAAGACCGCCCTGGGAGCCACCTCATCTGTAGCATGGACCTATCATGCCTCTAGTAGAGATGCTCTACAGCGCTTATCTGACCAAGGATATACACTCTGCGCCCTGGAGCAAAGCCACGATAGCCGCTCTCTTCAGGACTGGCAATGGACAGATGTCCAAGCTCACGTAGCTCTGATCTTAGGCAATGAAGTGAAAGGTGTAGAACAATCTCTGCTGGATCAGTGTGATGATGTCCTCGAGATTACTCAAGTAGGGCAGAAGCACAGCTTAAATGTGGCAGTGAGCGGGGGTATCGCCATGCACCATATTTATCAGACCTTTGCTGCTCGTGAAAGTCAGAAATAAAAAGAAGTCGCTCAATGTCATCACCCTCGGCTGCAGTAAGAATCTCGTAGATAGCGAGAATCTTATCACACAGCTGAGTGCTAATGATCTCCAGGTACGTCATGACAGCGACAGCCCAGATCATGATGTAGTCATCATCAACACATGCGGATTCATAGACAGAGCTAAGGAAGAGTCTGTAGATACCATACTCGAGTATAGTAAGCTCAAGAAGCAAGGAGAAATCTCCGAGCTCTACGTCATGGGTTGCTTAAGTGAGCGCTACAGAGACGATCTCCAGCGCGAAATACCCAATGTGGATGGCTACTTTGGTACGACTGAGTTGCCTCAGATTCTCTCCGCAGTAGGTGCTGAGTATCGAGATGAGCTATTGGGTGAGCGTATCACCACCACGCCTGCACACTACGCCTATCTCAAGATTGCAGAAGGTTGTAATCGCACATGCTCATTCTGTGCTATACCACTCATGCGCGGTAAACACATCAGTCAGAGTATAGAGCAACTCGTAGAGCAAGCGCGAGCCCATGCTAGAGCAGGTGTAAGAGAGCTGATACTTATCAGCCAGGAGCTCACCTACTACGGTCTCGATCTCTATAAGCGGCGGGCACTCGTAGATCTATTGCAGGCACTAGAGCAGGTAGATGGCATAGACTGGATACGCTTGCACTACGCCTATCCATCCAAGTTTCCTCGTGAGATTCTAGATCATATGGCTGGATCGAGCAAGATCTGCTCCTATCTGGACATGCCACTTCAGCACATCAGTGATACAGTGCTCAAGCGTATGCGTAGGCAGATTACTCGCAGAGATACCCAGGAGCTGATAGACTATGCACGCGCCACCGTTCCCAATCTCACTCTGCGCACTACCATGCTCGTAGGACATCCTGGCGAAACCAATGAAGAGTTTGATGAGCTATGCGACTTTGTAAGCGAGGGACACTTTGACCGCTTGGGAGTATTTCAGTATAGTCACGAAGAAGATACTAGCGCTCACGATATGGCTGACGATGTGCCATCAA
Source organism: Saprospiraceae bacterium (assembly GCA_020630495.1). Taxonomy (GTDB): domain Bacteria; phylum Bacteroidota; class Bacteroidia; order Chitinophagales; family Saprospiraceae; genus JAHDBH01. The sequence continues at coordinate 11,235 of JAHDBH010000003.1, forward strand.
GTCTCAAGGAGATGAGGGCTCAGACCCTTATGGAAATTCAGTCTGATATCTCGCTGAAGCACAACGAGTCTCTAGTGGGCAAGACGATGAAAGTGCTCATCGATGACCGCGTGGACGGAAAGTACCGAGGTCGTACAGAGGGTGACAGTCCAGAAGTAGATAATGAAGTCTGGATAGAGGCCGATTACCTCCGTGTGGGAGACTTCTATGACGTAGATATCCATGATGCTAGCGAGTACGATCTATTTGGCTCTGTCAAATTGTAAATCCGACCTCAACTTTACTACAGTCTAGTAGTTTCTCCTACGTGATAAAGCCCAAAGCTACCTCCCGCGATGCGACTAGACAGCCTTCCCTACTTTCTGCGAGCATAGATCCTCTCTACCTAGCACTTGCATGCCTGGTGGCCGCGTGCGTCATCATGCTCATATCATACGGTGGGCTGAGCAAGTCAGAAGCTCCTGACAAGGGAAAGATTTATCTGGTGTCGGCTTCGTTTGTACTCATTTATGTAATCTTTAACAGCATACTGAGCTATGGAATTGACAATATGGCGAAGTATCTGCCCCGTTCTATCATTGGCTTTGTAGGACTTGTCGTCATCAGCTCCGTAGTGGCGCAGTTGCTATCAGGCATACCGATAGATGAGGCGGGAACCTACAAGTGGTTATATATCGTATTTAGCATGTGCTATATCATCTTCTTGGTGATCGTGCGCACCATGAGAAAGATCATTGATCTCGCTCAGGAACAAGATAAAAACTTGAGAAATGAACAATAAAGAAATACGTCATCTATTGCGTCTAGGCACTATGCTCTTGGCTATCTGTACACTGAGTGCTGCCTCTTGTCAGTCTCCTAGTCAGAGCACAGAGCCAAGTGGTCAAGAAAGTGGAATAGACAAAGTGACTAAGACTGATGCAGAGTGGAAATCCCAGCTATCAGAAAAAGAATACTACGTTCTCCGAGAGGCTGGTACGGAGCGAGCCTTTACAGGCAAATACTGGGATCACAAGAAGCAAGGCACCTATATATGTAAAGCGTGTCAGCTGCCACTATTTGCTTCTGATACCAAGTATAAATCTGGAACTGGATGGCCAAGCTTCTATGAGCCTATAGTAGAGGCCAATGTAGAGGAAGATGTAGACTACAAGATAGGCTACAAAAGAACTGAGGTGCACTGCGCTAGATGCGATGGACATCTAGGTCACGTCTTCTCTGATGGACCTGAGCCTACTGGACTGAGATACTGTATCAATAGTGTGAGCCTGGACTTCACACCAGCTTCGGAGAAATAAGATGAACGATTTACCACTTATGAGAAATTGGTTATTTACCATAGCAATACTTTGGCTTGCGACTGTGTCTGGATGGTCGCAGGGTTATCAGATTGATGTAGAGCTCAGAGATACTGTGTTGTCTGAGATATACTTAGGATATCACTATGCGGACAAGCAGTATATCCTAGACACTGCCAAGCATATAGGAGATGGTCACTATCAATTTACAGGTGCCGAGGAGCGCAAACCTGGCGTGTACTTGCTGGTGTTTCCACCAAATAATCTCTACCTAGAAGTCCTACTGGATGAAGGGGAGCAGAAAATTAAATTTTCGACGGAGACGTCCGATCTGAGCACGCAGATTGATGTAAAGACAAAGGGTCAGACTAGAGCATTCTATGAGTACATCGCATTTTTGCGAAAGCAGAAAAAAAAAGCGGCAGAGCTGTCAGCTACGCAAAATAATTCTCAAGATAGCCTTGCGAAAGCTCAGGCTGTCGCAGCTCAGAAGAATCTAGATGATGAAGTAAGCGCCTATCAAGAGAAACTGCTTGAAGACTATGAGGGTTCCATGCTGGATCTAGTGATTAGTTCTGGATTACAGGTGCAGATGCCAGAGTTTGCAGGTCTATCAGGGAATCAGAAGCGACAAGCACAGTATAGGTACTACAAGGAGCATTATTGGGATCACGTGGATCTCTCTGACGACAGACTCATACGTACACCTTTCATCCAGAGTAAAGTGGATGCTTACATGAGCAATCTCACCCCACAGGTGCCTGATAGTATCGCGGCCTCTCTAGATTATCTTTTCAGCAGGATGGATCCTGATGGCGACCTCTACCGGCACTATATGGTGAAGTATGTCAATGAATATAGCGCGAGTAAAGTGGTGGGAATGGATGCAGTGTTTGTACATCTAGCGGAGAATTATTACCGTACAGGAAAAGCTCACTGGACGCCTGAGGAAAATCTATCCAAAATCCTCAAGCGATCCTCCACACTTCAGCCTATACTTCTTGGTAAGACGGCACCTGACTTTACGTTTGTGCAGCCAGGTGATTCTACGCATACACTCTATGAGGTAGAAAGTCCGTACACGATCTTGATCTTTTGGGATCCTGACTGCGGTGTATGTAAGAAAGCCATGCCCGAGGCCGTCGCTTTTGGAAAGAAGTATAGGGACTATGGTGTGCAGATCGTAGGTATCTGTACTAAGCGCAAGAAGGACGTGGAAGACTGCTGGTCAGACATAGCCGAGAAAGGCCTAGACAACTGGATCGTGGGATACGATCCCCGCGGACTCTATAAGCCTCTATATGATGTCACGGCCACTCCCATGATATACGTTCTAGATGAAGACAAAGTCATACTGTCTAAGCGCATTGCTGCTAGTCAGCTAGAGGAAGTCATGGATATCTTTTTGGACGAAAGTCCCAATGACATGCAGAGGTAGCAAGTACCTTTGCCTCTCGCTAACAGTAACCATCGCCTTATCTTGAAATATACGCAGACCTTTACAGGGATTATACTTGTAATTCTACTGATCACATCGTGCAGTCATGAGGACGAGGGTCGACCTGGCGCTCCTCAGCTAGACAGCTATATGTGGGCTCAGAGAAGCTATCCACACGGCAACATAGATCATGAGGCCCTCGCGCATGCCCGTACCTCTCGGCTCACTCAGGTACCTTTCCGTCTGGCTGGCTATGATGAGGTATGGCAATCTGAGGGACCTACCAATGTGGAAGGTCGTATCACAGATATAGAGATCCCTGGAGAGAGCCGACGCATCGTCTACGCTGGCAGTGCCAGTGGTGGTCTATGGAGAAGTGACGACACTGGAGTCAATTGGAGGCCCTTGTTTGATGATCAGCCGACTCTGGCAATCGGAGATTTTGATATATCTGACAGTAGTCCAGAGATCCTCTATGTAGGGACAGGTGAAGCCAACGGCGGCGGAGGTTCGCTTGCCTATGACGGTCAAGGCGTATACAAATCGACGGATGGTGGACGCACCTGGAACTCCGTAGGGCTGAGTAATGTGGGTAGCATAGGTAGATTGATGATTCACCCCACTGATCCAGATATCGTCTATGTGGCGGCTATGGGAAGACTCTTTGACACTGGACCTCACAGAGGGGTGTACAAGACTACAGATGGAGGTGCGACTTGGGAAAAGGTTCTCTATGTCAATGATAGGACTGGTGTCATAGATCTCGTATTTCATCCAGAAAATCCTGAGGTAATCCTAGCTGCGGCCTGGCAGCGTACCCGCACCCCCAATCGATTGATCTATGGGGGTTCCGCTAGCAACATCTATCGATCTACGGACGGTGGAGATACCTGGGATATCATCACAGGAGCTCTGCCTAGCAGTGCTGCAGACAAAGGCAGGATAGCTCTAGCTGTAGCTCCGTCCGATCCTACTAGGTTCTACGCTCTCTACGCTAGGTCAGATGGATCTCTAGGATCATACTTGGAGAGTTATGATAGCGGTAATACTTGGGATGAGTTCTCTACAGCAGGCATTGTGGATGTGCCTTTCATGTGGTGGTTTGGAAAGCTAGAAGTAGATCCACTGGATCCAGATCTAGTCTACTATCTTGGCTTCGAATCTTATGAGCGACTCAGTACAGCTGGTGGCTGGAACAGGATATTTTCTGGAGTACACGTAGATCAACATGCTATGGCTATCCATCCTACAGTGAATAGCCTGATCTATCTAGGAAATGATGGTGGGATGCATACAAGTAACAATCGCGGTCGAGGCTATACCAAGTCTCAAAGGATGCCCAATATACAATTCTATACCTGCGAGATAGATCCCCATAATAGTGAACGCTTCTACGGGGGCTCTCAAGACAACGGGACTCTCACTACACCTACTGGTGCTGAAGACGACTGGATACAGATCTCTGGCGGCGATGGGATGACAGTAAGAGTAGATCCTCTCAATCCCAACATAGTGTACACCATGTCACAGAATGGATTTATCCAGCGCAGTCTCGATGGTGGGAATAATTTCACTAGCATCCGTGCAGGACTCGGCGGGGTATTTAATTGGAATTCTCCGCTAGAATTATCACCTCACAATAGTGCTGATCTATTCCTAGGAGGAGATGTATTATACAGAAGTAATCTCGGAGAATTTTGGTCAGTCATCAGTCCCCCTATGAGCAATGGCCCCTATGCTGGCAATAGGACTTTCGGTACGATAACCACCATAGATATCAGTCCTATCAATGATCGACTCATACTTACAGGTACGGATGATGGAAATGTGTGGATCAGCCTGGATGATGGCTCCACATGGGACGAGATCAGCCGTGATCTTCCAGAAAGATGGGTCACGGCTGTAGTGGCTGATCCACTGGATGCCGAGCAGATCTATGTCTCATACAGCGGATATCGCTTTGGTGAGGACGTAGGGCACATCTTCAGATCTGTGAGCTATGGTACAGAGTGGGAAGATATTACCTACGATCTGCCAGAAGTGCCTGTCAATGATCTCATAGTGCATCCTACGCGAGGGGAACTCTACGCTGCTACTGATATCGGTGTCTACTACCTTTTGCCCGAGTCTCAGGAGTGGAGGCTTCTAGGTATCGGTATGCCTGTGGTACCTGTCACCGATATGGACTTTGATGTGGAAGAAGACTTGCTGCTTGCAGCCACATATGGTCGCTCGATGTACAGCTATCGATTTGATTTCTCTACTTCTCAGCGAGACCTAGCTAAGCCCGAGGCGCTTATTGTCTATCCTGTGCCGGCGCGGGGTGGAGAAAAGCTAACCATAGAGGCACCAGAGACGATTACTTCTCTCGAACTTGTATCTCTGACAGGTTCTGTAACTACTCTGCCCTGTGATGGTACCTTATCCTCCGCTCAGATACAATTGCCAGCAATGCCTACGGGTAACTATGTCATCCGGTGCCTCACTGCTGGTGGATGGCTCAGCGAGATGATTACCATAGAGTAGGGGGCAGATATCCAGTTAGTATACGATCCATTGCAAAGATTGACGCTAGGAAGCTGTTTGTCCATTGCAGTTGGCACCGCACAGGGACTATGAGCTGCGTACACGATTTACATGTGCGTGGCTGATAGTCGAGCACTGATGAGCTGTCGACGATTATACGGAAGGAATGGAGAGCTGAAGAGGGATCGAATTAGCATATGCCTATCGTCTGGGACATGTGGCCATTACATTGCTCATGCAGCTGGGCAAAATCAGAAAGCCACAAGCATTGCCTTGATTTACAATGCATGCGCATGGTGATACAGCATGATCTTGAGATCTATGTTCCGCCTTCTACCAGGCATTTATCGTATAGAGTATTGCACGGTAAAGGAAAGAAAAAAGGCCAGCAGATTTAATTCTGCTGGCCTTTTGTTCAAAACGATAAATATCGAAATACCTACTGTATGATCAGCTTTTGCATTGATTGCCCAGACGCATCAACTATGAAGTAGATTCCAGCTCTGAGATCTGATATATCCACTCTTTGCATAGTAGAGGTAATGCTTACCGTGCGCACAGGCTTGCCATGAGTATCCAGTATGCTTACTGCCTCTGCCGTACTAGTGATGATGAGCTCATCACTGGCAGGATTGGGGTAGACATTGACAGACGTAGAGCGTAGGGTGGAAGTCTTACCAGAACTCTGCGTATCAATATGATCCATCCTGATGATCTCAGACTGGATGAGTTCCTCTAATCCAGAACGCTCGCTTTCCTTGGTACCAGACTGCAGCTCTACGATTGATGCAGCAGTTACATCTGTAGATCGCAGACCATGTGGCTTGATATCAAAGCAGTAATCTTCCACTTCTCCATACTTGAACGTAGCACATGGGTCTCCAGGATAGGATCCATACTTCATACTGATGCGTACGTTTTTCTTACCGAGGGGTGCGTGTGTAGGGATAGTGAAGTCGCCCCACAGGCCTGAGGAGCTAGATCCATATGCTACAAATTCTTTGCTGTCATCATAGTCACCGTCATCGTTCCAGTCAATCCAGATATTCCAGTAGACGGTATATCGTGCTCCCAGGAAGCCAGGCATCAGCATCAGCTTAAATGTTTCTCCTTGCTTGAAGGCATGACAATCATCACTATAGTCAGCGTATCCTCCATCATCACCAGTCCAACTGATGTGCTCACCAAATCTGATCTCGTCGATCCAGAGATAGGAACTGTTGTGACCATAAGATGGGCAATAACCCGTGTCTTCTGCTTCTACATGCACGTTGAAGCTACAGGTGTCCGTGTTACCACAAGCATCCACGCCGTAGTATGTCACAGTAGTGCTTCCGATAGGGAATAGAGAGCCTTCTGCCGGTCCAGCAATCTGATAGACTCCACTGGTAGCACAAGGGAGCTCCATGATAAACTCTAGAGGCTTATCACAGTACTGATCATTCCATAGACCATTGGGCAGCATTTCGCTACAGTCTTGGCCATAGCCATAATCATTGGGCTGACCTGGATACCAGTTAGTATATCCGAGGCTCGTCCCGTCTACCCATCCAAAGCTACCCTCAGTAGTCTTGTCATGCAATCCGATCCAAGCCGCTTGCGTCTCTAAGAAGCCAGCAAGGAATTCGTTTTCGTCACTATTATCCACTACAGCAAGATGACCACCAGCTGCAGCACAGAAGTCTTGAGCATCTGTCCATGAGGCCGCGAAGCGGCTGCAGTAGTAGGATTTTCCATCCAGAGTGCCCATGTAGATAAATCCATCTATAGGTTCATCACAGCTCACGGCTGACTCATTACAGCAGCTCTCTAGCACAGGTTTTGGCCAGCTCGCACGCTGTCCGTACTCTGTGGATGGACATGTAAGATATATATCATCAGGGCAGATAAGATGAGCATCCGATTCTACAGTCACTTCAAAGCTGCAGGTGAAGTAGTTTCCGCAACCATCCACGGCCTCGTAGGAGACAGTGGTAGTTCCTACCGGAAAGACACTACCACTAGCAGGGCCATCCGTCTGTGTGATCCTCGTGCCTGCGCAAGGGATCTCCATGATGTATTCTTGCGCCTTGTGGCAGTACTGATCGTTCCACTGGCCATTGTGCAATAGCTCTACACAGTCTTGTCCGTAGCCATAGTCATTGGGCTGGCCTGGGTACCAATTGGAGTACGTGAGAGGACTTCCATCAGCCCATAGGAATTCACCTTCCGTAGTTTGATCGCTTAGTCCTATGAAGGCTGACTGATTGACTAAGAAGTCTGCCAGATGGGCATTTTCTACCTCATCATTGATGACTGCGAGATATCCACCATAGCTCTCGGCAATGGCTTGAGCATCGTTCCAAGTAGCGGCAGTCTTACTGCAGTAGTATGAGCTACCATTGAGCGTACCCATGTAGATATATCCATCGATTTCACCACTGCCACTGCCGCAGTCGATGCCGCAGTCAGTCTCCAGTGTAGGAAGGTCAAATGTGACTACAGCTCCCTTGTCACCATCACATCCTACTACGATATCATCAGGGCAGATAAGTGTGCCATTGTCAGCACCTATAACAGTCACGGAGAAGCTACAGGTATCACGATTACCACAAGCATCTGATATGACATATTGTACCACAGTGATTCCCTCTGTGAAGCTGTCTCCAGGTCTATGTGAAGCATCTACATATACGGATCCGCAATCGTCCGTAGCGACTGGCTCACTCCAGTGGACAGTTACGCTAGGCTCATCAGCGATGACCTCGATATCCGTAGGGCACTCCGTAATGACTGGAGCTACTTTATCTGATAGAATAATGATCTGCTCGCAGATATCACGAGCATCAGAAGCTTCAGGATTAGTTGCTACCCAGGTCCGTATGAGCTTGATCGCACCAGGACACGGACCAGTACTCAGGATTCTATCCGTGTAGCTTATGTGTGGCTCTGGACAGCTAGGGTCATTTACCGTTGCAGTCGCGATGCCACTCTCGAGTGGATCTGTAGAAGATCCTGGGCAATTAGCATAGTCTGCCGGACAGTGGATGATAGGAGCGTCTATACAGCAGTCGCCTGTGACGGTAACCGTAAAGCTATTAGTGCTCACATTTCCACATGCATCAGTAGCAGTATATGTCACTTCAGTATCTCCCTGTGGAAACTGGTCACCCGGCTCGTGAGTGCTGGTGAATTCAGTCACTCCACATTCGTCCGTAGCTGAAGGTTCATCCCAGAAAGCTATAGCCTCACAGTCAGAACTCATGGATATGGTGATATCAGCCGGACAATCTGCGATATGAGGTGGCGTGTTGTCCTTGAGGTCGATGATCTGATTGCAAGACTCATGGATGGATGGATCGTCTGGATGCTCCGCTCTCCAACTTCTCCATATCTTGATAGCCCCAGGGCATGGGCCTTCGCTTAGTATAGTCTCACTGTAAGTGATGATAGGCTCTGGACAGTTGGGATCATCAAAGCTTGCTGTAGCAGTACCTGTAGCTGATGGATCAGTGTCTTCACCAGGGCAGCTGTGTACATGATCCGGACAGTCAATGGTGAGACCTGCTCCCGTGCAGCAGCTTCCTATCACAGTGACTGTGAAGCTGCAAGTCGCCTCATTGCCACATGCATCTGTCGCAGTGTAAGTGACTACGGTGGTTCCTTCTGGAAAGGCATCGCCACTATCATGAGAGCTTACTAGTGAGACCAGTTCGCAATTGTCTGAGGCGATGGGTTCGTCCCATGTAGCGACTGCATCACAGTCCGCACTGAGGTCCAGGACAATAGGTGCAGGACACTCTATGATCTGGGGATCTTCTAGATCTTTTAGCTTGATGAGCTGCGTGCACTCAGCGTGCAGCCATGGTTCAGAATTGTCTGGATATTCGGCCTTCCAAGTACGATGGATCTCGATAGCTCCTGCGCAAGGTCCCGTAGAGACTATTTCATCCGTATAGGATATGATAGGGTCCTCGCAGTCCGCATCTCCAGGAGTTGCTGTGGCATAGCCCGTGACGGAGGGATCTGTAGAGCCACCTGGACATGTGATCCAGTTGCTAGGACAGACGATGACAGGTGCTGTATTACACGAGACACAGTCTGAGTGATTGCTGGCGCTCAGAGTGTGACTCATAAGCAGCGAAAAGATGCACATAGCGAGCATCTTCATGAAGGGTACATGTGTTTTCATAGTATGGATTGATTAGTAGGAAAGTCTGGACGAGTCGTACGAGCCATGAGCCAACGAATGTGGCATCTTCTGGTAGGATAGATGTAGTGATTGCAATCATCGTAAGATTGCCGGAGCATCGCCGACATCACTTAAGACGACTGCGAGATAGGAAAAGTCAACTTTGAGATGTTAAAGCTTTCTCAAAGAAAAAAATAGACTGTTAAGGTTTTCGACTGTACAAGATCCTTGATCCCGAGCAGATTATACATATAGAATCTCCTCAATAGAATCTTTACTCACGAGCCTAGACTTAGACTCTCACTAGCTTGGAGGCCCCATATCTTCCTCGATCTGATCGAGTCACCTGGCTCATTGCAGTTACAGGATCGTGCTCATAGAAGAGCCACAGATCATCGTGGATGCATCGATCGAGAAATTTCTTTTTTTCTTCCAGCGTCACTAGTGGTTGGATGTCGTAGGCCATTACATAGGGCATATGTATGTGCCAGGTACTGGGCATCAGGTCAGCACAGTAGACGAGGGTATGTGGGTCAGATAGATCAGCGGCATCATTTCCAGATAGAGGCTCTAGGCTCTTACGAGCAAATGTGCATCCGTGAAGTACAGGACTCAGCATGTGACTCGTATGACCATTGCTGATGATATACGATATGCTGTCAGAGAGCGAATTGTCTTGCTCACCCCTTAGAAAGAAAAGCTGACCCGCATCTTCAAGCGGCTTGAAGTTTTCTTGAAGGAAAGAAGCTTTTTCACGAGCATTTGGCTGACAAGCCGATCGATAGTGTGTCTCATGAGACCAGTAGCGCGCATGAGGAAAGGTAGGAACCAGAGCTCCTTCCGCATCGCGAGTGACCGCTCCACCGCAGTGATCAAAGTGCAAATGTGTAAGCAGTACATCCGTGATATCTGTGGGAGCATATCCTTGTTTCTCCAAACTCGATAAGAGCGTGGCCTCGCCGTGCAGCTTAAAATGATTAAAAAACTTGTCACTCTGCTTATAGCCCATGCCCGTATCTATCAGGATCCGCTTGTCACCATCCTCTATGAGCATGCAGCGAAGGGACCAGGTGCACATATTGTCCTCATCCGCGGGATTGAGCCCATTCCAGAGGCTCTTAGGTACTACGCCAAACATAGCTCCGCCGTCTAGCTTGAAGTGCTCGGTATCTATGATGTGGCAGACCACGACTAGAAACCTATCTTTCTCTTGACGTCCTTAGACTTGAGGCCTGCCATCTTGAGAGCTGAAACGGCCCATTCGTAGCCCTTGTTACCATGGCTTCCGCCAGCGCGATCCTGTGCTTGTTGCTCGTTTTCGGTGGTGAGTAGCCCCATGATGATAGGAGTACTGCCTACCAGTGATAGCTGCATGAGAGCAGAGGTCACGGCTTTATTGATGTATTCATCATGCCGTGTATCGCCTTTGATGACGCAGCCTATCGCTATGACAGCGTCGATCTCGCTATGCAGAGATAGGGCTCGCTTGACACCGTACGGCAGCTCAAAAGCACCAGGGACATGTATCACTGGGATATCTTCTCGTGATATGCCTACATGGGTGAGCTGCTCGAGCGCAGCATCTAGCAGAGCATGTGTAATCGTAGAGTTCCACTCTGACACCACTAGTGCTACCTTAGGTAGATCCGAGGTCTCTTCTAGCTCTGATACATCTACAATCTCTTTCCAACTATGAAGCGAAGTAGCCATAGAGTATCCTATGACTCTAGTCGGATGATGTACTTATCTACCTTGTCAGCCTCAGGAGTCTGAGCGTAGTTGTCACGGATTTCTTTGTATGACTTGAGAGCCTCATCGGTGTTGCCTAGACGCTCTGAGAGCCGCCCGAGCTTCATGAGATAGAAGGCCTGTAGTGCTTCGTTCTCACCATTCGTCACAGCTTTGCGATATTGATCAGCCGCTTCTTCGTATTGACCCTTTTCTGAGTAGGCATCACCTAGGTTGCCATATTTCTGGGATGACAGGATCTCACCTTTGCCCTTGACCTGCTCTAGGTACTTGATAGCATTATCATAGTCTCCAAGCTGCAGGTAGCACACACCGGCATAGAAGCGTGCAGTATTACCTGTAGGTGTGCCGCCATAGTTTTCTATGACTCCTAAGAAGCCGTCATATCCAGCACCTGGATTGGTAAGGGCTAGGGCAAAAGAATCACGATTAAACTGGATCTCAGCCTTGTGGATCTCGGCTTTGGCACGCTCGAGGTTTGGCTGTCGCACCATAGCATTATAGATGATAATGGCTGCTACTACAAGTACGATCAGAGCAGCTACGCCCAATATGGTCTTCTGATTTTTCTCTACAAATCCCTGTGCGGACTCTCGTGCTTCTACTAGGTCGATGAGCGTATCATCTCCTTGACGCTGATTTTGTCTTCTTTCTCTTCTATTGGACATGTCTGGCTAAAAAGTTTGCGCAAAATTAGCGCTATTCCGTGACATGACATAAGGACAATTACTAATGCTTGATAAAGGGATAATCTTCTTGCACGTAGTTGTCCGTGTAGAGCTCTGAGGGATCTGGTAGTGGTGAATCCTCGGCAAATTTCATTGCCGCCTTCATCTCTTCCTTGATTTCATCTTGTATAGCGGTGATTTCCTTTTCTGAGATCATCTTTTGTGCTTGGAGTGTGTTCTCTATCAAGATAATTGGATCTTTCTCCTTGTAGTCATTGAGCTCGTCCTTGGTTCTATACTTTGCTGGATCTGATACAGAGTGACCCTTGTATCTGTAGGTCTTTATCTCGAGATAGTAAGGCCCCTTGCCAGATCGCACGTGCTTGGCAGCTTTGGCAAATGCCTCATGCACCGTCTCGGGATTCATGCCATCTACTGGCTCACTAGGCATGTCAAATGCCTGTCCTATCTTATACAGGTCAGACACGTTGCTGGTACGCTCCACGGATGTACCCATGGCGTATCCGTTGTTTTCACAGACAAATATCACTGGCAACTTCCAGGTCATCGCCATATTGAATGATTCGTAGAGTGCGCCTTGTCTAGCGGCTCCATCTCCGAACATGGTCACGCAGAGATTATCAGTACCTCGATACTTCTCGGCGAAGCCAATTCCCGCTCCGATAGGTATCTGCGCACCCACGATTCCATTACCACCAAAATAGCGGTGCTCCTTGCTAAAGAAGTGCATAGATCCGCCTTTTCCTTTGACACTTCCTGTAGCCTTGCCATAGAGCTCAGCCATACACGCATCGCTGCTGAGACCCCGTCCTAAGGCTATTCCATGCTGGCGATAGGCTGTAGCGACTGCATCTCCTGGCTGAAGGGCTGACTCCATACCAGCTGCCACTGCTTCTTGACCTATGTACACATGGCAGAAACCCCTGATCTTTTGCTTGCTGTAAGCGAGTAGGGCAGCCTCCTCAAAGCGTCTGATACGAAGCATGAGTTTATACCAGTTGAGGTATTGCTCCTTGCTATAGTTAGCTTTCTTTTTCTTCGATTTCGTCGCTTCTAGTACGGCCATTATTCTATTATTTCTGAGCTGTAAAGGTACTTGTAACTAATCTTGTACTTGATCTCATCATGCACATAGATAGCTACAAGATACAAAACTACAAAAACCTCCAAGAGGTAGATTGTAGTCTTAACCATCGGATCAACTGCTTTGTTGGTGCAAACGGTATGGGTAAGACTAACTTTTTAGATGCGGTCTACTACTGCTGTATGGGTAAGAGTTTCTTCTCTGCAAGAGATACACAGGTGCTGCGCGAGGGATCTGAATTCATACGTTTGGATGCGCGCTTAGAGCTGACAGATGGGCAGCACAGAGTGGTATGCAAGGTAGTGCCTGGTAAGCTCAAGGAAATAGAAATTGATGACGTGAAGCTAGAGCGGAGCACGCATTTGGCCGGAAGGCACCCTGTGGTCATGATCAGTACCCAGGACGACTATATCATCCGAGAAGGCAGTATACGGCGGCGCACGTACTTAAACAACATTCTGGGCCAACTGGAGCCAGATTATATGCTCCATCTCATGAATTACCATAAAATCCTGCGACAGCGAAATGCTCTGCTGAAGCAAGATGCCATGGACTATGCCGATAGACGCACGCTTGCACAAGGCTACAGTGAGAGCATGGCACCATCTGCAGAGTACATCCACAAGGCTCGTGTGGAAATAATGCCTCGCTTGAGACAGTACTTTGTGGAGCAGCATCAGCTGATCGTCCAGTCTGCGGAAGCGGCAGATATAGGCTTACTCTCAGATATCAGTAGTGGTGACTTCTTACAGATCGCTACGGATAGTATCGCTTCTGATCTCAATCTCAGGCGTACTACTCGGGGAGTTCATAGAGATGATCTCAGTATATCTCTAGGTGAGATGCGCATGAAAGACTATGCTTCCCAGGGACAGATGAAGTCTGCTGTCATCGCGCTCAAGTTAGCTCAGTATCATGTGATGCGCAGCGAGCATGCAGAATCTCCCATCGTATTACTGGATGATATCTTTGATCGACTTGATGAGCACAGGGTTGCTGCATTGGTCAAGATGATGTCCCAGATGGAAGCTTCGCAGATATTTATTTCAGATACTGATCTCCCTCGGGTCTCTAGGCTCATGGAAACTATGAGGATTCCATGGCAGTTGTACAGCGTAGATCATGGTGATATAACTCCTGTGTCATGAAACGACACAATGATAAACATATCGGCGATGCCCTAGATGGATGGCTACAGAGCAAGGGTAAGCTGACCGCGAAGCGCCACCTACATAGACTGCGTCAGCAGTGGCCGCTGGTGATGGGTCAGGGTATAGATGACATGACGGACAAGATAGATCTACAGGGCTCTACGCTTCATCTCAGTCTCAACTCTAGTGCCCTGCGTCAAGAGCTGCATCAAAATCAGAAGCTGCTCCTTAAAAAAGTCAACGAGATCCTCGGGGAAGAGAATCTCGTTGATCGTGTTATACTCAGCTAGAGGTGACGGTGCTAGGCTTTGCCGTCTTCCATCTTGGACTTCATCATTTCCAATTCTTTTTTGCTCCAGGCTTTGGTCTTGCCTTTGCGCTTTCCCTCTGTCTTAGCTGCCAGTTCTAGGGCTTTGGCAGCATCGATCGTACCACCTGATACAGCCAGATCCTTGAAAGGTACCATCTCCTCGGATCCTGGCTTTTTCACTTTGCCAGTGATAGGTCTTACGGACTCCATCAATATCTGCTTCACCTGAGCTGCGCTCAGTTGTGGATAGTATGATCTGACCAGAGCAGCCACACCTGCTGTCACGGGACTTGCCATGCTGGTTCCAGATGCCTTGCCATAGTCGCTACCAGGTATGGTGCTGTAGATATCTACACCAGGGGCGAAGACATCAATGTACTGTGCGCTATAATTGCTGAATGTAGCCGAGAAATCTGCTCCGTCTTTGTGATTCAAAGCACCTACTTCTACCCAGTTGTCCTGAGCATTCCTTCCACATAGACCTTTCTTCTCGAGTTGATCATTAGGGAAGTTGTTATCTGTAAAGTTTTCTTGAGCTGCGTTACCCGCTGCGTGTACGAGAAGGACGTCATTCTTGGCAGCATACTTCAGCGCCTTATCAACTGTTTTCTTGTCCCATGAGTACCCTTTACCGAAGCTCATATTGATGATTTCTGCGCCATTATCCACAGCATAGCGGATGGCATTGGCCACGTCTTTATCACGCTCATCACCATCTGGCACAGCGCGTATGGTCATGATCTCTACATTATCAGCGACTCCGTTCATTCCCTTGCCATTATCACGCTCAGCAGCAATGATTCCTGCTACATGGGTTCCGTGAAAGGCATCTGGACCTTCATAGTCATTGTTGCCATATCCTATCTCCTTAGGATTGCTGTAATCGTCACCGATGATCTCTCTTGTGTTAAAGTCTGGATCGTAGGCGTAGTTGACTTGGTTGCTGTAGTAGCTGACGCCACCTTCAAACTGATTATTCATAAATTCTCTGAGCTCATCTACGGTCATACCTTCTTGGCCTATCTGCCCCAGGACATTCTGCGCTACACTCTTGGCCTGCGCTAGTTCTGCATCGTCACCAGCGTCTAGTGAATCAATTTCCATGAGTTTAAGATCTTGAGCTTTGAGAGCTTCATCGAGCTGCGTCAGCACGCCATCAAAATAGGTGACCTGACTATTGATATTATCAAGCCCTTTCTGAGCACGCTCGCGTGCCGCCATCACCTCGGCTTCAGTTTTCTTGAAGAGTCTGTATTCTTCCATTTTTTTCTTGGAGAGCTTCGTAGTGTCAGCACCTTCGTATTCTTTTTTGAGCTTGCCGTAGACTCGTGTGACCTCGTAGGTGTCTGGGCCGACATTCTTGCCGT
The DNA here is from genome assembly GCA_020630495.1 of Saprospiraceae bacterium. Lineage (GTDB taxonomy): Bacteria > Bacteroidota > Bacteroidia > Chitinophagales > Saprospiraceae > JAHDBH01. The sequence continues at coordinate 27,018 of JAHDBH010000003.1, forward strand.
CCTTACCGCCTATGAAGTTCCAGCCGTGGATATCATCGACATAGCCGTTTTTGTCGTCATCGATACCATTTCCTGGTATCTCATCGGCATTAGTCCACATGACGTCGTCGAGATCTTCGTGATCTACATCGACACCACTGTCTATGACGGCTACGACGACGGTTCTAGATTTCTTGCCTTGGATCATCTTGTAGGCTTCTGTAGTGTTGACGCCATTATATCCCTCATCAGGTCCTAGATGAAACCAGTTTTGTGGAGCGTTCTGTGCGCTCAGAGAGAAGGCAAAGAGGAGAAATAAATAACTAGCTAAATACTTAGACTTCATAGTGTATACTGTTGATTGTAATTTATAGACGATTGGAAAGAGTAATCTGACCTAGAACACAAAGGTCTGAAATAAGATCGTTAGCAAAATCACAAAGTACCGCAATTCCTCATCAACTTTGGCAGGAGATGACAGAGAAAGACGTCACCACTGATCTACAAGAGATACTAGAGCGATACTGGGGCTACGATGCATTCCGGCATCCACAGCTGTCTATCATCCAGTCTGTGCTACGAGGCGAGGATACTGTAGCTATACTGCCCACTGGAGCTGGGAAGTCTCTGTGCTATCAGCTGCCCATCCTGGCGCTTGATGGTATGTGCTTAGTGATATCGCCACTCATAGCCCTGATGGAAGATCAGAAGCAGCAACTCAAGGCTCGTGGTATCACTGCCGCCGCTCTGCATAGTGGGCTCAGCTACAAGGATATAGACCGTGTCATGGAGGCTTGCGTGGCGGGTAGGGTAAAGCTGCTGTATGTCTCTCCAGAGCGCCTCCAGAGTGAAAGATTTTTGGCGAGGGTGATGCATATGCCACTGCGATATGTGGCGGTAGATGAGGCCCACTGCATCTCGCAGTGGGGGCAAGATTTCAGACCGAGCTATCGACAGATCTATAAGCTCAAGGCTTTTATAGCAGAGATTCCACTCATTGCCCTCACGGCTAGTGCAACACCTCAAGTAGCTGAAGATATATCACTGAGCCTCAGACTGATAAAGCCAAATATCTATAGATCATCTACACGACGAGAAAATCTGAGCTATCAGATATGGAATACTGAGGATAAGACGGGTGATCTGCTCAGCCTATGCAAAGAATCACAAGGCAGTGTGCTGATCTATACACAGAGTCGCTCTGCTTGCGAGAAAATCGCCAAGTATCTCAAGTCTCATCATCTGAGTGCCAGCTACTATCACGCTGGGATAGACTACGAAAATCGCAAGCAACTGCAGACTAGATTTTTGACGGGGAGAGACAGGATCGTGGTGTGTACGAGTGCGTTTGGTATGGGAATAGATAAGTCAGATGTGCGCCATGTCATCCACTGGGATCTACCCATGAGTGTGGAGGAGTACTACCAGGAAGCTGGGCGGGCTGGGAGAGACGGCCTTTCGGCCAAATGTGTAACCGTCCTCGAGAGCACTGACATACATAGGATGCTTCAGCGGTGGGAAAGCCAATTTCCTGAAGTCAATGAAATAGCACTCGTATGGGATCGTCTGATGCACTACGCTATAGAGAAAGGCCTCACGGAGGAAGGACGCTTGCTGGAATTTGACTATGCAGAATTTGCGCGAAAGCGCTCACTTCCTATCAGATCTACCTACTACTCTCTGCAGCATCTGGAGCGATATGGATGGATTTCTAGTGCTGAAGCGGGTCTGATGACGAGCCATGTGCGTATGCTATGTACGCGAGAAGATCTCTATGACTATACAGATACGCGGCCAGAAGCCAGCGAAACACTCAGTGCGCTGCTGCGTAGCTATGAAGGTCTCTTCTCTAGGACAGTGAGGATAGATGAGCAGGTCATAGCTGATCATCTAGAGATACCAGAGCTCGTGCTCAGGCAGCATCTCACTAGACTTTCACGTGATGGAATCATACTGTATCGCAGAGCCTCCATGCAGAGCTCTATCACGATCTATCAGCGAGAAGCTCCAGATGCTAACAACCTTGCTGACTATACAGAGCTACGTGCAAGAAAGAGAAAGCAACTTACGGGCCTATTGCGATATCTGGAATGTCAGACCTGTCGGAGCCTCTATATATCAGAGTACTTTGGTGATGACGATACGGCACAATGTGGCAGCTGCGATCTGTGCGAAAATCGAGATGCCCGCGCGTGGACGCAATCACAGATCTACGAGATGCTTGATTCACGTAGCTCGTCCAGTATGCATGATCTACTAGCGGCCGCTCCTAGGTCTAAGAGATCTGCTGTATTGCAAGCGATACAGTCCATGATAGAAAAGGGTCTACTCGTGGTAGTCAATGACCAACTGCATCGCACCTCATGAGTCGAGCGCGTATCCTTCATCTGGTGAGCACGGATCTCCTGTATGATCAGCGGGTGCAACGGATATCCGCCTCGCTGGCAGAAAGATATGATGTGACGGTCCTAGGGCATGAGAAACATAGTAGTCTGGCACTGCCAGATCATCCTGCATCCAGATATAGAGTATCTACACTGAGCAGATCTGGGCCTCGCTTCTACTATGAAATGAATAGGGCCATGATCTCATGGGCCAAGGGAAAGTCATATGATCTAGTCGTGAGCAATGATCTCGATACGCTATGGGCAGGGCGTCAGATCTCTGAATCCGCTGGTGCTCAGCTCGGCATAGATGCGCATGAGTACTTCACAGCGGTACCTGAGCTAGTGTCAAAGCCTGTAAAGCGTGCTATATGGACACAACTGGGAAAAACCTATATCCCCGCTTGCACTCTGAGATACACATGCACCAGATCGCTCGCCAAAACCATGACGACAAAGTATGGAGGGGACTGGGGACTAGTACGCAATATGCCTCTCCTCGATACACCTGTAGATGCAGCGGCTAAGCGTGATCAATTTACCGTCATCTATCAAGGAGCAGTAAATGAGGGTAGAGGAGTGGAGCTGATGCTCGCCGCGCTCCAGAAGATTCCAGACATAAGGCTGGTGGTAGCAGGAGAAGGTGACCTGAGCTCACAGATGCGAAATCTTGCTGTCAAGCTTGGTGTAATGGATCGTGTAGATTTTATGGGATACTTGGTACCATCAGCGCTACGTAAACTTACCGCACAGTGTCACGTGGGGATTAACCTTCTGAGTGCCACAAGTGCCAACTATCAAGTCTCACTAGCCAATAAATTCTTTGACTATGTGCATGCTGAAATTCCTGCAATTCACATGGCATTTCCTGAATACGAATCCATGATACAGGAGTATAATGTCGGAATCTTAACGCAAACGTATACGGTAGAATCTCTGGTCAGCGCTCTACATCATTTAAGAGATGACAAAGTCAGATCGCACTACCAGAGCGCTTGCATCCGAGCTAAGAAGCTGTGGAACTGGCAGAGTGAGCAAGAGCGATTGTATGCGCTGTATGATGCTGTACTATAGCATTTATTCTTCTTCGTCCGTGAGTTCTTCTTCTAGCTGTCTGAGGCGCTCACGACACTGAATGATGATTTCTTTAGCCTTAGACACTTGCTGAGCTAGCTTGTCCACAGGAAGTTCTTGACTTTCCATGGATGCGAGTATGTCAGCCAGTTGATTGCGAGCTTTTTCGTAGTTAAATTTTTTCATGAGTCGGTAATTATACTGGAGACAGATCCATCAGCCAGGGTGGTAGTAATGTGATCACCAGCAACCAGGTCAATGACGGAGGAAACCATACGCCCACCCTTAGAGGTGATGCTGTAGCCACGTCTTAGTAGAGTCTCTGGGTCTCGATCCTTTAAGGTGCGTTCCAGATCATCAAGCTGTCTGCTTGCTTCACCAAGATATCTGTCAATGGATGTGGTAAGCATGTCAGCTACATTCTCCAGAGTCGTCTTCTCTGTGCGTATGCGATAATCGGTAATTGCCTTGAGCTGGTTAGCTGCGATATTGAGTGCCTGGTGTTGTTCGCTGAGATGCCAGTAGGCGATCTCAGCTATCTGGTGATAATCATCTATCAAGCCCTGTTCGTAGTTTTCTGTATGGCGGAGTAGATAGTCTGCTGCTGCGGTGGGTGTCTTGACACTGATAGCACTCACCATGTCAGCGATGCTCTGGTCGCGCTCATGTCCTATCGCGGTGAGAACGGGAATGTCTGACAGCGCTATTAACTCTGCGACATCATACTCATCAAATGCGGCTAGGTCCATCTTAGACCCGCCTCCCCGCATGAGAATGATGAGATCATACTGGATGTCTGATTGTGTATGGATATCATTCATGTGATGCCGCATGTCTTCTGCGACCATGACACCCTGCACACTCATAGCGTAGAGGTCGAGGTCGTATGCATAGCCCATTTCATTATCTTCGATCTGCTGATAAAAATCTTGTAAGCCCGCGCTGGTCGAAGAACTGAGTAGCGCTATGCGCTTGAGCACTGGAGCGATCTCTATCTCTGCATTGCGCGTCATATGCCCGGCAGCTTCGAGCTTTTTGATGGTAAGCTCCTTTTGCATAGCCAATCGGCCAAGAGTGAAACTGGGATCTATGTCGCTGATGACCAGCTTGAGCCCATACCTCTCATGGAAGTCTGGCTTCACCTTGATAAGTACCGAGACGCCAGGCATCATCAGATCATGAAATAGATCCCCTGATTTTCTTTTGATGAAACTGAGCTTATCCGCCCATATGACAGCGGATGCCTGAGCAGTGACCTGATCAGTATTCTCGTCTTTTTGCCAGAGGTCTAAGTAGGCATGTCTGCCGCTGAAGCTCACTTGAGCTATCTCAGCTTCTATCCAGATAGGCTCATCAAAGTTGAGCGCAATCGTCTGACGGATGTACTGATGTAACTCATATAGTGAGTAGTGACTCTTCACTGTGCCTGGCGCTCTATGCCAGTACTTTCTCTACGAGTGCGGCTGCTTCCTGCAGCTGGATAGCGCTATGCACTTCGAGACCAGATTCATCGATGATTTTCTTAGCAATGTCAGCATTGGTGCCTTGAAGACGAACTATGATGGGTACATTGATGTCCTTCATGTTTTTGTAGGCGTCTACTACACCATTAGCCACGCGATCGCATCGTACGATACCACCAAATATATTGATCAGAATCGCCTTTACTTTAGGATCTCTGAGGATGATACGGAAGGCTTGTTCCACTCTGGCAGCGTCCGCCGTACCTCCTACATCAAGAAAATTAGCTGGTTCTCCGCCGCTGAGCTTGATGATGTCCATAGTCGCCATGGCGAGGCCTGCACCATTGACCATGCAGCCTACATTTCCATCCAGATTGACATAGTTGAGGCCATAGCTCTTAGCTTCTACCTCGGTAGGATCTTCTTCGCTAGTGTCTCGCAGTTCGGCAAGATCCGGATGTCTGAAGAGGGCATTTTCATCAAGTGAAACTTTACAATCTACAGCAACGATCTGATCATGCGCATCCTTGAGACAAGGATTGATCTCAAAGAGTGAAGCGTCCGATTGTACAAAGGCCTTGTAAAGATTAGCAATAAACTTGGTCATATCCTTAAAGGCGGCGCCTGATAGGCCCAGGTTAAAGGCTATCTTGCGCAACTGAAATCCTTGAATGCCTAGGGTAGGATCTATAAATTCCTTATGCACGAGGTGTGGAGTCTCTTCTGCGACTTTCTCTATGTCCATTCCACCTTCAGTGCTGTATACGATTACATTGCGCTTGCTTCCACGATCCATAAGCACAGACACGTAAAATTCCTTGCAAGCGTCAAAGTCGGGGTGATATGCATCTTCTGCCACCAGAATCTTACTTACGAGCTTACCCTCTCCATCCATGCCGCCAGGGGTCTGAGGTGTCTTGAGCATCATGCCAAGGATATTGTCAGCATGTTCACGGAGCTCCGCCTCATTCTTGGCAAGTTTCACTCCACCACCTTTACCTCGTCCGCCAGCGTGGATTTGAGCTTTTACCACCACCACAGGCGTATCGGCTGAGGCGGTCATCCGCTTATATGCTGCGACTGCTTCGTCCACAGTGTGAGCTACTTCACCATCTTGTATCTTGATGCCGTAGGACTTGAGTAATTGCTTTCCTTGGTATTCGTGTAGGTTCATAGTTATAGAGTGTGCTTACTTGGTATATTGATTAATGTCGGAGATCAAGTGTGTATGATCAGAGGAGAGTCGATAGATTGCTATAAGGCATGTCAAATGCATCTGCCACATTCTGATAGACAATCTCTCCAGCAACGATGTTCAATCCTGGCCGCAGTTCTGTACGTCTCTGGATGGCTGTCTTCCAGCCATGGTTAGCGAGTTCTATAGCGTAGGGTAGAGTGGCATTGGTAAGTGCGATGGTGGACGTGCGCGGCACAGCTCCAGGCATATTGGCCACGCAGTAGTGCACGACGTCATCCACGATGAAGACTGGATCCTCATGAGTGGTAGGCTTGCAAGTCTCTATGCATCCACCTTGATCCACCGCTACATCAACGACTACCGTACCGGGCTCCATGTGACTCAGCATTTCTCTCGTGATCAGATTGGGAGCCTTAGCACCCGGTATGAGTACAGCCCCTACGATCAGATCGGCCTTGGTAATAGCCTCGCGTATGTTGTATTCGTTACTGAAGCGCGTAGTCACATTTGCCGGCATGACATCCTCTAGATATCTCAAGCGATCGAGATTGATATCATATATGGTCACGTGCGCTCCTAGTCCTGCTGCCATCTTAGCTGCTTGTACACCGACGATACCACCGCCGAGGATCATGACTTGTCCTGGACTCACGCCAGGTACACCTCCGAGCAGGACACCTTTTCCCTTCTGGGGATGCTCTAGATATTTAGCTCCTTGCTGTACGGCCATTCGGCCTGCCACCTCGCTCATAGGTATGAGTAGCGGGAGCTTGTGATCGGGTGTCATCACTGTTTCATATGCAAGGCAGGTTGCCTTACTAGCAATCATGGCTTCTGTAAGTGGGCGATGACTCGCAAAATGAAAGTAGGTAAATAAGAGGTGATGCTCTTGGATCAGATCATACTCCGCCTCTATGGGCTCCTTGACTTTGACGATCATCTCTGCCTCATGATATACGTCCTGGATTGTATCTAAGACTACCGCACCAGCTTGAGCATACATCTGATCTGTGTAGCCACTGCCTAGTCCACCGCCTTTCTGGGTATAGACCTTGTGTCCGTGCTTTACAAACTCTAGGACGCCAGCAGGTGTGACAGCGATTCTACTTTCGTTGGTTTTGATTTCCTTAGGTACGCCTATGATCATTGAGATAGCATTTAATAGGATGAGAGCGAGTCTAGAACCCCGTGATAGTGAGTGGCGAAGGTATGAAATCATAAGCTATAAAATAGCGAAAAACTGAGTGCATATATCTTTCCCTTAGCGTTCCTCTTACGAGTACATTTGTGCACCGCGAGTCACGCAGATTTGCAAGAGACTGCGGACAAAAGCAACCACATCATCAGCACACTCGATATACTCTACGAAGACAATCATCTCATCGCTCTGAATAAGCCAGTAGGCGTCCCCAGCCAGAGCGATCAGACGGGGGTGGTAGATCTGCGTACCATGCTCATGCAGGATATCAAGGTGCGATACGATAAGCCTGGCAAGGTATACTGCGGCCTGATCCATAGACTTGATCGACCTACAAGTGGTGTCATCGTATTTGCCAAGACACAGAAATCACTCTCGCGGATGTCTCAACTCTTCAGGGATCGCGATATACAGAAATCTTATCTCTGCGTCACTTCCACCATACCCAGTCCATTCAGCGGACGCTTGACGCACCATCTCTTCAAGGATCGCTCTAAGAATAAGAGCTATGTCACTAAGCCCTCAGGCGATAGCAAAGAAGCGATACTTAGCTATGAGCTACTCCAGCAACAGGGCGATCGATGCCTCGTAGCAGTCTATCCTGAGACGGGAAGGTCGCACCAGATCCGCGTGCAGATGGCACATATTAACTGCCCTATAGTAGGGGATAGAAAATATGGAGGTGACCATCTGCGCGAGTCTTCACAGTTTGGCCTACATGCCCATAAGATCAAGTTTGTACATCCTGTAAAGAAGGAAATGCTGGAGATTACTGCGCCCTGGCCAGATAATGATCCGTGGACAGCTTTTGAGGCTTTGTAGTACCCAATTCGTGTATTAGGAATTTTTATTTGGACTGCTCTTTGGTTTAAATAGCAGGTATTAATGACGCATATGAAGAGATTGACTTCTGCGAGTGTAAGTTTAGCTTACGGGCAAATATTGAATTTATTCAGAATTTATTGACGTTGTTTCAAATCCCGTCGAAGGACTTCGCGCATAGGATCTATCTGCTTCAGCCTCAGGCACTTCACCTCCTCGCCATAGCGCGCTATGCCTCATCAGCGGAGCACCTGACGCTATTGCAGCTAGCCCCTATCCATCGAAGCCTAATGCACGTATTGGGTAGTATGTGATATATCATCTACCTTTGTGGCGAGTGAGAGTCATACGACTAGCTCCCTTTGAACTCCCCCAGGGCAGAAATGCAGCAAGGGTAAAAGGTTGTAGCAGTGCGCTATGATTTCTCACTCATTTTTTTCCACCTCACACATCTTTTCATGAAGTTTTTTGTAGACACGGCAGATCTAGAAGAGATCCGCGAAGCAGCTGATATGGGCATCCTAGATGGTGTCACCACCAATCCATCTCTCATGGCCAAGCAGGGAATCAGCGGCAAGCAAAATATCCTAGATCACTACAAGCGTATCTGCGAGATCACAGATGGTGACGTAAGTGCAGAGGTCATCTCTACTGACTTTGATGGCATGATGGAAGAGGCGATGGTGCTCAAGGATATTGCTCCCAATATCGTGATCAAGATACCGATGATACGCGATGGCGTGAAGGCGCTGAGCGCCCTTTCGGGCAAAGGCATCAAGACAAACTGTACGCTCATATTTTCAGCTGGTCAAGCCATCCTGGCAGCTAAGGCAGGTGCGACTTATTTATCACCATTTATGGGAAGGATCGATGACATCAGCTGGGATAGCGATCTACTCCTCGAGGAAATTGCAGAGATCTATGAAATCCAGGAAATGGACACTGAGATCTTGGCTGCGAGCATACGATCACCACTCCACATCGTCAAGGCTGCAAGACTAGGCGCACACGTAGTCACATGTCCACTCAAAGCAATCCTGGGGCTGCTTAATCATCCGCTTACAGACATAGGCCTAGAAAAGTTTCTGGCAGATCATCGCAAGGCTAATTCTTAGAAGCAAAGAATCTTAGTAGCGCTGTTGATCTAGGGCTATACAAGCTCAGATATCATCCTGGTAAGCCGCCAAGACATCAGCGCGATAGATTGCTATACTACTCATCTTATCTACGGGAGCAGCGCTGCAGCCTGCAACACAGTCTCTATCATGCGATCAACTTCAGAGACAGGATCCTTAGCAAATCTTCCGTGCAGTCGCTCTGCGAGTATCACGCTGAAGCTGCATGCTCTGTGTCCAAGGTGCTCTGCCATGTGATAGATAGCAGCTGTCTCCATCTCGATATGCTGTAGTGATTCTGCACTGATCAGTTGATGTATGGAGGTATCAGTAATCGTCCTTATCGGTCTGCCTTGCGGAGCGTAGAATCCTTGCGCTGTATAAGTACGCGTGCGCTTGCAATCAATGGCTAGCTCGTGAGCTAGATCTTCAGTATATCTAGCAGCGTAGATACCTCCTTGCCAGATACCAGGATGATTCAGGGATCGCTGCGAAGCTTCTGCCATAGGATAGAAATGGTGCAAGCCATCCAGAGCTACGGCATAGGCAGACAATACTAAGTCCCCACATACCAAATCGGTGGAAATGGATCCACTTGTGCCCATCCTGATGATATTGAGGGAAGTGTGGTGCTCATACGGCTTGCGCGTAGAAAGATCTACATTGACCAGTTGGTCCAGTTCTATCATGACGATCTCTATGTTACTTGATCCCATGCCAGTCGATAGGACAGTAAGCTCTTTGCCCCGAAGAGTGCCCGTGTGACACACAAATTCTCGCTGACTCTTCTTTACTCGCACATGATCAAAATGCCTAGATACTCGAGATACGCGCGCAGGATCACCCACAGTCAATACCGTGAGAGCAATATCATCAGGTAACAGTCCCAGATGGTATACGCTACCGTCATCCCGCAAGATGAGATCTGATGGAGACATAGCAGACATGAACCAAAAGTACCTTATGCATCTTGAAATGAATATGAGAAAGTTTTACCATCTATCCACTTGCAAGACTTGTCAGCGCATATGGCAAGAGATAGGTCTAGATCCCCATGATGTCACTACGCAGAATATCAAAGAGCAACCTGTGAGCGAAGAAGAACTCGATGCCATGGCAGAGATCACTGGCAGCTACGAATCCTTATTTTCCAGGCGCTCTATGCAGTATAGGAAGCTCGGACTGGGCGATGCGGATCTGCAAGAGGCTGACTACAGGAAGTACATCCTGGAGCACTATTCCTTTTTGAAGCGTCCAGTACTGTATATCGATAATCGTGTAGCAGCAGGGAATAGCAAGGCGACCATAGAAACTATGAAGGAGATGCTCAACTAGAATAGCGCATCTGCCTGGCAGCCCGGTCCTCTGGAAAGCTATCAGTTGCAACGTATGATCAGAGGAGGCAAAGTGAGGCGATTGGACTCATTGCCAGCTCTATCTACGAGATACACTTCAAAAATCACGTCTTGCGTCAGACTCGGATCATCTGTAGGACACGTATTTCCCATATCATCTATGCAGCAGGTGGTGAGTAGCTTTACCGTGACTGTGCCCTGGACAGCGCGATCATTTCCAGGCTCAGGTAGCTCAGGCATGCGGAAACTACTGAAGACAAAGTCCTGGCGCGTATCGATAAAGAAGATACTGGACTCGTCCTCTGATCCTAGATCTCCATCCCCGTCAGCAAAGTCCAGTGCTACAAAGACAGAGTCGCCTACGAGCGGCCCTTGATCCAAACTATCTTTGCTGAAGGACACAAAACTGATGGATGGCTCATCAGGTAGATCTGGCTCTTCCACGCATGCTGCAAGGGAGAGGATCATGACTGTGCAAGCGAGGATACCCACATGACGAGCGACATTACCAGAGAAAAAATACTGCATAGACTGAAATCTCTCAACGAAGATAACTATGATCAGCTTGCGCTAGATATCTATCAATACCAATACAAGCAGTGTGAAGTCTACAGGAAGTGGTGTGATGCTCTATCCATGTCTTCTCCTCAGAGCTTCTGCGATATTCCTTATCTCCCTATATCGACTTTTAAGCATCACGAGGTCATGGCAGGTGACTGGATTCCTGAGGCAAGATTTCAGAGTAGCGGCACCACATCACAGTGCAGATCTGAGCATCTGATTAGAGATCTCTCCACTTACACCAAGAGGTGTGTAGATCACATACCACACTATGTACCGCTCAGATCTGACACTCGACTCTATGCCCTGCTTCCTAGCTATCAGGAGCAGTCTCAAAGCTCACTTCTGCATATGGTAGAGGCCATGGGCGATCGGTGTGATTTCCAGGGATATTACGGTCATCGCTTACCTGAGCTTTACGAGCATATACACTCAGATCTAGCGAATGACCAGACGATATGGCTTATCGGCGTGAGCTATGCCTTGCTGGATCTGGCGCAGCAAGGTTATATCTCAGGAAGGATACACGTGACCTATACAGGTGGCATGAAGGGTAGAGGTCGTGAGCTTACTCACGCGGAGTTGACCCAGACCTTACAGCGGTCCTGGCCACAGGCCATGATAAATGTGGAGTATGGCATGACAGAGCTGCAGAGCCAAGCATGGGCAGAGGCTGACGGATGGCTATGTCCTGGACGTGCTATGCGACTGACACTTGCTACTGCGGACAATCCTCTCCGCGGGACTATGCAGACTCGTGGCATAGGACGCATAGCTGATCTGTACAATCTGGACAGTTGTTCCTTTATCGCCACGGAGGATCTTGTGGAGCGGCGTGAGGATGGAAGCTTTAGGATACTTGGTAGATTGGATCACTCAGATCTGCGAGGCTGCAATCTGCTGTACGTCAGCTCTTAGCCTGATCCTTCACCAGTCCCAGATAGAGCCATTCGGCGAGAGCCTGACGATTTTCTGGGTATAGAATTCGCTTTTGATCATGAGTATTGCGGATGTTAGCCAGCTCGACAAAGACGGCTTTTGGATAGGTATTCTTTATGACATAGAGATTTCTAGAGGAAACCGTACCGCTATATTGCCCAGAGCGCCTATTGACCTTGTATTTCTGTCTGAAAGTCTCTAGCATCGTTTCTGCAAGCTTCTTTCCAGATTTACTCTTATCATAGTAGTAGAAGAACACATCTTGGCGCTTAGCCTCGCTACGACTGTCTACATGGATAAATAGCGCGGTCTGCTGCTTTACCCCGTCACGTCTGTGTTTTTTGTAGAGATGATTTACCGCCTGCGTCCTCTGATCCAGGCGTATACGCTGTGATAGTGGAATCTTTGCCTTTCCTAGGCATAGCTCATCTTGATCACCTTGCAGGATGCGATCTGATCGTATGCCATCATTAGGATCCTGGATGATCATGTATACGGTGGCACCGTGCGACTTAAGCTTCCTGTAGAGGCGCAGTGATACATCATAGGCATACTCATCTTCACAGAGATCATTTCCAGCTTTGCGCGCTTGTGCTCCTGGGTCTGGCCCACCATGACCACTTGTGATGTAGAACACTTGCCCCTTGAGACTACGATCGAGTACTTCATATTTTTCATGCTCTGGACCTAGGAGAGGATCAGTATTGTATTCTCTGACAGGAGTTTTTTTCTCTTCTATCAGATCCGTGATGGACTCTGTAGTGCTGGTGCAGTCTGTGAAGTGAAATGGCACCCATAATATTTTGCTTGTCTGATAAGTAGTAGATCTTACCCCCTTGTCCTTGAGAGCCAGATTATACTTAGCTATGGCGAGAGCCTTGTTATAGTCCGTGATTCCTATAGTGCTGCGGATGGATTGACTATTGTAGGTGTATAGCTTGACTGGTAGCTTATATGATCTGCCAGCAAGAAGCTGTGCTGAGCGATCTAGCTGATTGATCTCGTAAAATGCCGTAAGATTGCAGGGATATGCCTGCAGATCATACCTCCTGAGCAGCGACAGTACGCCATCTCCTTTCTTAGCTTTTACTTGATGTATGGTGTAGGAGGATGTCTGGGCTTTCGCCCAAATGGGGCACGCCAACAACAAACCCATACACAGGAAGACCTTAGTCATCATAACTTCCACGTATTAGGAGCCGTAAATATATAAATAATTTATAATATGTAAGGAAATTTTCTTCTTGCCGCATGACGTTAATTGATAGACCTTTGCCCGAAAGGGCTCTCTGTGAACTGGACGAGGCAGTGGACACTGATCAAATATGATTTTCTCTTGGATTTCCGCCATAGATTTTCTATCGGTAGTGTATTACTATACGCTGTTTTTTCTGTTTTCTTATGTCTGATTGCTTATCAAGACCCCGAGCTTGAGGCATGGAATCTCTTGTACTGGGTGCTCCTGAGCTTCAGTGCCGTCATCTGGTCGATCAATGTATACGCTAAGGAAACATCTGAGCATAGACTATATTATTTTCAGCTCTTGCGCCCTCAGGAGCTGTGGCTCGCTAAGTGGGTCAGCGGGACGATTTTTTTACTGCTCATAGCCTTACTGCTCTGTCTATCTCTGATGGCACTGAGCTATGACCCGATCATAGATTGGCGTAGGCAGCTTGCCGCCATGGGCCTCTCCTCTCTTACTCTCGCTGCGATACTGAGCTTTACCTCTGCTATCGGTAGTCTCAGCGATAGTCCAGCCGTGGTGAGTAGTATCATCAGTCTACCACTCATCTTACCTGTCCTGCTTCTTGGTCAGTACTTGACTGGCGTAGCAATGGATCTACGAGATCCAGCTGCTTACAATCAGTATATGATGTATCTAGCTGCCATCACGGTGATTGCATCAGGAGGCGCCATGGTTTTGATCAACTTTGTATGGAAAAACTAGTTACCGTAGCATGATCAAGTGGTGGAAAGTAGTCTGTATCATACTCCTCGTCTATGTACATATAGCAGGCCTCATAGTCCCTCTGAGGCAGGGAGTCCTGAGTATAGATAAGCTGCGCTGTGATGCTGGTGAGGTCTGTGATATATCAATCAAGGTCTATCATGGATCGTACACTGATGACGAGCCGATCCATGCGTATCTTAAGTTTGACACATCGTACTACCTGGCTGCCTCTCGGGTAAGCGCTGTCAGTCACAATGAGCTGCAAGCTCGATTCCATATACCAGATTATCTTCCGAGCAGTGCAGAAGCCATCTATCCTTCGCTGTTGGTCTCTACTGATTCTGACGGTGCCATCACTCTACCACGGGCGCTTAGCTTAGCACAGGGGTCTGAGACCCGGCAGGATCTAGGTGCTGCCCTCTGGAGCAAGGAAGGGCGGCCTACACTCTATGCCAAGGAGTACTTGGCTTTCCCGTACAGAAACATACTGGTAGAGACTCTGCGTTGCCTCTACTACCATGTGCCCATGTGGTTTGCCATGATGTTGCTCTTTGGGATCAGCGCATGGCAGAGCCTCATGATCCTGATCAAGAAAGATTGGCATCGCTCAGATAGGGTATATGCCATGAATGCCGTGGGTCTAGTGCTGGGGCTGCTGGGCATCATCACCGGTATGGTATGGGCACACAATACATGGGGGAAATTTTGGAGTTGGGATATAAAGCAGACGACAAGCGCCATCTGCCTATTTATGTACGCCGCGTACTTCTTTCTCTATGCTGGAGTACGTGATGAGATGCAGCGAGTACGTCTCACGAGCGCCTACAATTTATTTTGCTTTAGCATGATGATTCCATTACTGTTCCTCATACCTAGGATGATGGACAGTTTGCATCCGGGTAATGGCGGCAATCCAGCATTTGCCCAGGATGATTTAGACAATACTATGCGTCTGGTTTTCTATCCCGCCGTCATAGGCTATATGCTGCTGTCTTACTGGATTGCAGATCTATATCACCGAGTCATCAAGCTATCGCGTGAGGAGTAGACTATGTGATGCTCATAAGGCTATCTGGCTCTCATACCTACTTACCATGTACGCGGTCGTAGGACCTAGTATTCTCATAAGTCATAGAGGAGAAGCGTCTTATCTATAGAGAGTATTTCATCTTGTGACGTCATGGGAGTATCACAAATGTGGCGGCTCTGTCGCCACATCCGAGAAATAAGAATAAAATTTTGTGAGAATTACACGAATTATTACAACTTTGGGACATGGATCAATTGTGGTACTCGGGAAAGTTTTGGGCTACGATCATAGTAGTACTCATCGTACTGGTGGGATTGTTTGCTTTTCTCATCCATATAGATCGCAAAGTGAATAGAATAGATCAATCAAAAACTGTAACCAAGCTGCGCGAATGAAAAACTACCAACCGCCCTCCTTTCTCGAGAGTGTCAATGAAAATTTTGAGAGAGCGGCCGCCGTATCTGGCATCCCCAAAGGACTGCTAGCCCAGATACAGACCTGTAATTCCATCTATCAGATGAATTTCCCAGTGAAGATTGGGAATCAGTACAAAGTGGTGACGGCCTTTAGGGTACAGCACAGTCATCACAGATTACCGACTAAGGGTGGTATCCGATATTCGATTCACGTCAATCAAGATGAGGTGATGGCACTAGCTGCTCTCATGACGTATAAGTGTGCTATCGTAGATGTACCATTTGGAGGTGCCAAGGGTGGTGTGAAGATCACGCCATGGAAATATACGGAGGAGCAACTCGAGCGTATCACGCGCCGCTATACCACAGAGCTGATCAGGAAAGATTTTATAGGTCCTGGAATCGATGTGCCAGCTCCTGACTATGGTACAGGTAGCCGAGAGATGGCGTGGATACTAGATACCTACCAGACATTCAATGGTGGAGAGATAGACTCAGCAGGTTGCGTCACAGGTAAGCCCGTCAATCAAAATGGTATCCGTGGAAGGACTGAGGCCACCGGCCGTGGTGTTTACTATGGATTGGTGCAGCTGCTCTCCTATGCTGATGACATGAAAGAAATAGGTCTCAAGACTGGTATGGCTGGAAAGACGCTGGTCATACAGGGGCTCGGAAATGTGGGTTACTACACGGGTAAGATCTGCCAAGAAGAAGGTGATGCCAAGATCATCGCTGTGTCAGAATATGAAGGAGCCATACATAGCCCTGACGGTATCGATGTAGACAAGCTCTACAAATTCAGACAAAAGACTGGCAGTATCATGGGATTTCCTGGTACTACCAATATGAAATCTCGCGAGCAGGCTCTAGAGCTCAAGTGTGATATACTTATTCCCGCCGCTCTGGAGAATCAGATCACTATGCTCAATGCTAAGAAGATCAAGGCTAAGATCATAGCCGAGGCAGCCAATGGCCCAGTATCTGCCGATGCCGATGCCTACTTGCGTGACAAAGGCGTGATCATAGTACCAGATATGTATCTCAATGCTGGTGGTGTGACGGTCAGCTACTTTGAGTGGCTTAAGAATCTATCGCACATGAGATTTGGTAGGATGGAGAAGAGATTTAATCAGAACACGTACACGCTCTTTGCAGAAAAGCTGGAAGCCATGACTGGCAAAAGCATCACCGCTAAGGAGCGTCGTATGCTCACCAAAGGTGCCGACGAAGTGGATCTCGTACGCAGTGGATTGGAAGAAACTATGGTGACCGCCTACGATCAAATACGCGAAATTCTCCGACGTAAAAAATCAGTGACAGATCTGAGAACAGCAGCTTTTCTAAGTGCTCTCAATAAGGTCTCGAGCGACTATATGAATAAAGGGATATTCCCATAAAAAAATAGCACACCCACACATCATGAGACTAGACAAGACGGACTTCAAGATCATGAGGATCTTGCAAGAGAATAGTAAAATAACCAACCTCGATCTCTCTAAGCGTATAGGACTATCTCCTGCACCTACCCTGGAGAGGGTGAAGAAATTGGAAAATGGAGGAGCCATCAAGAGTTACCACGCTGTACTCGATGCCGAGCTCATGGGTATCAAGGTGCAGACCTTTGTACTGGTAGTCATCGACTGGCAAAAGGAAAATGCTCTAGATCGGTTCATCGAGCACATGAAGAGCTTTGATGCGATCGTAGAGTGCCACATCATTACAGGCGAGGCAGATGCACTGCTCAAGATTCAGTGCAAAGACATCGCTAGCTATGAGAAGCTGCTATTTGGTGAAATATCATCCTTACAGGAAGTGGAACGTATCAAGACACTCATGACTCTGAGCAGTGTCAAGAAATCTAATATCTTACCCATCGAATACGAGATCCAAGGCAAGATAGTTGTCTGAGTCCGTGTTATATCGCCTACGCTCTGGCGATCAAGTGCATTACTTGCTAGGAACCATGCATGTATCCAATCAGGATACAGCACACTGGCTCGAGCTGGCTCGTGAAGTGCTTCATGAGTGCACACACTTCTATGCAGAGTCTCCATTGGACGAACTCAGTCAGTGGACTCCAGAGCCTCCCGCAGATTTTGATCTCCAGGAAGAGCTGGGATCGCGTGAGTATAGTCGGTATCGTGAGATACTGCAGAAGTCTATGGGCATTGACATGGCGATGTATCGCTATATGAATCCATTCTGGATCACGGCACTCATGTCTATGAAAGTCCTTGGAGCTCGAGGTAGAGGGATGGACGAGCTCTTATGGGAGCAAGCTCAGGGCCTTGGACTCATCACTGGTGGTGTGGAATCTGCTAGAGCTCATAGGACCATTTATGACCAGTTGTCGCCTCAAGATCAAGTCAAGCATTTGCGCGAAAGCGCCAGCAATATATCGAAATTCAGGAAGCTCCATCTCAAGATCAGTATGCTCTATCGCGAGGGTGATCTGCATGGACTGTATCGACGCAGTTATCAGAGCCTTGGGCGGCAACGAGATCTGATGATCCGTGAGCGCAATCCGGCGATGCTGGACAAGGTACTCTCTATCATGATCACGGATATGCGGGCACTCATATCTGTGGGTGTAGCACACCTAGGAGGATTTCACGGCCTCATCAGAGGCTTGAAGGTACAGGGTGTCTCATGTGAGCCAATATCAGCGGATAACGTATAGAAACTTCTGCGGCGATCACGTGTTTCCTAAACCATGCTAAAGACTTTTTCGCTGATAGTACTGATCTGTCTATCCCTGTGCGCGAGTGCTCAGGAGACAGGACGGGTGTACGGCTCTGTCACGGATCTGTCTAGCTCTGAGCCACTTGTAGGTGCCAGTATATCACTCCTGGATAGCGCTCTTACAGGCGCGAGCACAGACCTCGATGGCTATTATACTCTGGAGATATCTCGCTTCCCTGCTTCCCTGCTAGTGAGCTATATCGGCTACCAATCTGATACCGTGTCGGTGATGGTGCCAGGCCGTATGGATTTAGCTCTCAGTGCTGGTATCCGTATCTCAGATATCGTGATAGATGCTGCTACATTTGGCGGGAGAGTAGAGGATGCACGTATGGGTGCCATCACCCTTGATCCCAAGGATATCCGTCTCATGCCAGCACTGTTTGGTGAAGTAGATGTACTCAAGTCGCTGCAGCTACTGCCAGGGGTGCAGAGTGCCGGAGAGGGTAGCTCGGGATACTATGTGCGCGGAGGAGCTCCAGATCAGAATTTAGTCCTCCTCGATGGAGCGACGGTATACAATCCTGGACACTTACTAGGATTTTTTTCTGTCTTCAATCCAGATATCCTTGGCAATGTGACGCTGTACAAGGGCAGCGTCCCAGCTCACTATGGTGGACGGCTATCGTCGACACTCCTAGTGGAGACTAGCTCCTCTGAGAATGACTGGGAAGTGAACGGTGGTATAGGGCTGGTAAGCAGTCGTGTACAAGTCTCTGGACCTCTGGGGCGTAAGACAGGCGTGACACTATCAGGCCGGAGGACCTATCTCCTAGATCTGGCGCAGCCGCTTATCAAGAACACAGATTTTGCTGGCACCAATTACTTCTTTCACGATTACTCTCTCAGGATTGATCACGAGCTCACAGAGCGAGACCATCTATATTTCTCCAGTTATCTAGGAAGGGACAGATTTTCATTTAACAATGTAGACAATGGTATCCAGTTTGATCTGCCATACGGAAATACGATAGGGTCTATTCACTGGGATCGACAGATCAGCGATAGATGGAAGTCATCCCTCTTAGTATCGTACTCAGACTACCGCTTTGAAGTGTCAGGTGCGCAGGAGGGATTTGAGTTTTTGCTCGAGTCTGGTGTACGCGATCTATCTGCGGCATATCGACTATTACATCTTTCGCCAGGCGGCGGTACCCTAGGCATAGGAGCAGAGTATCACCACTTTAGGCTGCAGCCCAATATTCTATCCGCTGAGATAGAAGGGGAGGCGTTTACACCCAAGTTGGCCACTAAGTATGGACAGCAGATGGCAATCACCAGTCAGTACGACCGCGATCTCACTGAGCGATGGCGCATGGGCGCTGGTCTGAGATTGCAGAGTTATCAGAATGTAGGTCCAGTGGAAGCTGATGGATCTGGTCTGCGTCGGCCTCTAGAAGTCATCAAGAGTTACTACTATGCTGATCCCACGCTTTCTCTTCGCTACCAAGTGGATGAGCACACATCCCTCAAGGCAGAAACCAGCATCACACATCAGAGCTTACATCTCGTGAGTCAAAGCACCAGTACCATACCATCTGACCTCTGGGTAGGCTCTAGCGAGCGCATCAGGCCACAGCGCGCTGAGCAGATCAGTGTAGGGTATTTTGGCGAAAGCCAGACCGCCGCCTACGAGTGGAGCGTAGAACTCTATTACAAGCGCTTACATCACCAGTTAGATTACCGCGATGACTTTGTAGACAACTTTGCAGAAGATATCGAAAATCAATTTGTAGCAGGGCAGGGTAGAGCCCATGGAGCAGAGTTTTACTTTCGTAAAAACAAGGGGCAATTTACAGGTTGGCTCTCTTATACCTACTCTCGGGCTTTGAGGAGCTTTGATGAGATAGAGGATGGTCGTGAATTTCCTACTGTATATGATCGCCCTCACGACCTGAGTATCGTAGGTATCTATGAACTGAGTGATAGATGGTCTGTAAGTGGCACCTTCATCTACACCAGCGGTCGGCGATACACACCCATCCAGAGCGTTTACTTCATAGAGCAAAATTTGGTCTCCAGATATGGGCCACGCAATAGTGCTAGATTACCGGACTATCATCGTCTCGATATAGCAGCGACTTATACTCGTCACCCCAGCTCTACCAAGCGTTGGCAGTCGTCTTGGACATTTGGTGTGTACAATGTCTATGTGCGCAAAAACACGTTTTTCACCTTTACAGATCTAGATGTGGATGCAGACAGCGGCATAGCCTCCGCTAGTGCGCAGAACTTTGCTCTCTTCCCATTTGTCCCATCAGTCACCTGGAATTTTACATGGAATTAATGAAATACTGCATCTATTCATTTTTGATCCTACTCCTGCTCGGCTGTGCTACACCAGTGGAACCCGACCAAGAGATATTTATAGAAGAGATCGTAGTCGAGGGATATATAGAAGCAGGACCAGGCGCTAATCCTCCCTTTGTGCTGCTGAGTCGTAGCACTGCCTTTCTTGATAGCATATCCGCAGAAAATATCAACGAGGCCATCATCCGAGATGCACGAGTGCGCATAGATGACGGTACAGATAGCTACGAACTCACTCCCATCTGCCTCAGCACACTAGACAGTGCTATAGCCACTCTGATCAGAGACCAGCTGAGATTACCTGCCACAAGTGCTCTGGATCCATGCGTATATCTTGACGTCAGTAATTCTATTATTGCTGAGAGTGGCAGTAGCTACCGATTGCTGATCGAGGTAGACGATCTCGTACTCACTGCTGAGACTAAGATACCTGACTTCATCCCCTTAGAGGACTTTGAGTGGTCTGATGCACCTGGCACTCTGGGCGCGGGATTTCGTCAGCTCAAGACTCGTATCAGCGATCCTGTAGACACACTCAATTACTATAGATATCTCACCTCCATCAATGACGGACCATTCCTGGCGGGTCTGGCAAGTGTGACGGATGATGCGCTGTTTGACGGACAGTCGTTTGACGTGACCTTACAGAAATCTGAGCCACCTGGTGAGCCATTTGATGATGAGTATGGACTCTACGAGGTAGGTGATACGGTCGGCATCAGATGGATGACACTGGATGAGCAGCACTTCGACTTTTGGAATACTCTAGAGTTTAGTCGCGCCAATCAAGGGCCATTTGCAGGGTATACTCGCGTGAGGAGTAATATCTCTGGAGGTATAGGCATATGGGGAGGCGCGCATGTAGATATTTACAATCTTATCGTAGAGTAATGAAGAATAAAACATCAGAGATCGTCCTCAAAGTGGAGCTCAATCAAGAATCTATACCCGAGCAGATCACCTGGGTATCTCAGGACGGCGGCGCGCCAGAGGCGGAGTGCAAAGCATTTATGCTATCCATATTTGATAGGGACAGCCGAGAGACGCTCAAGATAGATCTGTGGACACAAGACATGCAGATCCAGGAAATGGACAGATTTTTCTATCATACTCTGAGGAGTATGGCCTCGAGCTATCGTAGGGCTACAAGCAATACTGAGCTATCTGGAGAGATGGATCAATTTGCTGAGCACTTTGGAAAGCGGATAGGCTTTCTTGCTGAGTAGAGCTACTGCTGTGCACCACCAAGCGTGTCCTTGCGGACAAAACTGACCGTCTGCACGCGCTCATCATTGCGAATCTTGACAAGCATTTCCTGAGGCGTGATCTTACTATCATCGTACTTCACCTGGAGAAAATTAAAATTAGGCACCATCGCTGGGTCGATTTCCATGGAGTAGGCTTTATAGCTTTTGACCCACTGTGTCATATCTACTTCTGGCTTGAGTTGGACACGCATTTTATTAGGCTCCATGGTCTCAGGGAAAGATTCCTCTGGCATATCGGTGACTTTCATCCAGTCGCCCGTATTGGCGATTTTGTCCATCATGCGCTCCAGTTCTACGAGCTCGGCAGGTCTGTCAAATACCCCTTTGACCGACTTAGGCCCACTTTTGAGATGATGTGTGAGGGTCACAGACTGTGCGTCCGCCACGTAGGTCTCGTACTCGTCAGGTCTAGAGAGAAAGTCCGCTTTGTCAAATGCCGCCTTGAGCTCCTTGTACTGCTCCTTAGTGATGCTTCGCTTAAAGAGTCCAATCTTATCTGTATTGGACTTACCTACATAGAGCGCAGTCAGGTCGTCTTGTATGGTCAGCGTAAACTGAGGACATTTGCCAAAGCAAGGTGATTTATACATTTCCATCACAGGATCTCCTGTCTTCACGGGATCAGCTTCGATCATATTTTTCTTGGCGGCGCAAGAGCTTAGGCCTAGGACCAATGATGATAGAGCGAGTAGAGCGTAAACTTTCATAGTGTTCATTTTGTGTTAGGACGGGACTTTCGTCCAAATGTGTCTTATAGAAAAGCTAAAGTAAGGTCCATACCACAGAAATTTGCCTCTTATGCATAGTCTTTCCACATACGTACTACTACTGACAGCTTTGTGCATGGGCTCATCCTTATCGTCGCAGATCATACTCGATGAGCTGTACGATGACTGGAGCGAACTTGATATATATCTCGACGGCGATGATGTCGAGGGTGGAGGTGTAGACATACTGGCCACAGGAGCCACGATGGATAGCGACTATCTCTATCTCTACCTGCAAGTAGAGCGCAATCGTCTCCTTCAAGAGACAGACGGACTCCAGGTATTGCTAGATATAGACAATGATGTAAATACGGGAGAGCTGATGCATGGTTTAGGAGTGGATCTTTTGTTTGATTTTGGCGCACGCGCTGGAGTGAGTGCTCTGGATGTGAGACGTGGATATAGTCATGACGATATAGGACTTATCTCATCACCCACAGTGAGTAGCAGTGAGTGGGAGATGCTGATACGTCGCACTGCTCCAGTGGATAGTGAGATAGACTATGTGATCAGCGATAGCTGCAAGTACGTATGGAGATTTACTGGTGGCGATGTGGCGCCAGATCAGGGAACACTGAACGTAGATCGAGCTGACATCTATGATAGGGAGTATAGCACTGATCTATCCGTTGCAGAAGGTACTGATCTGAGAGTACTAAGCTATAATGTCCTCCGTGATAGACCCCTAGAGTCGAGCAGTGCGCGGTCAGCGCTGGGTCGAGTGCTGCGGACTCTCGACCCAGACGTAATTGCCTTCCAGGAGATCTACGAGCATAGCAGCCTAGAGGTCGCGGCTATGGTAAATACACTGTATCCACCAGACATAGGTGAGCAATGGTATCATGCTCAGGTACAGCCAGATATCATACTGGTCAGTAAGGCTAATATCACTGCGACGCGATCAAGTGACGGCAATGGATATTTCCGCATATCGCATGCGGATAGAGACTGGCTGATTGTCAATTGCCACTTGCCCTGCTGCGAAAATGATTTTGGCCGCAGGCAGGAGATCGATCGGATCCTTCAGATCCTGAGAGATATCCAGGCTGGCACGCATCCGCTAGAGGTACAGGAAGATGCGCCAGTGATCATATTGGGCGATATGAATCTCGTAGGAAGCAATGAGACAAGAGATGCGCTACTCCTAGGAGACATCGATCGCAATGGGCTCTATGGCCCAGACTTTGACCCAGACTGGGGGAGAGGAGCCCTTACAGATGCTGTCCCCCTCACCACCGGTCTCCCTGCGACTATCAGCTGGAACCCGTCTGGTGGTAGCTTCTCGCCAGGTAGACTAGACTATATTACCTACTCCTCGTCAAGTGTAGAAGTCCTGAGCAGTGGAGCTCTGCTATCAAGTGCACTCAGCCCCGAGGCTCTAGCCGCTACTGAGCTCAGAGAGGACGACACGGATCGCATCAGTGATCACCTTCCTCTTTTTGCTGATTTCAGGGCGGTAGGTACGGTGTCCACCGCAGATCCGCTTGCTCGTACGGCAGTAGGCAACGGTGTGCTGAAGTACTATCTTCGAGCTGGCTCTGTGCACATATTGCCAAATGGCACCATAGCTCTATCCTTGATCTCGCCCTACGCAGGTCACGTACACACCATGAGTGTGGAGGCAGATAGGCTGACTGTACCAGAGATCACGCCCGGCATGTACATTGCCTCATTGCTTCATCAAGATGGCACATCCTCCCATCAGCTCTGGCTAATCCAGTGAGTCAGCGGCCATAAGTCCCTTATCACTAAGGGCTCGCTCCACGAACTCACGTAGCTGCTGAGCCCCCATCCGATTGTATAATATGGTGAAATCTGCGTCTAGGATGTAGATCGCAGGTGTCTTGAGTACTGCAAATCGCTCCGCGTATCGGGAGGTATATTCTGGATCGACCATATGCGGTATGATCTCGCCATCATGCTCTCTGATAAACTCGGCGGCCTCTTGATATTGCTTATAGGAGCCCACATTCACGGCATAGCCACGCAGACCTAGCGTGTCGTACTCACTGAGCAGATCGATCAATACGGGAAAGGCCTCCTGACAGTGACCACAACTCGGCTTCCAGAAGAAGAGTACGATCAGCTCTCCTTCTATATCATGAAGGCTTAGTTCCTCGGACGAGAGCTTATAATACAAATTGCGCTTAGGATCAATAGAAAGTCTGATGGTAGAGTCAATGTCAAGTATAGGCATGGTGAGATCCTGAGCTTTTGCGCCTATCAGAGATTTACGCTGGACAGCTGCTCGCTGGATCATTTTATTCTTAGCTTCATCAGGCACAAAATTGTCTGCAAGACCTGTAGTGATATACCTGTCTGTGAGCTGTACCCAGATACGCTCATCATTGATCCGACTTGATTCCGCATATTTATTGATCCACTGGACTAGGTAGTACTGGAACACGTCTTCGTCCCCTTGCACCATATCCAAGACGGTGATCATACTCTGCGCCAGGCTATCTGGTCGCTGTACAGTATACTCGTCTATGTACTTGCTCACCATTCCCTTAAAGTATCTTGAGCGGAAAAATCTCGGATCATCAGCTACTCGATCAAAGTAATGATCAAGGCGATAGTGATAGTTGTGGATGAGCTGAGCTTCTTCATCACCATCTATCTCGGGGAAGTCGAGTGGGTCTTGACTTCGTAGCACTGTGACTAAGTACGACTCGGGATACTCTCGCTTGATCTGCTCCTGATACTGGATGAGCGACTCTCCGTGACGGATCAGATCATCGGATACGTCCTGTCCCGCAGCCTCCTGCTTGAGAAGTGCATTGACAGTCTGCTGGTGAGCGGTAAGGTAGTGGACATAGTCTGTGAATGCTTGATTGATCGGGCTGCCCATATAGCGCCTTTGCTCTAGCGAGTCCCAGTGTGCATGTACAGTCACGTCCTTGTCCATGCTATCCCATATATAGTCAAAGTATCTACGATCCTCAAAGGAAACGATGATATACGGGCCATCAGGCAAGATGGTGTCAGCGTATACGTACTGACCTGAATCGTCCTTGTAGAGAGTATCGTCCACGAGGATCTGCTCGCCACCATAGTGAGCCATGAGCAGATAATCATCATCACATCCTTCTAGGTCTACTGTGAGCGTGTGAGACTGTGCAGAGATACTGACAGCCATGAGGGCGATGCAAAGCACTGCTAGAGACTTAGCCATTTTTCTTCTTTTTCTTTTTGAAGGGGTTCCACTCATCAATTGCTTCCTTGATCTTCTCCTCTTCCTTCTTGGTTTCTTCTCCAAAGATATCCTTGGTCTTTTCTTTGAGCTCATCCGTGAGTACCTGCGTGACGGTATCTTTCACCTGCTCTTTTACCTCTTGCTCTACCTTGGTCTTGACGGAGTCTATCTTTTGATTTACTACTGTCTTCACGGAGTCTTTGACCTGAGTCACTTTCTCATCTGCCTCAGAGCGGATCTTCTCTTTTTCTTTATCTATAGTGGTACGGATAGTATCCGTGATGGTCTCCTTGATTTCTTGCCCCTTGTCATCCACAAAACTCTTGAGATCCTTGTCCTCTGTTCCAAGTACCGTGAAATTGGTCTTGGGATCCTTGATATTACCAGTCAGATCTATCTGGACTAGGTAACTGTCACCGCTTTCTAGTGGGAGGCCTCGCTTTTGAGCTTCGGAAGTGATGAATCCTATACCTTCGTTGAGCGTACGGCCTGCAACATTTCCATCCAGCATTTCCTTGGGGATACTTGCGATGATCTTGTAGTTCATCTCTTGTGTGAGACTGTGGCTTCCACCTATGGTGAAGTTGACGCCTTCCAGCTCTGCATCAAATTTCTTGACCTCTAGAGTGCCATTCTTGACCTCGAGCCAGTTGGTGGTATTTTCTATCTTGATCTGCTTGAGTCGATCTACATTGAGCTTATCAGCTACTTTCTCGAGGGTTTGGCTGTTCTTTAGTTGTCCGTCGAGGGTCTGTAGGAAACCTTTGCCCGACAGGGTACCCAGATCAGGAAACAGATTATCCTGCAGCTTACCCTCGAGCACCAGGCTGCTGTTAAATACACCATCTACAAACTTGGCGATAGGAAGGAGTGCATCCCACGTATTGATAGTGCCAAAGAACTTGGAGAAATTCATGTCCTTGATATCATACTTGAGGCTAAACAGTGGTTCATCTATATTGCTGGTTTCATAACTGCCGCTGAGGTTCATCTTTCCGCCCATTGTAGTAGTCTCTACATCCTCCAGATAGAGCGTCTCCTCCTGTACAGACATAGCCCCGCGCACATCGCGCAGATCGTAGTCTGCATAGATCACTTGTCCCAGATTAGCATCTACTTCCAGCTCCATGCGCTCAGGCACTGGGATCACCCCGTAGCCAGTATCGTTATCTTCCGTGCTGGCAGTCTCATCCGCTGCTGGCATGAGAGCATTGAGATCTAGTTTGTCACCCTTGATAGAGATATCACCTGTGAGAGTGGCCTCATCAAAGTAGTAGGCACCGAGATTATCTAGAGTGCCAGAGACGCTTAGATCACTTCGATTTATGAGCATCTCGCCTGTACGTAGATCGAGCGCATCATCTTGCAGAGCGGCCAGGACAGTCAGATTTTGTATAGTGTAGTTCTCATAGATTATCTCATCGACCACGGCGTCCATATCCAGGGATATCCCATCCAGTGGATTGCTGCTCAGGACTATGGTATCTGTATCTGCAGGTACGTCAGAGGCTGAGCTCTCTACAAGAAACTCTCCAGCGTCAATCCTAGCAAATCTAGCTCTTACCTCCGCTCGCACATCGCCTTCTGACAGTACGTAACTCAGATAATCATTGATGGCAAGATCTATCGCGCCTCTACTCTTATCTGTACGCACTTGATCTGCAGATACAGCGATTGCCTTGGGCGATAGATCCGCAGCAATCCTTTCCATAGTGATCATAGGATATGGATCATACGTGATACGTAGCTGATCACTGCTCGCTGTACCAGCTGCAAGTACATCTGCGTAGGATCCCGCGGTGATGTCACTCTGCCTGGCATCCAGCTCAGCATCGATAGCAAGTACTCCATCAGCCTGAGAGATTCCAGGCATGGGGTAGGCCTTGGTAATCTTAGCCAGATCTATATTTCCCTTGAGTGCAGCGATCACTCGTGGATCCGTCATGGCATCTAGAATCGAGAACTTGCCTTCTATAGGATCACCATCAATCTGCAGCCTGAATCCCTCAGACTTTACCATCAGATCTGATAGATCTCCAGAGCCTCTGACGAGCAGATCAGCGCTGATGCCCGTCACATCTTGCTCATAGCCAGGATATTGAAATTCGCCGTCAGCCACCTTGGCATCCACTACAAAAGCTGGCAAATTCTTCTCATCTAATCGTCCCTTCACAGATCCAGCGAGAGCGAGCGATCCAGATGATCTGATATCAGAGAAATCCTCTGTATAAGCAGCAGGCATGAGAGATAGGAACTGCGCGAACTCAGAGCGCGGCGCGCTATACTCTATATCTATCATCTGATGATCATCATTGATATCCACTTTTCCCGTAGCTACCAGAGAGAGTGCATTGATCTGTGTAGAGTTCTCTCTGAGCGTGAGGAGCAGATCATCCAGATTGATATCGAGATCAGTATCGGTCTCTATGCGCGCTCCATCCAGATAGCTCATACCAGACTGTGTGTACGTGACATCTGAGCTGATGAGTTGGTTACTGGTAGCATAGTCCTGACCGTCTATCTTGATCTTACTCTGTCCATTGATATCGCCGAGTTCCAGGGACAGATCTGCAGCTTTGTCAATGTATCTAAATCGTGAATCGGAGATGCTTATCTTATTGAGAGACAGTACTATATCGCTTTGGCTTTCTTGTGATGCTGGAGGTGTCTCTTTCATGATATCATAGTTGACCTGACCATCCTCTAGGCCTAGCAGCAGGATATCTGCACCGTCGACTGCGATGGACTCTATCTCAGGCTGACGTGACTTGCTGAGCACGCTCATAAGGTTCATGTCCATCTGGAATCCTTTCATCTCTAGCAGGCGGTTCCCCGCAAATGCGTCTATGCCATCAATGGTGAGATCATCCAGCTTTACGCTCAGGTCTGGGAATGATCTGAGCAAAGAGACGTCCACATCTGCAAAATCCACCTCTGCGTTTACCTGATTATTGATCTCGGACTTCACGCGTTGTACGATCTCATCTTTAAAGAGTATAGGCCCTACAACAGCCGCTAGCAGCACGAGACCGACGAGAGATAGTAGGATGATGAGTGATATCTTGAGTAATTTCATGATTAACTAGTATGTAGCTTGCGCTGTGTGATAGGATTATAACCACCATATACTACGATTCTAATGATGGTTCGCAGATGTAACGCATATCTTGGTCATATTTCTTTTTGTAGGACGATAAATCTGTGACATAGTAGCTTATAGATTTGTTAAGTGATACATATCATATGCAAGACAGTACACCTATCCTCGCAGTAAGAGGACTCGATATCAGTTTTGGCACGGGCGAGCATAGGGCTCAAGTAGTCCAGGGTGCAGAGTTTGCTCTAGAAGCTGGTAGGTGCTTGGGTATCGTAGGCGAATCAGGATCTGGAAAGACGATTACGAGTCTCTCTATAGTAGGGCTTTCGCCCAAAGGCGCGCAGGTCAAGGCTGAGGGTATGACTTACAGTAGTGAACAGGGCGACTCTGTAGATCTAGCCTCCTTGAGGTCTACAGATATCAGAAAGTATCGCGGTGCAGAGATTGCTATCATCTTCCAAGAGCCGCTCTCTAGTCTCAATCCCTCTATGAGATGCGGCATGCAGATAGACGAGATGCTACAGTTGCATACGAGTCTGTCGAGATCACAGAGGCGCACACGAGTGCTGGATCTCCTCACCAAGGTGAAGCTGCACGATCCTCTACGTGTATATCGATCCTATCCACATCAGCTCAGTGGAGGGCAGCTACAGCGCGTGATGATCGCTATGGCAATCAGCTGTGAACCACGCATCCTTATAGCCGATGAACCTACCACAGCGCTTGACGTGACAGTCCAGAGTGAAATCCTTGCGCTCTTGCAGAAGCTCCAGAGAGAGATGGACATGTCCATGATCTTCATATCACACGATCTGGCGGTGATAGCTCAAGTAGCCGATCACATTGCGGTCATGCGAGCAGGCAAGATCGTAGAGCAAGGACCTTGTGATCAGGTCATATCTTATCCACAGCATGACTACACCAAGGCTCTACTCGCCTGCAGGCCAGACTATCAGTATGATAGCTCGCGACTCGTCACCATAGACACAGCTCATGAGCAAGTCTTGCGTACGGCTAAGACTCCCGATGTAGTCATCAATCGACAGGAGCTCCCCGTCATGCGCGTAGAAGGCCTACACGTCAATTACCCGCAGCGGCAAGGAGGTAAACGCACGGTCTATGCTGCGGTGAAGGATGTAAGTCTCGAGGTATATCCTCGAGAAATCCTGGGTCTCGTGGGAGAGAGCGGTAGCGGTAAGAGCAGTATTGCCAAATCCATAGTGCGTCTGGCTCCATGGTCAGGAGGCAAGCTGTACTGGCATGACGACGAGATCAGCGCGCTTGGTCGCAGAGAACTGCGACCATATCGCCGCCGTATACAGATGATCTTTCAGGATCCTTACAGCTCGCTCAATCCTCGGATGAAGATCGGAAAGGCAATCCAAGAGCCTATGGAGGTGCATCGCATAGGCCACAATGGGACAGAGCGCCGTGAGCGCACTATCAAACTCATGGAGGATGTGGGGCTCACAGCGCAGCAATATGATCGCTACCCACATGAATTTAGCGGTGGGCAGCGACAGCGCATATGCATAGCAAGGGCACTTGCCTGCGATCCAGAATTACTCATCTGCGACGAGTCCGTGAGTGCGCTCGATGTGAGTGTACAAGCGCAGGTCATCAATCTACTCCTTGATATACGCATGCAGCGTGGTCTCAGCATGATCTTTATCAGCCACGATCTGAGTGTGGTGCGATATGTATGTGATCGCATGATCGTACTTGAGTCTGGATCTATCGTAGAAGAAGGTATACCAGCCGAGATATTTGCAAGGCCCTCTGATCCATACACTAAGCGTCTCATCGATAGTATCCCTCGGATGTAGTTACTATGATATATAAAGTGTATCTTTAGTACAACTGAGTCTTATGACCCTTAAGAAGACACAATTTCCCGTAGCCTTATTTAGCTTACTTGGTGTGCTTGCCGTGATGAGTGCATTCTGCCTGGGCATGTGCTTACTAGAAGAGAGCAAAATAGCCCAAGAGCAAATTTCACTCGATGACAGTGCTGCACTCACTGTAGCTCTGAGCGACTCAGAAGTGACGATCAAAGTCATCAAGAAAATCTCTCAGCTCTTTGCCTCTCTGAGATAGCTGCCGCACATAGCGCACTCACTTGCCCACAGTTATAACTCCTTAAGAATCGCCGTCTACGTAGGTGATGCCATCTCTTCCTGCTCTCACATAGTCCGCTGCGGACATCAGGCGCTTGCCCTCTGGCTTGAGTTGTAGGATCTCTATAGCACCATCACCAGTGCGGTGGTATAGTTTCTCGTCATGTGACCAATAGCCCGTAGTGGAAGGAAGACTGTCGATCGAGCTGACTTTGCGACTTGCATAGATTTTTACTCGCTGATCAGCAATGGTACTCCATGCCGTAGGAAAAGGGTTAAGTCCACGGATAAAGTCGTGGATCGCTGCAGTGGACTGAGTCCAATCTATCTCACACATTTCTGTGGTCAACTTGGGAGCCTGGGATACTTTAGACTCATCCTGGGCTATGAGTCTGTAGTCAGGATTTTTCAATACATCTAGACTTTCTAGCACCAGATCTGCTCCTGCGATCATCATACGATCGTGGATATCTCCCGTGGTCTCATCAGGTCCTATAGGTATACGACTCTGTAGGAGCATGTCACCTGTGTCGATCTCGTGCTTCAGTAAGAATGTGGTACAGCCTGTCTCCGTCTCGCCATTCATTACCGCCCAGTGGATAGGAGCAGCCCCTCTGTAAGCGGGTAGGAGAGAACCATGTAAGTTCATGGTGCCGAGCGGTGGCATATCCCACACAGCCACAGGCAACATCCTGAAGGCAACTACCACCTGCAGATCAGCTTTATAGGCTCGTAGCCTGGCCTGAAAGTCTTTATTCTTGAGATTGGTGGGCTGCAGGATATCGATGTCGTGCTCGAGTGCGCACTGCTTCACGGCAGAAGCTTTGAGCTTGGATCGCCCTCTACCAGCAGGCTTATCTGGCGCTGTGATTACAGCGCAGACATCATGAGGGGAATCGAGCAGTTTCTCTAGCGTGGGCACTGCAAAGTGTGGCGTCCCCATAAAGATTATTTTCATACAGTATCAATTGTTTACTTTTGGTGGGTACAATGACCAGTCATTGATATCCCCACTAGACTTATTCTAAGTGATTTCTATTCAGTGTATTATGAATTATAATCACTTTATATGTGTAACTTTAGGTCGATCCTGTACTTGCTCATCTGGAGCAGCATCAGGTCTCAGTGGTAATTCTACGCTTTTATAATGATCCGATACTGTATTCTGTTCCTTTTGCTGAGTCTTACTACTGTCTCGCTCGCTCAGACAGTGGCTGCTGACAAGGTCACGCTCGTAGCATCAGTAGGCAAGACAGTCTATGTAGGTGATCTAGGAAATGGACTCCTTGATTTTGGTCAGACGTTTCGCACAGCTAGTACGCTGGGATTTGACTATCAGTGGAACTACTCCTATCAGATCGGTCTACGATATAGCAGAGGTAAGGTGGGATATAGCAATCTCCAGGTGCTGCAGCTTAGGGAGGAGTTCTTGACCAGGTTTAAGTATCTGCGCGTGCAAGGAAGCTATGAGCTCAACAATGGTATCTTTCTACCGCTTGATGCACCACTTCGCATCTCCATACCACACAGTCTTGGGATTCTCCGCTATACATTCGACTCTGGTCAGGCAGATTCACACATGGGAATGTCGCTTGGACTATCTGCATCGTATCCAGTATATCGCGACATAGCAGTTTTCTATCAGATGGGTTACCACTGGACTATGTTTCCCAATCTGGAGGGCTCGCCTTTTCCCGAAAGGGACCGAAATGATCATATCATACTGCACGAGATAGGTGTGAAATATACCTTGCATCTCTCTGATGATCGAGACGGTGATGGGGTCCTGGACATGGATGATCTGTGTCCCAATCAGATAGGCACTGCTGAAATGAACGGATGTCCTGATAGTGATCTGGATGGGATATCTGATCGTGAAGACGAGTGTATCTATGAACCTGGCCCGGCGAGCTCTCGTGGATGCCCTGATCGTGATGGTGACGGCGTACTCGATAAGCGTGACAAATGTCCAGATCTCTATGGACCTCTCGCTACGGCAGGCTGTCCTGATAGCGATGGTGATGGCATCCTTGACCATAAGGATAGATGTCCTCAGCAGGCTGGTCTCAAGAGGTACCAGGGCTGTCCTGATAGCGATGGTGATGGCATAGAAGACGGTCAAGACGCCTGTCCCAATATCGCTGGATTGCGATCACTGGCTGGATGCCCTGATAGTGATAGAGACGGAGTACCTGACTCCGAAGATGAGTGCCCTCGCATCAGTGGATCAGTAAGTGGGAGAGGCTGTCCTGATACGGATGGTGATGGAATCTTGGACAAGGATGATCGCTGCCCCAGCGTATACGGATCTGCCAGCAAGCAGGGCTGTCCCGATGATGGATACTTCTCGCTGCAGGAAATCGATGTGCTGGCGGAGCAGATATTTTTTAGCGGTAGATCTTCTAAATTGCTGACTACATCGAATGTAGTCATGGACAAAATTGCAAGCTATCTTAAGCGCCATCCTGAATACAAGCTGCAAATCATAGGCCACATGGATGCCCAAGGAGACGAAGAAGAGAATATGATTCATTCTCTAGAGCGCGCTGGTGAAATCAAGGCACAGCTGGTACGCCGGGGAATCAAGTCTCAGCGCATAGTTGCCAAAGGGCTGGGAGAAAACCAAGCTGGTGACGGATCTGATCTACGTCGGGATCGCAGGATAGAGTTGAAAGTCGGACTTCGATGATGCGATGTATGCAGTAATATTATCATCAAATCGGGCATTATATTAGATAATTGTTAATTTGTTGCGTGTAAAGCGTTACCTTTTCGAACATTGATGGTCATACTATCAGTTACTTAGTCGATTTTTAATTCCTTACGATAATCAACAACTATGCAAAAACTCAAACTCTCTTTCGTAGCACTGGCACTTGTGCTCAGTGTGATGCTATCAGCACAGACAGCTGATAGGCCTCTTTCTCTTGGTATAGGTGGGGCGAAAACCACTTACAATGGTGAAATCGGAAATTCTTTCTTGAACTTCGATGAAGAATTTCAAGCATCCATTGCTGCTCGGCTAGGACTCTACTTGAGTCCATCATTTGACCTAGCAATCGATGGATCGCACGGTCGCTATGGTCTCACAGAAGGTAATCAAAACTTCCTCAGTGATATGACTCAAGGTGCACTGAACCTGCAGTACAAATTTGCCAATGGCAATCTCTTTGCAGAGGATGCCCTGATCAGACCATTCATCACAGCGGGTGTAGGTATCGCAACTTTTGATCCTATCAATGGAAGAGCAAAGTCTGGAACCTCACTGCAGGTCCCAGTAGGAATAGGCGCCAAGCTCTACCTTACAGACGGACTCAATGTCTGGTGGAACAGCCGCTATGGTATCTTATTTGAAGACGGTGTAGACAGACTCATGACAGAAGAAGGTGATGATAGCTACCTACAGCATACCCTAGGTCTTGCACTCGATCTCGGAAACGGTGCCGACACAGATGGTGACGGTGTGCGTGATAATGTAGATATGTGTCCTGACGTGCCAGGTCTCAAAGAGATGGCTGGATGCCCAGATAGCGACGGTGACGGTATTAAGGATTCTGATGATTCCTGCCCACTCGTAGCTGGTAAGTTGGAAAACTTAGGCTGCCCAGATAGCGATGGTGACGGGATCGTAGATAAAGATGATAAGTGCCCCAATGTAGCTGGACTCCAGACTCTCATGGGTTGCCCAGATGCAGATGGTGACGGGATCGCTGATGGCGATGACGACTGTCCCAATGCTGCTGGTACGGCTGCTACGAGAGGATGCCCAGATAGCGACGGCGATGGGGTAGCAGATAATAAGGATAAGTGTCCACAAGTAGCTGGTGTAGCAAGCTTGAGTGGATGTCCAGATAGCGACGGTGACGGGATCGCCGATGGCGATGATAGATGCCCTCAAGTAGCTGGTGTGAGATCAGCAAGTGGTTGTCCAGATGCCGATGGCGATGGTGTAGCAGACGCTGATGACAAGTGTCCTTCTCAGAAAGGTCCAGCGAGCAACAACGGTTGCCCAGCCGATCCTGATACGGACGGTGACGGTGTCGTAGATCGTCTAGACAGGTGTCCTGAGACTCCAGGCCTCAAGTCTAACAATGGTTGCCCACAGGTAAAAGAAGAAGTGAAGCAAGTGATGAGACAGGCTCTAGAGGGTGTATTCTTTGAGACTTCTAGCGCACGTATCAAGACAGAGTCATACGCTGTACTGGACAATGTGGTGACAGTCATGCAAGATAACCCATCTTTCCAACTGCTCATCAGTGGTCACACAGACAGTCGTGGTGACGATGAGATGAACCGCGATCTATCTCAGAAGCGTGCAGACTCAGTGCGCCAGTACCTCATCAATAAAGGTGTAGATCGCAGCCGCATGCGTGCCGTAGGATTTGGTGAGACGCAGCCAGTAGCAAGTAATGATACGAGCGCTGGTAGAGCTAAGAATAGACGAGTAGAGTTCACGGTAGAGTTTAAGTAATCTCTCCGAGGGAGCTACACATATAGCTTTTAGCAAAGGGCGTGTCACTGAGTGGCGCGCCCTTTTTACTTATGTGAGATGTAGATAAAAAGTGCAGGAGGGGCGCAGATTCTATGGGGTGGGTAGGATCTTTTGAGCCTTTCGGCCAAAAAAATGCTAATTATATTATCATGACAATGTAATTAGTATCTATATTTGTACACATGAGTTACTTGAGTAAGAATATAAAGCTACTCCGCAAGCGATCCTCCTGGACACAGGCTGGACTGGCCGAGCGACTAGGGCTGAAGCGATCACTGATAGGAGCCTATGAGGAGGGCCGTGCCGAGCCCAAGATCTCTACACTGCAGCGCATGTCTGCGCTATTCCAGCAGACCATAGATGAGCTAGTCCACTATGATCTAGAGATCGCCACAGGTGCAGACTATCAGGGGAGAGGTCTGAGGATCTTGCCCATACCAGTAGATGCAGAGCAGCGAGAGCGGATCTCTGTAGTGCCTATCCAGGCACAGGCAGGCTACTTACATGGCTATGGTGATCCTGAGTTTATAGAGGATTTGCCTAGCTTTTCCTTGCCACTCCGCGAGTTGCCCCCAGAGCTCACGTATCGGCTCTTTCAGATCCAGGGAGACAGCATGCTTCCTGTGCAGCCAGGGAGCTATATCATATCCAGCTATATCGATGACTGGACCAGTATCAGAGACGGTAAGACCTATGTCATCGTCACACGAGATGATGGACTCGTCTATAAGCGTGCCTGGAAGCAGTCTGATGCGCACAGCTTACTGCTCCGTTCAGACAATACCGAGTATGAGCCTTATGATCTATCGTTAGATGCTGTAGCTGAACTATGGCAGGCGAGGGGTGTGATCAATTTTCAATTGCCAGATCAGCACAGCCCGCAGCAGAAAGATCTGCAGCAGATATCTGCTACACTGTTTTCCCTACAGCAAGATGTAGCCAGCCTCAAGAGCAAGCTAGATGAGGAGTGATCCTACAAGACTGAGCTGTATGCGGTAGCATCTACTTCATTTCTGACATTCATCTTTTTTATTCATCATCATTCCAGTTACTATGTGCGGTAGATACGTCACCATCAGCAAGATACAATCCATAGAAAAGCGATTTCATGTCCAGTGCTCTGATCCATCACTTTATCAGATCAGCACTAATGTCTCACCAGGGCAGCTAGCACCTATCATCACAGATGACAAACCTAGCGAGCTGCAGTTTTTCCAATTTGGCTTCACGCCCTCATGGGCTAAGAAGCAATTCTATGTTATCAATGCTCGTAGTGAAGGTGATTTTAATAAAGACAATGATCCACAGTATCACGGTGCTATGGGAATCATTCACAAGCCGATGTTCCGCAAGTCCATCAGGTCACAGCGCTGTCTAGTCGTAGCTGATGCTTTCTACGAAGGGCCCAAAAAAGAAAAGCTCAGCAAGCCCCATCTCGTCTACTTGCAAAATGGTAAGCGCCCTTTTGCTTTTGCTGGTATCTGGGATAAGTGGGTCAATGAAGTGACAGGAGAGGTCATCCACTCATTTGCCATCATCACCACCCAGGCCAATGCGCTGATGCAGTGGATAGGACATCATAGGTCGCCCGTGGTCTTGCCGCGCACTTACGAGCAGGCCTGGCTCTCAGGCGATCTTCCACTCAGCGAAGTCAGCTCCATGCTCAAGCCCTTTCCTGCTCGCAAGATGAATGCCTATCCTGTGAGCACTGAGGTCAAAAATCCCAAGCATGACGGCCTAGAACTCCTCAAGCCTGTAGGGCAGAGGATCTACAAAGAATACGACTACTTCCTCTATGAGGATTACAAACTAGAAGGCATGGGCAGCACTACCGCTCGTCAGCGCAAGCTCAGCGAATCACAGCCAGATGATGATCACGCACTTCCAGAGTCTCGCACCAGCTGAGTAGGCGTACTTGCAGTCATGTATCTCAATACACATAGCGCCTATAGCCTTCGCTATGGTGTAGTACAGCCACAAGCCATACTGCAGTGGGCGGCAAAGTGCGGTATACAGCGTATGGCTCTCACTGATATCAATGCTGGCTCTGCTGCTATGGACTGGGTCCGTATGGCGCCCGACTATGGTATACATCCTGTGGTGGGCATAGACTTCCGCAATGGTGCAGACCAGTGCTACGTAGCCCTCGCAAGGAATCATATAGGCTACTACGAGATCTGCCAGCACCTGAGTCGCTATCTACACAGTAAGCAGCCTATTCCCGCAGAGGCCCCTAAGTTGCAAGGCGCCTATATCATCTACCCATGGGGCAAGGAGCCACAGCGACGATTAAGAGATCATGAATACTTGGGAATCAGACCTCAGCAACTCAATCGATTACAACTGCTCCAGAAGCCAGATATCCCTCGTAGCAAATGGGTAGCTCTGGCGAGTTGCACATTTCGCGGAAAGCGGGATCACAATGCCCATCGTCTCCTCCGCGCAGTAGCTAATAATGTACTGCTCAGCAAACTGGACAAGCGAGAAGAAGGCTTGCTCTCAGACCACTACCATACTCCTGAGCAGCTCGCAGAGGTCTATAAGCAGATGCCTGATTTGCTGCTACGCAGTGAAGAGCTACTGGAGAGCTGCGAGGTGGACTTTGGCTTTCGAGATGAGCAGATGCAAGCTAAGAATCTGCGCAGCTACACTGGCACCATCGAGGAGGATATCAGACTCATCAGATCTCTGTGTGACCAGGGACTCAGCTATCGCTATCCAGAGCCATCACCCGTAGTCCACTATCGTATAGAGAAAGAACTAGAGATCATAGAGAAAAAAGGATTTCTCTCGTACTTCCTGATCAACTGGGATATCACCCGCTATGCGAGACAGCAAGGGTATTTCTATGTGGGACGAGGAAGTGGAGCAAATAGCATCGTGGCTTATATCCTGAGAATCACTGATGTAGACCCCATAGAGCTCGACTTATACTTTGAGCGATTTATCAATCTCTACCGTCAAAATCCTCCCGACTTTGACATCGACTTTTCCTGGACGGACAGGGACGATGTGACTCGCTATATATTTGATCGATTCCCTGATGCGTCACTACTAGCTACTTACAATACCTTCCAGTACAGAGCTGTGGTGCGTGAGCTGGGAAAGGTATTTGGTCTTCCCAAGCGTGAGATTGACAAGCTGAGTACAGGTGACTTCTCCATGCAGCAGTTAGATTCACTCAGTCAGCTCGTACTCAAGTACAGTTCACACATCCAGGGGCTGCCTAGCTATCTGAGTATCCATGCGGGTGGAATACTGATCCCAGAGATAGACATCCATCACTATACACCGACATTCTTACCACCCAAGGGATATCCCACCACGCAGTTTGACATGGTGGTAGCAGAGGATATCGGCCTGGACAAATTTGACATTCTCAGTCAGCGTGGACTGGGTAAGATCAAGGACGCACTCCATATCATCAGGGACAATCAGCCTCAGACTCAGCTCGCAGACATTCACAATCTGAGTAGTCTCAAAGAAGATGAAAAGATCAAGAGCATCCTGAGACAGGGCAAGGCACTTGGCTGCTTCTACGTGGAATCGCCCGCCATGCGTATGCTGCTCAGCAAGCTCAGGGTAGATAGCTACCTAGGCCTGGTGGCGGCAAGCTCTATCATCAGACCCGGTGTGTCCAACTCTGGAATGATGCGCGAGTATATCATCCGCTATAGAGATCCAGCTCGGCGCCAAGATGCCCATCCCACCATGCTAGAGATCATGCCAGACACCTATGGTGTGATGGTGTATCAAGAAGATGTGATCAAGGTGGCGCACTACTTTGCTGGTCTGACACTGGGCGAGGCAGATGTACTTCGTAGAGGGATGTCTGGGAAGTTTCGCTCGCGCAGTGAGTTTCAGAAGGTGAAGCAGAAGTTTTTTGACAATTGTAAAGAGATAGGCCACACAGATCAGCTCACCGCAGAGATCTGGCGACAGATAGAGAGCTTCGCTGGATATGCATTTGCTAAGGGGCACTCAGCATCCTATGCTGTAGAAAGCTACCAAAGCCTCTATCTCAAGGCGCACTTTCCTCTAGAGTATATGGTCGCTACGATTAACAATTTTGGAGGATTTTATAGGACGGAGATCTACGTACACGAGGCGCGTATCCATGGAGCCGACATACAGAATCCCTGTATCAATCACAGCGACTTTGTCACCACGCTCCACGGCAAGCGGCTGTATCTGGGCTTTATGCATGTGCGTGAGCTAGAGGCCGCTGGCGCGCAGCAGATCGAGCAGGAGCGAGCGCTCAATGGCCCGTATCTCAGCCTGGACAACTTTCTGGATCGCTTGCCGCTCAGCCTTGATCAAGCGAGCATACTGATCCGCACGGACGCATTTCGCTGCACGGGTAAGCATCGGCGTACACTCCTGTGGGAACTCCACATGAAGTACGGCAAGGTCAAGAAGCCACAGGTGGCACCACTGTTTGGCTATACCAGGAGGCAATGGAATGTCCCATCGCTGTATCAGGATCAACTAGAGGATGTATATGATGAGCTCGAGCTCATAGGATTTCCCGTGACGCAGTCGCCCTTTGCACTGTTGCAAGAAGATCCTCCATCTCACGTGCTTAGGCAAGACTGGCCATCGTACACAGGACAGGAAATCACGGCAGTCGGCTACTTAGTGGCCGTCAAGAACACTAAGACTAAGCGCGGTGATCGGATGAAGTTTGCCAATTTTCTGGATCGACAGGGTCACTTTATCGATACGGTACATTTTCCTCCTGTGGCTGCGGCGTACCCCTTTCGGGGAAAAGGTATCTACCTCATCCGCGGTCGTGTCACAGAGGAATTTGGCTTTCATAGCCTAGAAGCCAGCTACCTAGAAAAGCTTGCTTATACACCTGATCCACGCTATGCTGAGATGAAAACCATGAAGATACCCAAGATAGAAAAAGTACACAGATGAGTAGCGATAGAGCCATAGCGCATATAGATCTAGACACCTTCTTTGTATCCTGTGAGCGACTCATAGACAGTCGACTTGAGGGTAAGCCTGTACTTATAGGAGGCACTACAGATAGGGGAGTGGTGGCCTCCTGCAGCTACGAGGCAAGAAAATTTGGTATACACTCTGCGATGCCTATGAAGATGGCTCGGCAGCTATGCCCAGAGGCAATCGTCATCCGAGGCAATAGTGGTACATATACTAAGTACTCAGAGATGGTCACAGAAATCATCCGCGAGGATGTGCCGCTATTTGAAAAGACCTCCATCGATGAATTTTATATGGATCTCAGCGGTATGGACAAGTACTTTGGATGCATGCAATATGCTAGTAAGCTCCGCCATCGGATCATCAAGGAAACAGGCCTTCCC
The DNA here is from genome assembly GCA_020630495.1 of Saprospiraceae bacterium. Classification (GTDB taxonomy): domain Bacteria; phylum Bacteroidota; class Bacteroidia; order Chitinophagales; family Saprospiraceae; genus JAHDBH01. Next base: position 67,825 of record JAHDBH010000003.1, read on the forward strand.
ATATCCTTTGGCCTGTCAGCTAATAAGACGGTATCCAAGATCGCTACAGGAGAAGCTAAGCCCAATAATGAACTACAGATCGACTATGGCACAGAAAAGCCCTTCCTAGCTCCTCTCTCTGTACGTAAGATTCCCAGTGTGGGTAACAAGACTTATCAGACTCTGCGCAATCTGGGTGTAAAAGTGATCCATACAATCCAAGAGATGCCCGTGGAGATGATGGAGCGAGTCTTTGGGCAGAATGGCATCAGCATATGGAAAAAGGCCAATGCACTAGACAACTCTCCTGTACAGCCCTACACAGAGCGTAAGTCTATCTCTACAGAGAGGACATTTGATAGAGACACCATAGATGTACAGCGACTCCAAGGCATCCTCACAGCCATGGCAGAAAATCTATGCTTTCAACTGCGTCGTGGTAAGAAGCTTACGGCTTGTATCACCGTCAAGGTACGATACTCGGACTTCACTACTCAGACACTGCAGAAGCGCATCCCCTATACGGCTGCCGATCACAAGGTGATACCACTCGTGCAAGAGCTCTTTAAGAAACTCTACAATCGTCGACTCCGTGTACGCCTCATAGGTATACGATGCAGTCACCTAGTCAGTGGTTCGTATCAGATCGATCTCTTTGATGATGCGGAGTCTACACTCAAGCTATATCAAGCGATGGATCATATCAGAGAGAAATACGGTGATAGATCTGTAGTGAGAGCATCAGGACTCCACGCACGCACGATTGGCAGATACAATCCATTTTCTGGTGATCCACCACCACTATTGGCTAATCGGAGACAGTAAGGCACAGATATGCTGATAGGGCGAACTATATCATAGATAATGCCATTTTTATTAGCATCCTAATATAATTAGTAGTATATTTATCTCGGCGTGCTAGAGCAGAACAACTAAGCTCGAGCCAGCCTAAAAAGTATCGCTATGAACCAGCCACACACTACGCACAAGGGTAGAGGAGCACAGATCAACACGCCCAACCCCTATGACAGTATCGTAAGAGAATCTGAAGTCAGAGTACTTGATGATGACAAACTGCGGACACAGTTTCTCCGCTCTAGTCCCAAGACCATCATCAATGATGTCAATAGTCCAGACCTGAGCTTCAGCCACTCCATCAATCCCTATCAGGGATGTGAGCACGGCTGCGTATACTGCTATGCGCGAAACACACACATACCTACTGGGGCTATAGCGCTGGGCTAGACTTTGAGAGTAAAATCATCGTCAAGAAGGATGCAGCCAAGTTGCTCGATAAAAAACTCTCTAGCAAGTCATGGAAAGCCAGCCCCATCATGCTCTCTGGCAATACAGATCCTTATCAACCCGCAGAGAAAGAATATGAAATCACCAGGAGCTTACTTGAAGTCTTCTGGAAACACAGACATCCCTTACAGATCATCACCAAAAATGCCCTCATACTCAGAGATCTAGACATTCTCTCCTCCATGGCAGAGCTCGGACTCGTACGCGTAGCCATATCTCTTACCACCATGGATGAGGAACTCAGAAGAATCATGGAGCCAAGGACAGCCAGCGGCAAACTGCGTCTACGTACTATCCAGACACTATCAAGTGCTGGGGTGCCTGTCACTGTCATGCTTGCACCTATCATCCCAGGTCTCAACGATACCGAGCTCATGGATATGGCAAAGCGAGCATCTCAAGCTGGTGCACTATCTATGAATCATACAATCGTAAGGCTCAATGGCCAGGTCGCAGATGTCTTTACCGACTGGATCCGCAAGACACTGCCTCTCAGAGCTGACAGAATCATCAGCCAGATCAAGTCCTGCCACGAAGGCCAACTCAAGGATAGCCGATTTGGTCAACGTCAAAAAGGTACTGGCAAGATAGCTGACATGATCAAGCAACAAGCCAAGTTGGCCAAGCTGATGTACTTCAAAGGAAAGAAGATGCCCGTGCTGGAAGTACAACATTACCAAGCACGAAAGAACCCACAACTCTCACTTTTCAGCGAAGATCAAATGGCCCTAGCCCATACTGGATAGTCGCTATCCATCCAGATCATTGAACCTAATGCATGCACTAGGCTTCGATGGATAGGGGCTTTATGCGATAGAATCAGGTGCCCACCGGAGGTCGGCAGGCTTGGCCGACGAGGCATAGCGGGCTATTGCGAGGAGGGCAAGCCTGCCTGACGGCAGGCAGGTGGCTGATTATGAAGCCTGCCTGCAGGCAGGCAGAAAGACGCTAGGCGCGTAGTCCCTCAACTGATATATATAAGACGAATAAATCTGAATTAATCCAATATCTGTATGTAAGCAAAACTTACGCACACACAAATCAAACTTATTCACATAAGCCATTGACTACCTGTTGCTTATCCCTAGAAGTGGTTCAATCATAAATTCCTAATGCATGAATTGGGTTACACCAAGGAATAATCCCATCAAAAATTCCTAATGCACGAAATGGGTTGAAGTGGAATTTTTTAAATCTTCCATCGAATAGGGACTTTATCTTATGACAGCAGCCATTTTATTTTATGACAGCAACCATGGCCAACTAGTCTGATTCTTCTCATACGGTGTCCAGATAATATCTCGACCAAGACACCCACATCGGTTTGCGATGCATTATTTAACTATTGGCAAATTTTAGGGATCATAGGAGAGCAGACATTGACAACTGCAGACGATACTATAATCGAATGAACTTGCCGCGATAATTTTCTGAGCCGCTGTTGATGTTGTAATAATATACACCTGGAATTAACTCCTCCGTAGACACCCGAAGTTTGTCACTGGCAACTTGCAGATCTGTACCCTGGAGTTGAATCTGTTTTCCTGCTGTGTTATATAAAGAAAATGTCCACTCTGGATCTAGGTCCTGCTGAAATAAAAAGTCGATGATCGTGGAGGTAGGATTGGGGAATACAATTAGCTCAGCAACTTGCATCCGACGTATATCTACTACGTTGCTGTAGCTCACTAATCCATTTGTGCTGATGGCTTTGATAAAATAGCTATACTGTGTCAGATCCGTGACGGATGGAGCTAGATCAATATCTGTATAGCTCATATCAGCAGCAGTAAGCCTTTCTAGCATATCCCAAGATGAATTATCTGTCATACGCCATATCTCATAGTACTCTACGCGATCAGCAGGATCGCTATGTGTCCAGCGGAGGGAATTCATCGAGCCAAAATTGTCGACTGCTAGGATCAAGTCTGTCAGGTAGGTTTCGCACTGCGGATAAATTCGTACTACGTCTGTAGAACTGAGTCCCTGCGGATCAGTGACTTTCACTTCATACCGATACCAGAAAGTCTCCAGTTGGCAACCAGCGGTAAAGCTTGGCTGCACTACGGGACTGACGTCTGTAACCGATGGATCTTTATGAAAATGGGTATTGTGATGAAAGAAAGTCGTCCACTCTACAATGAGATCTTCGTTATCGGTTTCATTATCTGAGATTACGGCTTCTAGATGAAAATAATTTTCCTGGTCATTACTGTATGTACTGCCATCCAGTGGTGCGACAATATGTACTTCAGGAGGAGAATTATTAATAGATACGATTGCCTGCGCCTCATTTTCCAGTCCAGAGCTATCGATCACTGTGAGAAGAACAGTGTAGCTGATCGGAGCAGAGGAGGAGCTTGTGAATGTATGACTTACTATGACACCTGTATCTCTCTGGCCGTCACCAAAATCCCAGAAATACTCTAGCGGTTTATCGAATGGATGATACGATCCAGAGGCATCAAAATCTATTTGCAAACCACTGGGACCAAAACTCTCGGCTGGTGTCAAGACTGCCACAGGCGGCACATCACCGCCATAGCTGATTTTCATAATCGTATCACTAAAGGGACTGGTGTAATACATAGCCTCGGACACAGGATTAAATGACACTGACGACGGATCACGCGCATCTGTATGAAAGCTATCGATAGCGGTCACTACAAAGTCATCATCTAGCTCTACACGTATGATCCACCCTGCGTAGTCGCAGATGAATATATTATTTTGATATTCATCTGGGTAAAGTTCTCCTGTGTATACAAAGCCCGGCAAGCAAGAGTATCCAGCCATAGGGTAGCCATCGACGGTGCACTCAGGATCAGTGATGGACACTCCTGCCCATCTGCCCGCATAGTCCCATCCAGGCACGATGGTCTTGGCAGGAGGATTCCAATTGAGATTAGCATAGTTAAATGCTGGGCTATGATGTATATAGGTGTAGAGAGAGTCTATCTCTACACTGCGGTCGCATGGATTAGTAAAGCGAGGTGGACCTGACTGATAAGTAAAGTCTATCAAGTCCATGTAGTGAAAATATTGCTGGTCACAGATATCACCGTCATAGAGTGGGTTTTCATAAGCGGTGTTAAGTGTATCAAATCCACGCAAAAAAGCGCCGTATCCCTGACCCTCAAATATTGGCCAGCCACAGTTGGCTCCAGGCTCTTTGATGACGTTAAATTCTTCAAATTGAAAGCTGCCTACATCTCCAGCGACGATCACGCCAGGATTACCCATTTCTACATTATGATCACCTGTACCCGGAATGACAAACAGCCTGAAGGGATTGCGGAAACCTAGCGCGTAGATTTTACTCCGCCATGTACCTGGACTAGCTGCATCATACCACTTATTACCTGGTAGGCCATCACCAGTAAATGGATCAATGCGCAGGATCTTTCCATTAGGAGAATCGAGGTACTGTGATCTCCAAGCACCGATATTTTGATCATCGGTGAGTATACCATCATCTAGAGCTGACTGATACCATGTCTCTGGGGCTGAGCCTACATCTTTTGATTCAAAGCTCGCGGCATCACCAGCGGACAACAGCATACTGCCATCCTCACCAAAGGCTATCGTCCCTGTGCCGTGAGATATCATAAGTATGGGAATACCATCACTAGCCGTGGCCCCGAGCAGCACTTCCCGACTATCCGGCACGACTGTCGTAAAACCAGTGGACTCGTCCAAAGTATATCGTGTAACTCGACCTATAGTCGCCTCATCAGTAATTGTAGCTGACGGATCGTAATCATCTGTGCCATAATACAATAGATGATGCTTGTCCACTGGATAGTAGAGGTAAATGCTACCGTCTACAAGAAAATTAGGACTCAGAGCGATGGATCCTAGCCCGTGATCACCTCTGACCAATACCTCTTCTGAGATATCCAAGACTGGCTCCGCAGCTATGTTGCCGTCCCTATCCATGGGATAGACCATGCCTAGCTTGGAGTAGACATATCCGTGACCTCTCTCATCGAACACCATACCTAGCGGCTGACTGACGCTATGACTCAAAAGCTGCTGGCTGAATGACTCTGGCAACTGACCGTGCAGATAGGAAAATACGAGGGTGCTCAAGGCAAAAAACAAGAAGAGTAGGGTACTTACCCGAAGATTTGTCATAAGACAAAAGTAGAACATAAGACTATGGGGATTCACTTACCTAATGACTTCTCCAAGACTGAGCCGTCACTGCTACTGGCCCTGAACTACCTCCTTGATAAATCTAATGGACTCCGCTATAGGATAATCGACATCTTGACTGAAAAAGCGATTGTGCATACCATGATTGCCACATCTAGTGCAATTGACTAGCCGCTTTAGGCTTTCCTCGGTACCTAGCTGAGAGTACATTTCTTCAATGCGCTCCACGCTGACCACCTCGTCTTGCTCCTCGGCAGAAGCATTGTAATACGCCACCATGACCGGCTCATCAATCTTCTCAAAGGTTTCTGAATTCATGTAGTCGTTGAGCATTTTCTTTAGTTCAACCAGGGATTCGAGTCGATAAGATGTGTACCAGTATTTCTGTACTTCCTCTGGAGCATCCCAAGCGCGATTCTTTCCACCGACCACTTTGCGTGCTATTTGTAGACCCCAAGGCATGGGCAGGAGAGCAGAACTCGGGTCTTTGATGTCTATGTTGGGACTGTACATAAGCTGAGCATCTATATCGTCATCTTCCATGCTGGCTATGAGCGCAGCTGTACTTCCAGTGCTACAGCTAAGAACAATTACCGTATCACCAAGCGACTTGGCGATGGCGATGGCATCTTTTGCGGAGTTAACATAATCTTCTCGGTTAAAATCTAGCATGAGCGTATCGCCCTGTAATCCATGAGCGTGGAGGCGTGCCAGGTAGAGATTTGCACGAAAGTGCTCTGCGAGTGATCTGTGAAGGGGATCTCCCTCCATATGGGATGCACCCATACCATGCAGATAGACCATGGCGATGCCTGTCCGCTGACCGATAGAATCGTACCACTGTATGTGAGCATGATTATCAGGCTTGATATCATAAGCTGCCTCATGGTCAGACACATAGCTATCTGCTTGTGCTGCGGTAATGGCGAGCGCAGACGGTGAAGTATCAAGCTGCACGGTCCTGGCTCTCGGACCCACAAGGTACAGGACTATCAGCGTACATAGAATGATGACCAACCACTTAAGAAATCTCATATCTTTCCTATAATTAATATTATGTTAACTTGATTATCGTTTCCACTCACGCAGATAGCGAGCATAGATCTTGGCGGTGTAGTAAGCGTCTGGCAAAGCTCTGTGCATCTCACCTTCCCATTCGCCAAATTCTCTCTCGACAGCACGCTGCAGACTCTTGCTACTTTGATATCCTTTGAGTAATCTATAGGACCTTTTCAAATCGAGATAATTATCAATCCACGAGGAATCCACATCATGAAGCCTACAATCGGCCTGTATGATCGTACGGTCATATTTTCCCCAAGCTATGATCAACTCTGGATCATCCATCCACTCTACAAAGTCTGCACTTACACTTGACCATGGTCGCGCACTGTCTATAGCTTCCTGCTCTATGCCGGTGAGCTGCTTACAGTACATACTTAAACTAGGTGTGAGAATCGGCTGTACATACTGTACGTACTCATCTACGATATCGCCGAACGCATCAAGCTTATATGCACCTATTTCTATGATTTCTCGCTGATCAGCAAGAGGTGCCCCATCCCAGCAAGTCGTCTCAAGATCTAGTACAATATAATTCACGCTTTTCTACTTTGTAGCAGCTCCTTGATATCTTCTAGCTGCTGAGATAGCTGATCGACTTTCTGCTCTAGGGCTTCATTGTTGTCCGATGTCATTTCATCTACGAAGATTGCATTGGCAAGAGACATACCGAATACCCCACCGAGCAATACGATGATTACAAAGTAGACTTTACTCATTTCACTCATCCATGCGCTATCGCTATTCTCACCTATCGCAGCTGGTATCTCATACCAGCCCTCTACGGTAAAAAGCTGAAAAATCGAATAAGCGCTACTCAGAGGATTAGAAAAATAGTCTGGCGCGACATCTCTAAATAAATGGCTTGAAAAGATAGCAAGAATAACATTAAATATAAAAAGAACAAAAATAACGAATGTCGACGCCTTAAGCGCTCGACCAATACCACTGAGCAGCTTGCCCATATTAGGAATAAAATCCATCAATCGGAAAATCCTTAGTAGCCTAAATAATCGAAGGATAATGATATTCTCAAGCACATCTGGCATATGTACTGACAGGCCGCTAACTTCAGCCACATACATCAGTAGACTGGGTATACTGAGGATGACAAGTATAAAATCAAATACATTCCATCCATAAGAGCGATACTCCTTCCAGCCGTAATGACGAATTTTCACCCATGCCTCCAGAGCGAATAACAAGATAAATAGCTGATCGATGACTAGCAGTACATCAAGCTGCTCATACCTGGGAAATGACAAAACAAAAATTACTATAGCACTGAGAGCTATAGTGACCATCATTATTTTCTCATTGAGAAATATGTACTTGAGCTTCTCCATGATATACTAGTGATCATCGTCTGTATGAAATGTACGAAAATCATAGGTCGCTATACGATTGCTATAATAGTACAGCAAGCGATGATCGCTCACTACGATATAGTCTTTGCCTTGAGACCATGAAAGAGCTTCAGTATTGTGTATGCTACCCAGCAACTTGATCCCTGTAGCCAATACCCGCTTAAACTTTTTACTCAGTGCAGGATCGAGAAGCAACTCTCCCCTAGCCTCTTTCTGTACGAGCTCCTTCCTGAACTGCTTTACACGGGACTTAAACTCTGCGTAGTCAATTTCATATTCCCAGCTTCTTTGGTTGAGTAAATCGACTAAGGATATATGATGAAATGCATTTCTGTACATCATGAATGCTACATAGGCAATGACATGACTAGAGAGCACGACATTATACTTATGATATGACTTCACCACTTGAGAAGCCAGTCGCCTCGTATAGACCGCTTCGCGCTGCAAATCGGGCTCAAGCCCCTCAGGCCCTACAAAGTAATCAGCGATATCTATCTCTCTATTCCACTCATCTAGGCTGCGTCCGTCGCTACTCACAGGATTACCTAGTATATCCATGGGCTGGCCAAAGGACATGACGATCTCGCTATCCTGCCGAAAATAATTCCATCCAAATCGCAAAATCTGGCGAGCTGTGAGTGTGCGTTCTTTTTGAGCTAAGAATCTCTCACCATACAACTTTCGCAGGTGCTGATCAATAAGTCCTCGCGCCTCCAGTACTACATTATATCCTATGATCAGCGGCACTACAAAAAGCTTTTGCTTACTTCCGCTCGCGATTAATTCGCGCTGCGATTCTATGAGTGTGTTGAGCAGTCCTAGCTTGAGCTGAGTCTCCATCTTTCCTGATCGCGAACGCGTGCCACCTGGAAAGAAGAGTGAGTTAGTCCCTTTCTTGATGGACACACGCGAGAAACTCATCAGCGTCTCCAAGTATAGAGGATTCTTCTTTCGGCGATCGATCCTGTAGGTCCCTAAGCGATTCATGAAATATGCTAGTATTTCGCTTTCAAATAAATTGAGCCCTGCACCATAGCTGAAGCTTGGCAAGCCAGCGATCATATCCATGCTATAGGCTATCAAGAGCGAGTCGAGATTGGAAAAGTGTGTCGGTAGTACTACGACTATACCTTGATTAAATAGCTCAGCGATCTTTGCCGTATCCCCATACATCTTGATCTTATCTGAGAGCTCTGTGCGGCGATCTTTTTTGCTCTTAAATAATCTAGATGCATTTAAGAGTGCAGCAAAAAATAGGCGCAAAAATTTTCTAGCAAATCTCACCGATCGCTCATTGAATCCACCAGCTATTTCCTCACTATATCGATTGACAATAGTCCTACGGATCTCTTCTAGGATGATGCGCTTCTGCGCTTCCGTCATAGATTTATCCTTGGCGACATTGTAATCAGCCTTCATCTTCTTCCAGAACTTGGGTTCTGACTTGAGGTCCACCTTCCAAGGATTTTCTTTGAGTCGCTTGATCTCTAAGAAGATTGTCGTCGCTACCTGTGTTTCGATCTTTTCTAGATCGTCTCCTAGTGCATGGACTGAGTCCTCTATGACGCTATTGACCAGTCCCTCGCGATCTCTGTAGAGTCGAGCAATAGGCCATTGATTGATATCATCTATCAGGTGCTCTCTATGGTCGCTGGGTCGTATCACGGTGGATATGTGTCTCTTCTAGTCGGAGAAGCCTTGATTATGCTTGTGGACAAAGTTGAGGATATCAGCTTGACCACGCTCGCTTACAGCGCTAGTGATAAACTCTTGCGGAAGCTCTTCCCAGAACTCGAGGAGCTCTGTACGGATGACCGCGATATGATCATCCACCTCGTGCGGCTTGAGCTTATCAGTCTTAGTGTAGCAAAGTACAAATGGCAAGCTCCGCTCCCCTAGCCAATTGATAAACTCTAGATCGATCGCTTGCAGCGGATGTCTGGCATCTATGAGTACAAATGTGCAGACGAGCTGCTGACATAGCTGAAGATACCTCTCGATCATCCGCTCCCAGGCAGCTCGCATCTTCTTGCTCCGCTTAGCATAGCCATAGCCTGGTAGATCCACTATGTACCACGCATTATCTATCATGAAATAATTGATCGATTGTGTCTTCCCAGGAGCCTTGGAGACATGCGCAAGCTTAGTGCGGCCAGTGATCATATTGATCAGGCTGGACTTTCCTACATTGGATCGACCTATGAATGCATAGGCGGGTCTATGATCTGAGGGACAGTCCTCCACTCGCGACCAAGAACCTGTGTAGTCAGCATAGATGATGGGTGATGGCATGAGCACAAAGATGCTAAGAAGCTGGCGGACTGTTAAGTAATTGCCAATCTGAGCAAAAGTTCTCTTATGGATCTATCATTTGTGCTGCGAGAGCCGTTAGATTCGCAGTGCTACCTTACTGGCACAATTCTTTACAACCTTAGAAAACCACTGTTCCATGAGAAATCTAGTTACATCACTCCTTCTACTTGCCATCTCCTCATTCCATCTCACGGCTCAGTTTTCTGCTGGCATACAAGCTGGCTTGAGCACTTTCAGTGTAGATGACGAGGAGATTCAGATCTTTGATGAGCAAGGCCGAGAAGACTTCACTCTACTACTGGAGAGTGGAGAATATGGTTATCACCTTGGTATCTGGACTCAGATCCAGCTTGGTACATTCATCATCAGACCTGAGCTCGTATTTAATAGTAATAGTGCATCATTCAGAATATTTGATCAGGACGATCCTGATATCATGGATCAGGTCCTCACCGAGAAGTATCAGAACCTTGACATCCCCATCATGATTGGCGTCAAGACGGGAATACTTAGGCTCAATGCTGGACCTGTAGCCCACGTATTTCTCAATAGCACTTCCGATCTCTTTGACTTTGCTGACTATGAAGAGAATTTTAGCTCACTCACGCTTGGCTATCAAGCTGGTGTGGGCCTAGATCTCTGGAAGATCAATGTAGATCTGAGGTACGAGGGAAATCTCACACGATTTGGTAATCATCTGACTTTCTCTGGGCGTGAATATGAATTCTCTGATAGGCCCAATCGGCTGATCGCTAGTGTGGGATACAAATTCTAGCATGCTGCTCTAACTCAGAGCCAATCTTGGATCTAGGTAGGTATACAGTAGATCCACTACGATATTGATAATCACAAATACCGCGCAGGTAAACAACACAGCACCTAAGATCAGCGGTATATCAAAATTGACTAGCGCGTTCACGGTGGTATATCCCAGTCCTTTGTAGTTAAATACGGTCTCTACAAAGAAAGATCCAGCCAGCATAGACGCAAGCCATCCTGTGCTAGCTGTGACCACGGGATTTAATCCATTGCGCAGGATATGCTTGAGAAACACGTTTTTGGCCGAAAGGCCCTTAGCTCTCGCCGTCTTCACATATGGCTCAGACATGACCTCGAGTAGACTAGATCGACTGAGTTGACAGATGACTGCTACGGGCCTGATACCGAGTGCAATTGCTGGGAGGATGAGTCGATTCCAGCGCCAGACGATATCGCCCAAGTCATTCATCTCGCGCAGACTACCCTGTAGCGGTAGGCCAGTCCAGCCAGACCACAGATATCCAAGTGTGAGCGCCAAGATAACAGAGCTGACATAGCTCGGCAGAGAGTACCCAAGTACCGAGATGCTCACGATGAGCTGGTCTATCCAGCTACCTGCATAGATGGCTGAGATGGAACCAAGTGTAATTCCCAGTAGCATCGCAATGATCATAGCGCTGAGTGCAAGTACTGCGGTGAGTGGGATTACTTCTGCAAGGATCTCCCCTACAGGCCTGCCACTCTGATAACTGCTACGGAGGTAAGGCTTCTTGAGTACCAATTCTCGATCTGCGATCCTCATGATTGTAGTGGCCTGATACAGATCGCGCCAGGCACCTTCGCCAGTACGCATGAGCCATACGGGACTGAGATCACGCATGTATCTCACATACTGGATACGCAGCGGCTGATCAAGTCCATAGTGCTGCTGTAGGGCAAGGACAGTCTCACTGTCCGCTCGCTGACCGAAAGACAGCCTTTCTGCATCTACGGGTGCCAGGTAGACAATCCCCGTCACTACCAGTGTCACAAAGGCAAGTACTGCTGTACCACTCAGAATACGTCTGATAATGATGGACCACATGAGTGCAAAGAAATCGCAATTGTACAACTTTGATCCTGAGTAAATTGTCACTATAGGCATGAGCAGTACCGTCAGCTACCTCGACTATGAGGATGTCCCTGTGTTTTCTGAGAGAGATAGGGCTTTCGCCCAAATGCATCCGCAGCTCCATCAGCTCCTACCCTATCCCACCACACTCCAAGGACTCGAGCAGGCGATCCAAGATCGTGATAAATATGAAGTGAAGAGAAAATTACTCGCAGAAGTACTGCGTGTGCAATATGCGGACTTAGACAACACATCTTCGCAGCTAGACGCCATCAGTCAACTAGAGGCAGAAGGTAGCTATACGGTCATCACGGCACATCAGCCTTCCCTTGCGCTCGGTCCGCTCTACTATGTCTACAAGATCTTGTCAGCTATCAAGCTGGCTCGTAATCTACAGGAGAGTAGCGGCAAGCCCATCGTACCCGTATTTGTCATAGGAGGCGAAGATCATGACTTTGAAGAGATCCAGACTGTACACCTATTTTCTAAATCTGTGACATGGAGACCAGATGAGTATGGCGGGCCGGTAGGCAGGATGTCCACGCAGGGACTCGCGGCAGTGAAGTCGCAGCTCAGCGAGATACTCGGTGACAAGGAAAATGATCAGCGCTTACTCGAGATCCTGAGTGCATGGGAGCGGCATGACACCTACGGAGCCGCCGTACATGAGATAGTGCATGAGCTATTCGCAACATATGGGCTGCTCATACTGCGTATGGACGATGCTCGACTCAAGCGTGCCTTTCTGCCCATCATGTGGAAGGAGCTCACGGAGAGACCGAGCCATGACCTAGTGAGAGCCGCACAGGAAACTATCAAGGCAGCAGGATTCACCGATCAGGCCTATCCTAGAGAGATCAATCTCTTCTACTTGCAGGATGGCAGGCGTGATCGGATAGAGTATGACGATGGTCGCTACACCGTGGTGGATACCAAGATAGTCTGGTCTGAAGCTGAACTGCAATCTGAGCTGGAGGCTCATCCAGAAGCCTTCTCGCCCAATGTGGTAATGAGACCACTATATCAAGAATCCATCTTACCAAATGTCGCCTATGTAGGTGGAGGTGGCGAACTCGCTTACTGGAATGAGCGCTGGGAGCAGTTTAAGCACTATGATGTATTCTTTCCCGTGCTTGTAAGACGTGATAGCTTCTTACAGATTACTGCACGCGCGGCAGACGATCTGGAATCACTAGGCCTGAGTGTGCCCGAGCTCTATGGAGATATAGACAATGTCATTGCATCCTTTATCGAAAAGGACAAGCCAGAGGCCTACGAGCTGCCAGGCACACAGGAGCAGATGGCACACATCTATGATGACATCATCGAACGCATCGCGAAGGTGGATCCAAGCCTGAGCAAATCTGTAGCTGCTGATAAAGCTAAAGCCGTTAAATCCATAGAAAATCTACAGAAAAAACTCAATCGATCGTACAAGAATCAGCAAGAGGTCAAAGTGAGAAAAATCCAAAAAGTCAGAGATCTGATCTATCCTGAGCAGAAGCTACAGGAGCGACATGAAAGCTTCATCTCTTACTACTTGCGCTATGGAAATGATTTCTTTGACCAGATGCTACACTATGCTGATCCGCTAGACATGAGGATGAAAGTCGTGCGCTGGTCCTAGGCCGCTGCGCTAAATATGTCAAGCACTTCGCCCAGGCGATCCTTGAGCTCCGCTCGATCGACTATAAAGTCAAGAAAACCATGCTCTAGCAGAAACTCAGCGCGCTGAAATCCCTCTGGTAGATCTTTCTTGATCGTCTCTTTGATCACTCGCGGTCCAGCAAATCCTATGAGAGCTCCAGGCTCAGCAAAGTTGATATCACCGAGCATGGCATAGGAAGCACTCACACCTCCTGTGGTAGGATCTGTCAAGAATGATAGATAGGGAATTCCCTGAGCGGCCATGAGGCTGAGCTTAGCAGAGGTCTTAGCCATCTGCATGAGGCTAAATGCACTTTCCATCATGCGGGCACCACCAGACTTGGATATGATCATGAGAGGTACTCGGCGCTCCAGACATAGATCAATGGCTCGCGAAATGCGCTCTCCCACCGTAGAGCCCATAGAGCCACCTATAAAGGTGAAGTCCATCGCAGCTATCACGATCTCTCTCTTATGGATCTTACCGCTCGCCACGGTGATGGCATCGGTCTCATCTGTCTTGGCGTGTGCCGCGGCGAGTCTGTCCTTGTACGATTTAAGATCAGTGAAGCCGAGCATATCCACAGAGCGGATATCCTCAAAGTGCTTCTCATAGGCTCCATCAAAGAGAATCTGAAAGTACTCTTCTGAGCCTATGCGTGTATGATAGTTACAGTCTACACACTTGTAGTGATTAGCGGCAAGCTCCTTGGTGGTCTGCAGATGGCTACAGCTCTTGCACTTGTACCACAGACCATCAGGAGTTTCCTTCTTGTACTTAGTGGCTGTCTGTATGCCGTCTTTCAGTCTTCTGAACCATCCCATAAGTCTATATTTAGGGTCATCAGGATAGTATCCATGGGAGCACAAATGTAGTGATAATTACTCTGCAGCTCAGCACACAGAGCTGATAAGCTTCCAGCACTTCTTGAGCTACCTTTGCAGGCTATGTGCTAAGAAAACAACGATGAACCACACGCAGATACATATTGTAGGATACGGTAAGATGGGACATGCTGTAGAGCGACTGGCTCAGGACTATGGCTGCTCAGTAGGATCTATCATCACAGATCACAGCACCCTCTTGCGTACTATGCAGAAGCACGATATGGGTGTATACATAGACTTTAGCAGTCCACACGGCATCATAGATAATCTAGAGGTCTATGCTTCTAGTGATGCTAGCGTGGTATGTGGCACTACAGGATGGCACACTGAAGCTGATGAGGTATCGGCAAAGTTTGCAGCTAGCAATGGTGCTCTGCTGTATGCTAGCAATTTTAGCATAGGTATGCATCTCTATAGAGCATTGGCTCGGCGAGTGGCCGCATTTTCACAAGTGTCTACATCAGCTCAGATGCAGATTACTGAGACGCATCACACGAGCAAGCTAGATGCTCCGAGCGGCACCGCTATTACCTTAGCCCATGATATTATCGCTGAGAGTGACTACACTGATTGGAGGCTGGACGGAGTGGAGGGTAGCACGCATTTGCCCGTAAGGGCTATCAGAGAAGGAGATGCAAAAGGTCTACATGAGATCACTCTTGATCTTCCTGGAGAGCAGATCAGGATAGCGCATGAGGCCAGTTCGCGTGACGTGTTTGCCATAGGTGCTCTGCGAGCGGCCAAGTGGCTGCAGGGAAAAAGTGGCGTATACACGATAGATGATATGATGCAAGATCTGCTATGATATCTCAGGCGAGCATACAAGAAGTGCTGGATACGGCTGCGGTAGAGCACATCGTACAAGATCACGTACGTCTCAAGCGCAGTGGAAGAAATCTCAAGGGTCTATGTCCGTTTCACAATGAGAAGACGCCAAGCTTCATGGTCTCTCCTGATAAGAATATCTACAAATGCTTTGGCTGCGGGAAAGCGGGAGGTCCTGTGCAATTTCTGATGGATCTAGAGGGGCTGTCTTTTCCTGAGGCTATACGCAATCTGGCTGCGCGGTATGGTGTGAAGCTGGAAGAAGATGGACAGGAAGATCGTGTAGAATTTGCTGAGAGGGATAGCTTATATATCGTGAATGAGTATGCTCGTGATTACTATCGTGAGCAACTCATGGAAACTGACATAGGTCGCAGTGTAGGTCTGAGCTATTTCAAGGAGCGCGGTTTCCTAGAGTCTACCATCGAAAAATTTCAGCTCGGATACTCGACTGAGGACAAAGACGGACTCGTCAAAGCAGCTCTCCAGGACGGTCACACTCTGGATCGTCTAGAGTCCTGCGGTCTTACCAATCAGTACGGCGGTGACTTCTTCCGATCGAGGGTAATCTTCCCTATACAGAGCGCTGGTGGGAAGATCCTTGGCTTTGCAGGTCGTATCCTAGGCTCCGACCCCAAAGCGCCTAAGTATATCAACACCCGCGAGACGGATATCTACAATAAGCGCCGCGTGCTCTATGGTATGTTCCAGGCGAGACAGGATATACGTAGACTAGATCAGTGCATCATCGTAGAGGGGTATACAGATGTGATGAGCTTGCATCAGTATGAGGTGCGCAATGTCGTAGCTGCCTCAGGTACGTCGCTGACAGAGGAGCAGTGTGGATTGATCAAGCGCCACACGGAGAATGTGTTATTGATATTTGACGGAGATGCGGCAGGGCTCAAAGCAGCCATGCGTGGTCTAGATATCGTCCTAGGAGAAGGACTGCATCCTATGATCATCGTACTGCCAGATGGCGAAGATCCTGACTCGCTAGTGAGGGATCGAGGGACGGAAGCATTCTTGCAGTATCTGCAGGATGCAGCGACTGACTTCATTGTATTTAAGAGTAATCTACTTCTAGAAGAGACCGAAAATCGACCTATCCAGCGTGCCAGAGCTTATCAAGATATTGCTGCAAGTATCGCTAAGATTCCCAATGCCATGACACGATCCCTCTATGCCCAGGACTGCGCCTCGCGCTTTGGGATAGAGGAAGGTCATATGCTTGATGAGATCAATAAGGCTCTAGCGGCTGATAGTAAGATGCGAGCCATCCAGCGGAAGCGCGATGCACGTCAGGGTGATACGGCTGGGCGCATGGCGATCGCTACTACATCAGATGGTACGTCCCCTACCCCTGTAGATACTGATCTGTATCACGAGAGAAATCTTGCCAGAGTGCTTTTACTCTACGGTGATCAATTGCTGTCCGAGGACGCTGATGATAGTGTGGGCGCCTTCATCGTAGAAAATATCCAGGATGAGCTTGAGAGCTATGATGATGAGATGTCTCTCCGAGTCCTCCGCCAGTACATCGAGAGTTACGAGCAGGGTAATCATCTCAGAGCTGATGCATTTTATCATCACGAGGATGAGCAGCTACGGCAGTTTGTCATAGATATCACCACGAGTCCTCATACCTATAGCCACAACTGGGAGGATATGCTAGAAAATACCATGCTCAATCAGCCCCACCCTGATAAAAACTATGAAACGGAAGCAACGGAGATCCTTCTCCGCCTCAAGATGCGTAAACTCTCTCGGACGATAGACGAGCTCATGAAGGAGCTCTCTACCCTAGATGAAGCTGATGAAGATACCATCCAGCTCAAGCTTCACTTCTATCAGCGACTGATGGTCGAGCGCAATGCTATAGCTGAGCGGCTACGCCATGGTGTGATGACTTAGACGTTTCTCTCGAGGCAGTTGAGATCTTCAAATGCGGTGCGAAGGCGCTCTATAAAGCTTTGCTCTGCGACTCTGAGCCACTTGCGAGGATCGTAGTATTTCTTATTGGGGATATCGTCACCGTCTGGATTACCGATCTGTGCTTGGAGGTATGCCTCATGTTTCACATAGTACTCACGCACTCCTGAGAGGAAGGCCCACTGCATATCTGTATCGATATTCATCTTGATAGCACCGTACTCAATCGCTTCTCTGATATCCTCGCGGCTTGAGCCGCTGCCACCGTGAAATACAAAGTGAACTGGATTGCTATCCGTCCCAAACTTTTCCTGAATATGATCCTGAGACTTCTTAAGTATAATAGGCTGTAGATCCACATTACCGGGTCTATACACACCATGCACATTTCCGAATGCTGCCGCTACGGTAAATCTGTGACTGATCTTAGAGAGACGCTCGTAGGACTCTGCTACTTCTTCTGGCTGCGTATAGAGCTTGCTGTTATCTATACCAGTATTGTCCACGCCGTCTTCTTCGCCACCTGTCACTCCTAGCTCCATCTCTAGCGTCATACCGATAGGCGCCATGCGCTTAAACATGCGCTCGCAGAGCTCCAGATTTTCCTCTAGACTTTCCTCAGAGAAATCGAGCATATGGCTAGAGTATAGCGGGAAACCACGCTCCTTATAGAATTTCTCGCCATAGGTCACTAGGCCCTCTATCCAGGGCAAGATCTTCTTAGCGCAGTGATCCGTGTGCAGGACTACAGGCACACCGTATGCTTCAGCCATGGCATGCACATGCATAGCTCCTGATACGCTTCCGAGGATTGCTGCTTTCTGATCTTTGTTGTCAAGGCCCTTGCCAGCATAGAAGCATGCTCCACCATTAGAGAACTGTACTATGACGGGACTCTTGACGTCACGGGCAGTCTCTAGGACTGCATTGATAGAGTTAGTACCCACCACATTGACGGCAGGAATGGCGTAGTTGTTCTTATCCGCGTCTTGGAAGAGTTCTGTGACTTCTTCACCATGCAGTACTCCTGCTCTGAATTTGCTCATGTGCTTGCTTTGATTAGTGGTGTGGTGGAGTTTAAATAATTTCTTTTTCAGTGAGATACCGCTCGGCGTCTAGGGCTGCCATGCATCCTGTACCTGCCGCTGTGACGGCCTGCCTGTACGTGAAGTCTTGTGCATCGCCACTAGCAAATACTCCTTCGATATTGGTCTTAGAAGTACCTGGAGTCGTGAGGATATATCCAGCTTCATTGAGGGTAAGCCAATTTTCAAATATGCCTGTATTGGGCTTGTGACCTATAGCCACGAAGAAAGCCGCTGACTCGATCTCGGAGATCTCGTCTGTCTTGGTATTTTTCACTTTCACGCCAGTGACTTCCTCTTGTCCCATTACCTCGACGGTGGACGTATTCCAGTGGATCGTTATATTCTCAGCTTTCTCTACGCGCTGTTGCATGATCTTGCTTGCTCGCATCTCATCTCGTCTCACGAGCATGTGGACGTGTTTACATATTTTGCTCAGATAGGTGGCCTCCTCACATGCCGTATCTCCTCCACCTACTATGGTCACAGTCTGATTGCGGAAGAAAAATCCATCACACACAGCACATGCAGATACACCTCGATTCATCAAGCGCTGCTCGGATTCTAGTCCCAGCCACTTGGCGCTTGCTCCAGTACTGATGATCACGGTGTGGGTGGCTAGCTTGTCGCCACTCTCGGCAGTGAGAGTATGGTGATCTCCGTCAAAGTTGACCTCAGTGATCATCTCGTGTCGTATATCTGTCCCAAACCTCTCAGCTTGCTTCTTAAAGTCTTCCATCATCTGTGGCCCCATGATACCGTCAGGGTATCCAGGATAGTTTTCCACATCAGTGGTAATCATGAGCTGCCCACCAGGCTCGCTGCCAGTGTAGACTATCGGGTTCAATCCTGCACGTGCAGCATATATGGCAGCCGTGTAGCCCGCAGGTCCAGATCCTATGATTATACAGTTTTCTACTTTCATATCGTTTCTATATTGCAAAAATAGTGAATGTGAGATCGATGCAGATGACAATCCCATGCGTTAATTGTTCAAGACAGACATCGCTACTGACTCTGCAACTACCTTTGCGCTAATTCTACAAGCCCATGATCAATCGATTTACCTACATCGCATTAGCATGCATCTTCATTTGGAGTATCAGTGCATGCAGCTCTGACAGCAGTACTGAGAAGCCCACCACAGAGATATCAGAGGATGAGAAGCAAGATAGGCCTGTCGGCCAAATGCCAGAGCAGCAAGGTGGTAAAGATCTGATGATAGACGAGCCCAAGGCTAAAAAAGAGACTACGGTCGCCACTGACAATGCAGATGTGAAGCGTGAGCTCACCCCCGTGAAGGTGGAGGACATCTCTGAAATCATTAAAAATCCCCAGACGGCTCAGCCTAATCCGACGGTAAAGAAGAAGTCTGCTGTCATGAAATTTGATGAGAGTGTCTATGACTTCGGCTTTGTCATGGAAGGAGATACAGTCTACCATGAGTTTAGCTTCACCAATACAGGCAAAGCGCCACTCCTCATCACAGACGCTCGCAGCACCTGTGGCTGTACCGTTCCCGAGTGGCCCAAGGAGCCCATTGCACCAGGAGAATCTGGTATGATCTCCGCTCGATTTGATACAAAGAACAAAATCGGCCGTCAGACCAAAGAAATCACAGTGTACGCCAATACCCTGCCCACAGCTAATAAAGTGAAGCTCATCGGAATCGTAGATACCCCGAGATAGAGTCTATCTACCACTTCATCTGCTTACCTTCGCGGCCACTAAGACTAGTAGAATATGGAATCACCCAACATGATGAATCTCTTATTCCTCGGCGGTATCGTCGTGGTATTTTACTTTTTCTTCATCAGACCGCAGGCTAAGAAGCAAAAGGAACAGTCGAACTTCTTGGGCGATCTGAAAAAAGGTGATCGAATCGTCACCACAGCTGGTATCATAGGCACCATCACCAAGCTCGATGAAACCACGGTGACGATCAAGATATCAGAAAAAGCCGTAATGGATGTACTGAAGTCTGCTGTGTCCAAGGAGTACACTGATCAACTTAGCTCCTAGCGAGATCTTACCTAGCAACTACTGCCCTCGCCAGGTCATCTCCCTGAGTTGGCTATGCTATCTTGTAGAATGGTGAGGCCAAGGTAGAATGTGCTCTGTCCATGAAAACAGATGCTTCTGCTTTCCAGCTAGTCAGATCAAGGATATGGATAAAAGCAGCACTGTGATGTATACAGGCTTGAAGATGCTGTAGCAGCAACTCATGCCTGAGCTCTCGAGTCCTATCTTTCATCTTATCCCTTCCTGGATTGCGCACTTCATGTGCTACACTATATGATGCGCATCCCATTCGATGCAGTAGTTGCTATCCATCGTGGTACCTGTCTTTCAGGTCATAGGCGACTCTGCGAGCATATCCGATAAAGACACCTGGATGAATCTATCTCTGACATGAGATTGTGCGATCACATTTTCAGTTAGCACAGCTATTATTGATCATATGCCGTCTACTAGATACTGTGCAAGCAGTAGTACAATAATCCTGTACTAGACATGCGCTAGTAGCTGTACGTATGCTACCCTCTAGTGTGCTCATAGATCTGCGATAGCAAAAATATGTGTATATACCTAGTGAATCTTGCAGAATACCTCACTATCTGATCGAGGTACAGCAAAAAAAAGGCAGCTAGCTACTAGCTAACTGCCTTCTGAATATTTCGATAGAGCCTGTAGATGGGCTCTCAAGTTATTATCTCAGGAGAGTAACGTTTCCACGCTCCGTATATGTCTCGCCATTGAAGCATGTAGCTGTCAAGTGGTAGCCGTATACATCTGGCTTAGCTTCTTCACCTTCAAAGATGCCATCCCATCCTATGAGTATGTCATCAGACTGGAAGACTTGCTCTCCCCATCTATTGTATACTACTACCGTGAACTCATCGATAAATACTGATCTAATCAACCAAATATCGTTCAGACCATCACCATTAGGGGTGAAGGCATTGGGTACGAAGATATCAGACTCGTCACAGTTACCTGTAAGTACGGTGATAGTGATCATGCTGACAGAGGTACAGCCATTCTCGTCTGTAGTAGTGAGGGTGTAAGTGGTGGTTTCCATAGGATCCACATCAAGCGATGGCCCATCGCCTATGACATTTCCATTCTCATCAGTCCACTCATACATCAAATCATCATTGTCACCGCAGTCAGAATCAATGGAGGTGCCGCCATTTCCTTGAATGACGGTGTCCATATCAGCGGTGAGCGAGCAGGATGGGTCAAGAACTGGTACAGTTACTTGATCTACTACTTCGCAGCCACTTTCCTCATCGGTAATAGTGACATTGTAAGTGGTGGTTTCGTCTGGGCTTATCTCAGCCATATCGGTGTCGGCACCACTATCTATATCACCATCTGGGCCCCAAGTATAGGTAAAGTCTCTCTCCTCGTCAGTATCAGTAATCACTATGACACCCTCTTCGCCAGCGCAGAATCCGTCATTGCCATCTCCTTCCATGTCAAAGACTTCTATCTCATAGCTGAACTCTGGTACCACATCGATGCATACTTCTTCGCTTTCTTCGCATCCAGCTGCATCAGTCGCTACAGCAGTGTAGCAGGTGGACTCATCA
Organism: Saprospiraceae bacterium; assembly: GCA_020630495.1. Taxonomy (GTDB): domain Bacteria; phylum Bacteroidota; class Bacteroidia; order Chitinophagales; family Saprospiraceae; genus JAHDBH01. The sequence goes on from JAHDBH010000003.1 coordinate 89,855, forward strand.
GCAAAGATCTCAAGATCATTACCAGTGCCGACTTCATTACCGTTTTCATCGAGCCAGACGATACTGACATCATCACGAGTCGTACTAGCTGAGAGCGTCACAGAATCAGGCTGACATAGAGATACATCAGGAGTTACTGATAGACCTATACTGTCGGCCACAATGACCTGTGCTGTATCAAATAAGGTACAGAATGGATTATTGGGATCTGTGACCATCACTGTTATCAAGACATCCTCTGATGGGTCTATCTCTGGGCTAGTAGCATTGACATCATCAAAGATATCTGCTGGTGACCAGGTATAGTCAAGAGTAGCATCTCCGCCATCATTGAGGATTACCGGCATCATATTGCATATAGCTATTGTATCAGGTATGACATCTCCGTCACCGCCATCGCCGTTACCTATGCCATCACCATTGTCCTGGAACACAAATACGTCCACCATGATGGTATCACTTGCTATACATAAGCCCTTAGAGCTTACCACTACCGTATAGATGCCACTCTCATCATATACGTAGTCAGGATTATCCTCGGTAGACATGTCACCATTTCCGAAATCCCACATGATATCCACATCATCAGGATTGTCAAGCATAAAGCTCACGTTACCCAGACCACACTGCTGATAGTCAGCCGCTATGATTTCAAGATCTGGAGTTTCTTCATACTCTACAAAGAACTCAGTGGTGCCTTCGCACCCAAATTCATTGGTGACAGTAACCGTGAAATCTGTGCAGTCAGCATTGTCAGTATCTACGACAATACTCTCTGTACCCTGACCAGAAATGATGCAATCTTCAGGAGACCATACAATGGTAAGATCTTCGCCAGAGAGGTCACCACCTAGATCGAGCACAAGCGGCTGACCTAAACAGACAGTGGCACGGTCATCCGGAGTATCTCCAGAGCCACCACCTACAGGTCCTGACTCATCCACATCAATGTCAATCTCAGGCTCAATATCTGGATTCTCTACTACGATCGTATCTACTACCTCGATACATTCAAAGATGCCTTCGACAATACGCACATAGAACGTCTCAATTTCATCAACAGTCACATCGATAGACGTCTCTGTGCTGATGATATCACCAAACTCAGGATCTGTACTCCATTCTACGTCAGCATCTATGCTGTTGCTAGATATGAGCGTTGCGTTACCGTCGCAGTCTATTTCACTGATCTCACCATCAATACTCGCTTCTTCTCTGATGACAAGTACATCTACTTCACCCGTCACCTCACACATGCCATCTGTTACTGTTACAGAATAGGTAGTTGATTCATCTGGTGTGGCTAGCGGATTGGAGCTAGTAGGATCGTCAAGGCCATCTTCTGGTGACCAAGTGTAGGTGAAGTTTGGGTCACCATTGAGCAAGATCTGCGTTGGGTCACCAAAGCAAGCTCGCACACTGTCAGCTCCATCTTCAAAATTGAATTCAAAGCCAAGTCTATTGTATGTAATTTCTTTGGTGATGCTCTGCTGACAACCTATACTGTCTGTGATATCGAGTGTCACTGAGTACACTCCTGTCTCACTCAGAACGAAAGTGAATGGAGTACCTGATCCAGTAACAGTGGTATCAGCGCCTTCTATAGTCCACAGGTAGTCACTTATAGATCCATCAGGATCGTCACTATCATCAGTTAGGGTAACGACGATGTCTTCGTCACAGCTTTCAACATCACTTATAAAGTCTGGTATACCATTGAAGTCGTTGACAAAAATTGTCTGCACTGCTTCGGCGAAGCAACCGTCATCGGCAAATGCTCTCAGAACTACAGTATATGCACCTGGACCTGGGTAGGTAATGGTACCGGGATTCTCAAGGTCAGAAGTAAAGCTGCTGTCTGGAAAGTCAAAAAACCATGTGTAAGAGTTAGCGTCCGAACTGTTATTAGTAAACTCTACATCAAATCCGTCGCAGTTGAACTCTTCGACCGTAAAGTCTGCCGTTGGCACATCTCCACAAGCACGCACGTCTACTTCCATGTCACGATAGACAGTATTAATGAGCTCTCCATTTCGGAACTCTTCTACTTTGACGCCTATGAGGAATACACCAGTAATCTCAGGAATAGCGGTAATAATACCTGTAGATGCATTAATCGTGAGTGGATTTGATCCACCTAGTTGGTTAGTCTCTGAATATGTAGGACTCACCCAATCCACTTCTCTATCGAGAGGCTGTCCAAAGGGAGGTAGTATGATTGGATCTGCTGCGCTTCCTGATTGGAAAGGTGTGTAAAGCGAATAAACTAGATCATCACCATCCTCATCAGTAGCGCCGTGATCAAATGTCCACGCCTCATTCACACATAGATATAGCGGCGTATGATCTTTGAACTGCGCTGACTTATTAGCACCGTCCATTGCTTCTGGCTCTATGCAAGTCTTGTAGATTACACCTGTATTGAGTGGATCGACAATGTTATCTAGGATTACATTTCTACAACATCTTTGGTAAGCTAGTATATAGCCTTCATCCTGTATGGGCAGCCAAACTGTATCTACATAGACAGCTTCATCCACACATAGGGCACCTTGCTGTTCAAAGCACTCGCTAGCGAGCTCATCTTCGATCCTTTCGGAGCCTTGAAATTCTAGGAGAAATTGACCGCCAAAACCGTAGTTAAATAGCCAGTTACCATCTTTATCGAAGATACCAATGACTGCAGGATCATCGAAGTCAGCTTCTTCAGCTCCATTCTCACAATCTCTACGGATTCTCAGTGTCAACTCATAACCATCACCACCGACTGCTCGGTAGCTGAGGTCTCCTCCTATGATGTGAGTAGCCTGTAGCGACTCTGGCATAAATACCATGCTCGCCACGATAGCTAAGCTCAGCGTCATAAGACGCAGCGCACTCTTATATATTTTCATATTACGTATTGGACTTGACATACCAAATAGTTATTAGCTTAATTCAAATTAGTTAGAGCCTCCTGTGATGTTAGCTTCTGATATTTCTGTACGTCTCTCTCTACTCGCTTCTACGCTGTAGATAGAGTTTCTTTCATCTGATAGCTCACTGATGATTCCTTCTGGAGATTCACTCTCACCGAATGACTTAAGCTTCACAGCTAGAGCCTTACTCGTGATAAATGATTCATAGATACCACCATTATACTGTCTCAGCTCATTTCTTACGGATCTGATACGGCGTGTACCTAGACGGTAGTTGTATGCACTGGTATATCTAGGACTCGTAAATCCTGATAGGAACACCTCTACATTCTTTCCTCTATCGAGTTCGACTTTAAGCAGCTTGAGGAAGAGCTCTAGGTCATCGTTACCCACACGTACTTCTTGTTCAAAAAAGTTCTCCACTTTCTGTGATGCTTCTGACTTAGATGCACCTGATAGTGGCGCGCTGTACTCACGCATAAACTCTTGCTTCTTGGCATAGTATGGCGGGTATGTCTCGCTGTATCTCTTATTAGTGGTATAAGACCATACATCAGGATCTGGGTAATCATTATCAAAGTATACGACGATCGGTAGCAGACCATTAAGATTGTCTAGTGGCAAGTAGAGCTCTTTAGTGATGCTCTTGTCAGCTGCTGCGAGCTCCTCGCGGGTGATAGTACCTATGGCTGTACGGAAGCCAGAGCGATTTCCGATGATTACGTACTCTGCGTTTCTGTTCACCTTGTACGTGTTCTTATTGCCAAATAGGTTGACCCTTCTGATGGTATCGGTTTTACCATTCATGGTGCGGATCAAGTCTACTTCTACTTTATTGAGCGCAGCTCGTGTTTCTTCGTTGAAAGTCAGCACATTGAGATCGATCTCATCAGACTGTAGATAGAGCTTCTTCATGATGTCTTCCCCTGGAGCAAGATCATTAGTATTGAAAGCGACCTGGTCAGGCGTGTAGCCTGGCTTCTCTGCTAGCAGCTCATATTCTCGACCACGCTCTACTTCAAAGTAGTACGTGCTTGTAGCGGGATCGTACTGGAGCACCTGAGAGCTCTCACCCCGATTCACATCTACTAATGTCACGTTTACTCCTGGTAGAGAGTCAAAGCTGGCTTTATCGAGCGTATGTACTATCAAGCGCGCTGTGAGAGGTGTGTAGTCAAATTCATAGATATCAAAGCAGCAAGCTTCTTGTGCATCGTCTATATAATTTGACTCTACGCGATTGGAGCTGAAGTGACCCTTATTTGTCTCGGGATCTATCGTATAGTATACATCATTGTAGGAGCTATTGACAGGCTTACCTATGTTTTGTGGTTCGCCGTATGACCCACCAGATACTTCAGAGGAGTATATGTCAAGCCCCCCTAGACCGATATATCCCGCTGAGCTGAAGTAGAGAACATTGTCTACATTGCTGTAGAAGGGTGTCATATCATCTTCACTCGTATTGATGGCAGAGAGATTTTGCGGCTGTGAGTACTGGCCACCATTGATATTGCTATACCATATATCCATACCACCTTCGCCGCCTTCACGATTAGAGGCGAAGTAGAGAATCTCGTTGCCATCCATCACACCTACAGATGGCTGCGTAGATGTACTACCACTGACATTGATGTAATCTGGAAGCTTCTCTGCTGAACCAAAAGTGCCATCCTCCGCAACTGTGCGCGTGTACAGGTCACATCTGATGTCCTCGGCATTGAGATACTCACATATCGTATAGTATACTCTTGACTTATCGAAATTAAAAGCGCTGTGAGCTGTGAGAAGCTCATCACTATTAAAGTCGCCTTCTATCTCTCTTCCTTTAGCACCATCATTAGATGTAAGAACCTTTGAGATGTTTTTTTCAGGTTGAAGATTCTTGCGGCGGATACCCTCGCGCTCTCGTGCAAATCTGAGTGAGGAGAAGAATAGATCATCACCTTTCTGTATGGCACCAAACTCGGAGTACGGCGTATTGATGTTGTCACCCAGGCGATTGACTTCAAATTCATCTGAGCGATCTTGATTATACTCCATCGCCCACTCACAAGACTGGATTTCTTTCTGTGCCTTAGCTGTGTAGTAGGCATCGTCACCACCATTCTGGCTGATATACTGCTGATAGTACTCCTTAGCCTTCATGTAATCTCCTTGCCTCTGGTGCACCTGACCTAGGTGGAAAGTAGAAAGCGGAAACTCCATATTCTCATCGTTCTCCACGATGTAGCTATACTGCTCCTCCGCCTCTGTATAGGAATCAAAGTTGCGAGCAGCTTCCGCAAGCTTGTATCTGACATCTAGGTCATCATCATCAAACTGAAGCGCGTAACCGTAGTAGGTCATGGCAGCATGATGATTATTGTTAGACGCGGCATCTGCTGCTGCCTCCATGAAGGCTTTGAAGCTCTGGCCTGAGGCGCTGGCTGCACCTATCAGAATAAATGCTAGTGCTAGTAATTGTTTTCTCATGATCGTCATGTGTATCTCTGGGCAGATGTTCTATTAGTAAATCGGGCAGTTCTTGAATTGGCTGAGAGGCTTCACCTTCTTGATGAGATAGATGAAGGAAATCTCTGGACCACCACGATTTTCCGTTGCTACGTTAAAGTCAAACGTGTTAATGTCATAACTGACACCAACTGTCAAGTTTCTGTAATCGAGTTGTAATGCTGGATAGAATGCATCACCCTTGTCGTTTCCAAAATTGTTATTGCTGTATCGGTAACCGATACCTAATGAGAGAGCAAGTTCTTTAGCAAACTCATTGTTGAGGTAAATCTTACCCATGATCTGACCCACAAGCTCATTGTACTGATCTTGGACTTGACCTAGACCATGCAGCTTAAGATCAAATCTCTCTGTCAACTTCACACTTCCGAGAAGTGTAAGTGCATATCGCATAGGAAGATCAACATCTTCGCTCGTGGTGGGCGTGGCATCAAACTCCTGTGCAGGAGTATTGAGATGATAAGCGCTCAATCCTACATCTACCTTAGTTCTCGCTGTGCTCTGTAGTCTCAAGTTGAGACCAGCATTGACGCCGAGGAAGAAAAGGCTAGTTCTGTTAAAATTTTCTGTGGTGGGGTCTACGACCTGCGTCCCTCCTGCTCCTGTCGTAGAGGAGAACTCAAGATTAGCCAAGTCAAAGCGTCTCTGAGAGCCTTCTAGAGCAAGACCACCCGTAAGCAGCACATTATCCGTGAATGCCAATGTGTAAGATCCTGCAAGACCAAGAGAGGCCAGACTCAGACGTGAGTCACCTGCGCGGTCATAGTCAATGTAGATACCCAGTCCAGAGAAGTTGTTCTTGTCAATCTTCTTGCTGAGTTTCTTCATATCAAAGAAGAGATTGAACGTCTGGTAATCCACAGGGACAGCATTCCACTGACTTCTGTAGATACCTGAAAATCTCATATCTCCGTTAAAAATCCCCGTGAGAGCAGGATTAATTTGCGGAAACGCATGATAGAATTGCGAGAAGTGAATATCCTGAGCAGAAATCTTGCTCAGTGACATCACCATCAGGGCAATTGTAGCGAAGTAGGTAAAAGTTCTTTTCAAAACGTCTGTTTTTTAATAATTCACTGAATGTCACACCATTACATCCTCACTTTAGATAGACGAACGTCCATGCAGTAAGTCACAACATGCCATCAGATACATCAAAAGTAACACTTTCTTTGATACAAGTACTCAGAAAAGCTTGATTTTATACATAATACATATATCTAATATGATAATTTGTTACAGCTCCTGCACAGCATCAAAATTTCGTTTACTGTATGAGCTTATATTGCGAATGTAGTTCATATTTTAGCGGCATTTGCTGCCTCAAGTAGTGGTGACTAAAAATAGTCAAAGATCACCGAGCTATACTTACAACATGAAAGATCAAAAATCGAGCCTAGTCGTACTATCAGGTGCTGGAATCAGCCAAGAGAGTGGTATAGCAACCTTCAGAGATGCTGATGGGCTCTGGGAAGGTCACGATGTCATGGAAGTCGCCACACCACAGGGCTGGAAGGCAAATCCTGGTCTTGTACTAGACTTCTATAATCAGCGACGTGCGCAGCTCCGTGCGGTCAAGCCCAATCAAGCTCATCAGCTATGCCAGGCTCTGGAGGCATACTATGATGTGCATATCATCACACAGAATGTGGATGATCTACACGAGCGCGCTGGTAGTAGCCACGTCCTTCATCTCCATGGCGAGTTGCTCAAAGCCCGCAGCTCCGCCTCAAGCGATTACGTCCAGCAGTGGCATGATGACATACGTCTGGGAGATCTTGCTGAAGACGGATCACAGTTGCGACCCCACATCGTATGGTTTGGTGAAGACGTGCCACTATTGGAGCAGGCAGTTGACATTTGCGCGAAAGCGCGCACCATCATCATCGTAGGCACCTCTCTACAGGTCTACCCTGCGGCCTCTCTCTACCAATACGCTCGTCCAGATGCAGAGATATATTATATAGATCCTCAGGCGGCGAGCGCCAGATTACCTGATCGAGTGAGATTGATACCTCATGTAGCCACCGTAGGCATGAAGCAGGTATATGATCATCTATCGGCGTAGCAGCTGTGATGCGGCCACATCTCGCATCTGATCTCGTAAGTCTCTAGCTGCTGCCGCAGCTGCTTCTCCAAAGTCTGCGCTACTGGAAGCATATATGATACTGCGAGAAGAGTTTATCAGAAGTCCCACATCATCAGTAAGTCCGTGTGCACATACTTCGGCTACTGTGCCCCCCTGAGCACCCACACCTGGTACTAGTAGAAATCGATCACCTATGATATTTCTAAGTTGCTGGAACATCTCTGGATGTGTCGCGCCTACCACATACATGAGCTGAGACTTATCCGCCCATCTCATAGACTGATGCAATACCTGCTCGTACACTTGCCCTCCAGCTTGTAAGCTCAGGCGCTGAAAATCTTGACTTCCAGAGTTACTCGTGAGAGCCAGTAGCACCGTCCAGTGATCCTGATGATCGAGAAATGCCTGCACTGAGTCCTTGCCCATATAGGGTGCTACCGTTACCGCATCGCACTGGTAGGTGTCAAAGAATGTCTCGGCATACATACGACTACTATTGCCTATATCGCCGCGCTTAGCATCGGCTATGAGCAGACAGTCGCTCGGAATCATCTCTCTCACTGCGGCAAAGAGCTCCATGGATCGCGAGCCGAGCACTTCAAAGAATGCGAGATTAATCTTATAGCTCACAGCGTACTCAGCTGTATGCTGGATAATCGTCTCACAAAAATCTAGTATGGCCTGTGGCTCTGTACCGAGATGCTGTGGTAGCCTAGCTCTATCAGGATCTAGCCCGACACAGAGAAAACTCCCACGATCTCTGATGCGATGTACCAGATCATCATATCTTGACATCACAGAGGTACGGTAGGATTGAGACCATTGGTAGCCCGTACAGAGGTGATCTCGGGCACCTGAGACTTCACCGCTTGCTCTATTCCAGCGCGCAGCGTCATGAGAGACATCTTACAATTTACACAGGTACCCATCCAGCGCACATGTAGTGCCAGATCATCCGTGATCTCCACTACCTCGACATCTCCGCCATCTACCTGGAGATGTGGGCGCATGCTGTCGAGAGCTTTCTCTACACGTTCTAGAAGATCTGCGGACGAGGCGCTGTTCATAAGTGTAAATTTACGCACTTCGTCATGACTGCATTTTTACTTGTTGGGTAGGGACCATAGTTTCATTGCGCCATGAGATTCTCGCCATCAGACGATCGTACAGTTTCTTGTAGTGTTGATTTTCTAGGACCTTTCGGTCAAATGTTTCTGTAGACGACATCTCCTTGAGGATAGGTAGCTGTGCTATGACCTCGCTATCTATCTCTCGAGCTAGCTTTTCCCCACCACCTGCGCCAAAGATCTCATATCGTTTTTCTGGAGCATCTACAGGCTGAAAGTAACTCATATTTTCTATGACGCCCAGGATGGGTACGGCTACATTGGGTAGTCTAAACATATTAGCTGCCTTGATGGCATCAGCGACGGATAGCTCTGATGGTGTCGTCACCATCACCGCTCCCGTAAGTGCTAGGGTCTGTACCAGAGTGAGCTGTATATCGCCAGTGCCAGGCGGCAGATCGATGATGAGATAGTCCAAATCTGGCCAGGAGGTATCATGGACAAACTGCTTGATGATACCTGCGAGTCTAGGTCCGCGGAGCACTACCGCCTGGGCAGGATCTATCACAAATCCGATGGACATCACATGCAGACCATCCTTCTCTAGCGGTATGATCTTATTAGTCCCCATGAGCTTCTCGATCTTAGGCTTGGCACCTTGCAGTCCCATGATGATGGGCACGCTAGGGCCGTACAGATCTGCGTCTAGTATGCCTACTTTGTGCCCTTGGGTGTGCAGTTGCCTCGCGATGAGCGTGCTCACGGTTGATTTGCCTACTCCACCTTTTCCGCTAGCTATAGCAATGACCTGCTTCACTTGAGGCAGTGTGCGAGTGTATTTTTCTGAGCCTTGGAGTGCTTCAAAGTGTATATCCACCTGTGCATCAGGATACGCAGCGAGAATACGTGTCTGTATCTGGCTATTGAGTTCGGCCTTGTATGGTGCTTGGATCTCTCGCATACCGAGTGTAATGCTAATCGCCTTACCGTCTAGCTCTAGCTGGCGCAAGATGCCTGATGATAGGAATGCCGCACCGCTGTCGGGATCGCGCATGTCTGCTAGTAGTGCTCTGATCTGATGATTATCCATGGAGACACAAAAGTAACACGCGGCCCTAGCTAGTGGTTGAGATCTTCTTGTCATCCACTCATATATGGATAATTTTGGAAGTATGAAGGTGCATGATGGTGTGGAGGATCTACCGCAGATGACGAGAGCAGTAGTCACGATAGGATCCTATGACGGAGTGCATCTGGGACATCGTGAGATACTCCGCCAGCTCGTAGATAGAGCGGCTGCCCGTGATGGTGAGTCAGTAGTCATCAGCTTTGATCCACACCCAAGGCTGCTCCTCTATCCCGAGCAGACTGATCTCAAGCTTCTCAGTGATAGAAGTGAAAAAGTACGTGTGCTGCGCAAGCTGGGGATCGATCATGTGGTCTTTATAAAATTTACTAAGCAGTTCTCAGAGCAATCTCCTGAGTCTTATGTCAGGGACTTTCTTCTAGGCTTATTCGATCCTAGCGCCATCATCATAGGCTACGATCATAAATATGGAAAAGATCGCGCAGGAGATATTGATCTCATGCGACAGATCGCAAGTGAGCATGGCGTGGATCTACAAGTCATAGAGAAGCACGAGGCCGACCATATCAAGATCAGCAGCTCCAGGATCAGGCAATCACTGGCGGGAGGTCGAGTGAGCGAAGCCGCTGACCTACTGGGGAGGCCTTATCGTGTAGCAGGCTCGGTAGCTATGGGTGATCAGATCGGTCGCACCATAGGATATCCTACAGCTAATCTAGTGCCACGCTCAAGTCATGCGCTATTACCTGCCGCTGGCATCTATGTGACAGATACGATCATCATGGGTAGGCGATATCCATCTATGAGTTACCTAGGAGATAGACCCGCACTGGAGCATGATGATAGCTATCGACTAGAGACACATGTGCTAGACTATGAGGGTGATCTGTATGACCAGGAGATCGCCATCGACTTCTTATACAGGCTACGAGCTGACTCAGGATTTGAATCTATGGAGAAACTGCAGCAGCAATTGCAAGCAGACGAGTCGGCTTCACGTAGCTATCATGATAAGCGGGTGAGTACGAGTGCCATCATTCTCAATTACAATGGGCTCGCACATCTACAGACCTATCTACCTGCCATCTACTCAGCCATACCAGATACGGACGAGCTCATCATCGTGGATAATGCCTCTACAGATGGAAGTGTGCCATGGCTCCGGGAGCATCATCCAGAGATCAGGCTGCTGGTATGGGAGAAGAACTATGGATTTGCGGGTGGCTACAAGAAAGCTCTAGAACAGATCCAGACGGACTACTACGTGCTGATCAATAGTGATCTGAGATTTGCTCGGCCCTGGTATCAGTCGATCATCCAAGAGATGGAGTCGAGCCCACGGATCGGTGCTGCGCAGTGCAAGATCCTGAGCCTACGAGATCCAGAGTTCTTTGAATATGCTGGTGCTGCCGGTGGCTACATGGATCGATGGCTCTACCCTCTTTGTCGTGGTAGGATACTGGACTACTGTGAGAAAGATCTGGGGCAGTATGACACGCGCGAGCGTATCTTCTGGGCGACAGGTGCAGCGATGGTCGTGCGCGGATGCGCTTATCACGAGGTAGGTGGTCTAGATGAAGATTTCTTTGCTCACCAGGAAGAGATAGACCTCTGCTGGCGTATGCAGCGCGCTGGCTACGAGATTCAATATTTTCCCGAAGAGGAGGTTTATCATCTTGGCGGCGGCACGCTATCCTATGGATCTACATTTAAGACGTATCTCAATTTCAGAAATAGCCTCGTCTTGCTCATAAAAAATGAGCAGAGCTCATGGTTAAGGCTATTACTATGGCGTATGGTGCTTGACGGTGTAGCAGCCATCAAGTTTCTGCTATCGGCACAGCCTGCGCACAGCTGGGCGGTACTCAGAGCACATGGATATATCTACACTCATATAGGCGCCCTAGTCAGAAAGCGCAGGCAACTCAAGGAACTACTCGACAAGAGAGACGAGGATGTCGTAGTACACGGTCGTAAGCCCTACTCCATCATATGGAACTACTATATCAAGAAGCGCCTCAGCTATCAAGAAATGGAACCTCATGAAAACTAAGCTGAGTATCATAGCGGAAGAGGAGGACTTCATCATCGTGAATAAGCCTGCAGGTATGCTTAGTATACCAGATAGATATGATCCTGAAAAGCCGCATCTACGTAGCGATAGGCTGCTGGCAGATCGAGAGCTACTTGTAGTGCATAGGCTTGACAAATTTACCAGTGGTGTCATGATACTAGCTAAAAGCGCAGAAGCACATGCGACCTTTTCAGACTTATTCGCTACACGTAAGGTGGCTAAGACCTATCATGCCCTGGTAGATGGCAGTCCGCAGCGAGAGCGGTGGGCGTCTACCCACGCTATAGGTCGTGATCCTCATACACCTGGGAGTATGAAGGTCGATCGCCGAGGTAAACCGTCCCATACGGATTTCTGCTGTCTAGAGCGATATGGGGTAGCCAGTCTTGTCGCCGCTACGCCAGTAACTGGGCGCACGCATCAGATACGTGTACACTTGAAGCATGATGGTCATCCACTCATCGTAGATCCGCAGTATGGTAAGCGTATAGCACTGTTACTCTCCGAGTACAAGCGCAGCTATCGTCGCTCCGGAGAGGCCCAGGAGAGGCCCATATTATCCCGTACACCGCTGCATGCCGCCGAGATTGCATTCGCCTATGGTGGAAAGCAACACGCATATACGGCGCCCATACCTAAGGATATGAAGGCCGTCATCCATCAGCTCAAGAAAATCACAGGATGAGGTATGCGCTGTACACGATAGGCAAGACTCAAGAAAAATACTTGCAGACTGGGATCGATATCTACCGCAAGAAACTCACGCACTACTGCCAACTAGACTACGAGGAAATCAAGGCCAAGAAGCTCAGTGATCCTCAGCAGCAGCGCGAGCTACATGCAAAGTTGATCCTAGATAAAATAGAGTCGAGCGACAAGGTAATCCTGCTCGATGAGCGTGGAAGTCCATATACGAGCTTAGAGCTGAGCCAGCGTGTAGACAAGTGGCAGATGAGTGGAGCGCGACGCATAGTGCTGGTCATAGGTGGCCCATATGGTCATCATCAGAGCCTCTACGATAGAGCTGACGAGCAGCTAAGTATGAGCAAGTTTACTTTTACTCATGACATGTCGCGGCTTATCCTACTCGAACAGATGTACCGAGCTATGTCCATCCTACGCAACGAACCATACCACAATTCATAAGCCATGGCTGCATTTCTCTTGACTCCTGTGACATTTATCATTATCGGCATCACAGTGCTAATCAGCTTTCTATGCTTTAATAATCGAGAGATGATGGTCAAGCTACGTCATCATCCCTACTCAGAAGTTCGGGGCAAGGAGTGGTATAGATTACTGAGTAGTGGATTTGTGCACGGGAGCTATATTCATCTCTTTATCAACATGTTTGTGCTTTACGAATTCGGTAGATGGGTGGAGCAAGCGTACGGTCAGCTATTTGGCTCGATGGGAAGCCTCATATTTCTGCTGATGTATCTCCTTGCCATCGCGGCGGGCGATCTACCCACATTACTTAAACGAAAGAATGATCCTGGCTTTGCAAGCATAGGTGCCTCAGGTGCAGTAAGTGCGGTGCTATTTATCTATGTGATGATAGATCCCTGGAGCAAGATGTATCTCTATGCTATCATTCCTATCTACTCTATCATCGCAGCTGTACTTTATCTTGTCTATAGCCAGTGGGCGAGTAAAAATCAACAGGATAACATCGACCACGAAGCGCACTTCTACGGAGCGGTATTTGGTGTGGTATTTACTTCTATTCTAGCTCCGTATATGCTTAGTAATTTTTGGAATAGACTTGTTACAGAATTCCCTTGGGGTTAATATAGATCTTTCATACACGATTTATACAATAGCTATATAAATCACTCTGAGAGTTCCGTCCCTAGAATCCCGCGAGAGCGCGGAACAAACTGAACAAAAAAAAGAAAGAGACCCAGGGTCATCACCAAGGGCCTCTTCTTATAAAAAGGATAAATAAGCGTCTTTATCTCCTACATCGTGTAGGACACGGATACAGAGAAATCTCTGCCTCGTCTAAATCTTGAGTAAATAAACTCCTGCCCTTTATACGTCGAGCTTGACTGGTATACAGGATTCAATAAATTCTTTGCCGATAGACCTATACCTACACGACCAAGGCGCTTAGACATCACAAAATCTAGCGAGGTGCGGCTACGCTCATAGATATCTGGCGTGCCCTCACGACCGATCTGATCCAGGCGATCACCGAAGTAGTTTACATTAATCGATGCATTAAACTTGGCATCTACATCTACATAGCTCAAGCCACCATTGATCAAGATATCAGATTGACCCTCAAATGGGCGCTCAGTAGGCACCTGAGTGCCACGATCTTCTGGCGCTGTCATGGAAGAATTGATAAGTGCCACATTGGTATTGAGCTTAAACTTTTCGAGTCGTGGGTGGATAAATCCTAGGCCTTTACGCAGCTCTATTTCTACTCCCATGATCTCTCCTTCTTCTACATTGACGAAGCGGAACTCTCGATTAGATGATGGCTGAAACTGCACCGTAATAGGATTTTTAAAATCCTTGTAAAAAGAACTGACAGCAATCAATTCACCTGGTGCAAAGAAATATTCCCAGCGAAGATCAACATTGGTAATATCAGTATTTACTAGATCTGGATTACCATTATAAAATTCATCTATTCTAGGATCGAATGACGAGTACGGTGCTATCTCACGGAGTGATGGTCTTGCTATCGTCTTGCTATAGGAAGCGCGGATATTCATCTGGTCATTTACGGCATAGATCAGATTAACCGATGGTAGGATATTGCTATTGTCTATGTTTCCTATTCTCAGACTATCAGCTGCGAGAGAATCTTGTGATTCTACAAATATGGAAGTGGTCTCGAATCTTGCGCCACCTACAAACTTGAGCTTGTCAGTAATGGCGAGAGTAGACATGAGATATGCAGCGCTGACTGATTCGCGACCCTCATAGTTATTGGCTGGGATGCTGCTATATAGCGGAAATATACCCAGTTCATAATTGGTATACCTCGGAAATTCCTCTGTACCTACGATACCTATATTCTCGCTACTAAAGTACTCTTCCAGTGAACCGCCAAAACGAATTCCAGGACTTTCTACTCGATAGCGATCTTCTGTAAATACGCGATCCTTCATGTAGTAAAAGCCACCAGCTTTGATACTA
>JAHDBH010000162.1 GCA_020630495.1 Saprospiraceae bacterium
CGGATATGACTATTGCCTGTACGGCACTACCAAGTGTATTACCACCTACGGTAATGGAAAACTGTGGAGACCATACGTTAACCCTGTTAAATGAGACGATCGATGATCTTGGTGGTTGCGATCCAAACTACATAAGAAGAATCACGAGAAGCTACCAGGCGACGGATGCGATGGGCAATGTAAGTGAAGTATGTACATTCAATATCTTCTTAGAGCGCATAGATCTAGGAGATGTCTTGATGCCGAGCATGAATTTCCAAGCTCTGAGCAATACAGCGCTAGAATGTACAAGTGGCTATGCTGTGGATGCGAATGGTAATCCAGATCCAAGTGTGACTGGCGTACCGACGTACTTAGGTACGGATTTATTTCCAGATATTCCGATGGAGTTTTGCAATGGCTTTGTAAGCTATGAAGATAATGATCTAGGAACAGTGGGCTGTGTAAAAACAATAGTAAGAACATGGACCGTAGGCGAATGGCATTGCAATGCAGATATGAGCATATCAGGAGCCCAGATCATACAGATCCAAGATAATACGGCCCCACTGATCACTTGTCCAAGTGATATGACGGTAAGTACAAGCGGAGTGAATATATGCGAAGCAATGGTAAATTTACCAGCGGCGACTGCGATAGAGCAATGCAATCTAAGTGGATCAGATCCTGCACAAGTAGAGATTGATGTGATCTACCCAGGCGGCTTTTTAGATAATGAAAATGGAGGATCAGTACTGCTAAGTACAGGAGATAATGTAATTACCTATGTAGCATACGATGAATGCTACAACAGCAGCAGCTGTACGATGACGGTGACGGTGATGGACGAGAGTCAGCCGATCGCAATCTGTCAGGTAAATACCGTAGTAGCGCTGAATAGTGCAGGAGTAGGAGTCTTGAATGCCGTAGATGTGAATCAAGGGAGCTTCGATGATTGCGGTATTGATCGCTTTGAGATAGCAAGGATGACAGATAACTGTAATGATGCTGATAATCTAGTATTTGGTAGTAGCGTAAGCTTCTGTTGTGGAGATGGCGGTACGGAACAGATGGTGATTTTCCGAGTATACGATATGAGTGGCAACTACAATGAGTGTATGGTGAGTGTAGAAGTACAAGACAAACAATTACCAAGCATTACTTGCCCAGTAGATATGACGGTAGAGTGCGGTACAGTATTCGATCCTAATAATATGAGTATCACATTTGGATCCGCGACGGTAAGTGACAACTGTACAGCGGTGAGTGCTACGACAGAAGTAGTAGTAGATAATCGAAACAACTGTGGACTAGGAGTAGTAGAGCGTACGATCAGTATCCCAGATGGACAAGGAGGAGAGATGAGCTGTACCCAAAGGATTACTTTTGAAGACAGTAGCCCATATACAGGCCCAAGTGCAAGCGACTGGCCTGCGGATATGACGTTCAATAATGATGTATGTACGATGCAAGATCTACATCCCGATAATCTAGCGCCAGGCGTAGGGTATCCTACGATCGATACAGGAGATGCCTGTAGTCAAGTGGCGATGAGTTTTATAGATCAAGAGTTTGGATTTGTGCCGGGTACAGATGCCTGCTTCAAAGTACTGAGAGACTGGACGGTGATCGACTGGTGTAGACGTAATGCCGATGGTACGATTCCACAATATACCTATCAGCAGACGCTGAAAGTGACGAATAGTATAGCTCCAGAGATCACAAGCAGTCTAGCGGATATCGTGGTAGAGACTTTTGATAGTGAGTGCATGGATGGTAATGTAAGCTTAGTATTGACGGCTACAGATGATTGTACATCAACAGAAGACTTAACGATCCGCTATGAGATCGATGCGAATAATGATGGGAGCATAGATATCAGTGCATCAGGAAATGATGCCAGTGGCACATATCCGATAGGGATCCACAAGATCATGTGGGAAGTACTAGATGGCTGTGGCAATATCGTATTAGGTGACTACTTATTTGAAGTAAGGAATGCGACGCAACCTACCCCCGTATGTATCCAAGGCTTGAGTACAGAGCTAGTGGCGATGGACTTGAATAATGATGGAGTACCAGATGCGGAGATGGTGATGCTAGAGGCGAGTAGTTTTGATGCGAGTAGCTACCATATCTGTGGCTATCCGGTGACGTTTAGCTTTAGCTCAGATGTGACGGATACGGAGGTAATATTTGATTGCAATGATCTAGGTCAGCAAGCGATCGAGCTTTGGGTGACGGATATCAATGGCAACCAAGACTTCTGTGTGACCTTTGTGGTGGTACAGGACAACAATGATATCGATATCTGCACAGCCCAAGGGATGTTGACGATCAGTGGACAAGTAAGCACAAGACAGAGCAATCCAGTGGAGGCAGTATCAGTAGACCTAGAGGGAACCGTAATCCCGATGATAGATACGACGAGTACCGTAGGGGTATATAGTTTCCCGAGTATGGAAATAGGTGGTATATACGAGGTGGTGCCGAGTAAGAATGATGATCCACTCAATGGGGTAAGTACCTTGGATTTAGTATTGATCCAGAAGCATATATTGGGGATCAAGAGTCTAGAAGAGGGTTATGACAGGATTGCTGGAGATATCAACGGTAGTGAGGATATCAGTGCGGTGGATTTGATAGAGCTCAGAAAACTATTACTAGGCGTATACGATGAGTTTCCTAATAATACAAGTTGGAGATTTGTAGATAAGTTACATGATTTTGAAGACGGTGAAGATCCGTGGTACGGGGGTATCCCAGAGAGCTATGCGATCGATAGTCTGAGTGGCAATATGCTGATCGACTTTGTAGGAATAAAAGTAGGGGATGTAAATGGTAGTGTAGTAAGCCATAGCGCAAGCGAAGGATCAAACCTAGCTACTAGATCAGATAACGATCTAGTACTAGTGATACCAAGTGAGATCAGTGAAAGATCACAGCTAAGTACAAGTACAACGATGAAGTATACGATCCCAGTGATGAGTGACAACTTCAGAGAAGTAGAAGGTATGCAGCTAGAGCTACGTACAGCGTCGCATGTTACTATCACAGGCATACGCTCGGGGAGTATAGAGATGACCGATCAAAATTATGCAGAGCAGCTGAGATCATCAGAAGCCACTACATCAGAAGGAAAAAGCTACAAACTACTCTGGACAGATGGGCAGAGTAGATCAGTGACAGTAGGTAGAGAGATACCACTATTTTTCATAGAGGTAGAGCTGAGTACTGAAGGCAAGCAAGCGTATGAAGAAGTATCAGACTGGCTGAGTATAGAGAGTACGGCGAAATACAATGAGTGGTACTCAGGAGAGGAGCTGCAAGGTGGCATTGCACTACGCTACAAGGATAGCGAAGGCGATATTGATCTGAAGGTGACCAGGATAGATACGGAGGAATCGGTATTTGAGTTATATCAGAATGAGCCAAATCCGTGGGTAGACCAGACCACGATTAGATTCTATATGGACGAGTATGCGGAAGGTTTACTGAGGATCAAAGATGATTTAGGACGAGTGTTATATGAAAAGCGATCAAACTATGAAAGAGGTGAGCACTACTTACAGTTATCAGGAGAAACAGTCTCCGATAACTCAGGAATTTACATCCTAGAGTATCAAGTAGGCGATGAAATCCAACGAATCAAGATGATCAAAAT
>JAHDBH010000033.1 GCA_020630495.1 Saprospiraceae bacterium
AGCAGTGAGCGTGTCTGTGTAGACTGGTACAGTGTAGGCTTGAGCTGTGCGTCCTGCCACAGCGAGCCTAGCTGATCAAGGTCGCTGAGTGGTAGAAATGTGCCGCCCGTCTCTGTAGAGAGGTCTCTAAGCATATGGAAGTCCGCAGCACGCGTCAGCTGCTCGAGCTGCAACTCTCTGACCACAAAGCGGCCTCCGTCCTTCAGTTCTTCGCCCTGATAGGATGTGCTCGCGCTGTAGCGATAGCTTCCTGGCGCCAGAGAAGCCATATCGAGCTTATAAAATCTCCCTGAGCGCTCCATGGTGTACGTATATGTATCATTATCTGCATTGCGCAAGACCACATTCACCTCGGGATCATTGATCGGATCGTAGCTATCATCATAGAGCTCTGCAGACAGTGTAATTTCCTCGGTCTCATCATAGACATACTGCGGGAGCGAACTGCGAAATTGCCGCTTATCCTCCTTGGTACTGAGGTACTGGATGCTTTTTTCAAGTAGGGTCTCGACTTGATCCCAGGTCTTAGTCTCTAGGTAATTATAGAGACGCCATCTCCAGATTCCTTCCGCGCCCAGGACCATCATACGCCGTCCGCGAGACTCACCATACGTGATGAGCGGGTACTCGGTGTCCACGCTACCGATTTTCTGATAGAGATATACTCGACCGTCCGCACCAGCGCTACTCTTGCCAAATGGTGCTTGTAAGGGCGGATATTTTTTCAGTAGATCTGGCCACGTGGCGTCTGGCTCAAAGAGCTGGAAAGAAGTCTCCATACGCCCACTCACATCCGTACTCTGCCTATTGCCTCCTGCGATATTGACCAGTGTCTGTTGTGCATTGAGCAGATTAGTCCGAGTCTTGGCGCCTACGATCCACATGGTGGGAGTTGCACTGGCGGCGAGGTCATCCATGACGCGCTTTTCGTTGGCAGCGCCGCTAGGTATCTGGTGAGCTATGGCCACATCATAGTCCTTGATCCCTCGGTAGTCGCTGGTATAGATGAGGTCTATCTCATAGTTTTGGTTACTACTCAGCAGCTGTCTGAGTGCTGTGAGATCTGGGTGGGGCCTTGCGGCCAAAAGCGCGATACGCCTCCTTGTCTCTATGACACGGATAAAGAAATCTCGAAAATTATTAGCTGTAGTGATTTCACCCTCTACGCTGGATATAGTAGCGCGATACTGCTGTACTCCGCTCTCCGCGAGATCCAGAGTAACTGTGCGAGTGTAGAAGCTTTCCTCTCCTGAGAAGCTGATCGTCTCTCGATGTACACGGTCGCGCTTACCATCCGTGATCTTATAGACTTGCAATACGGCAGACTGTCCAGAGACATTAGTCCCTGCGAGATCTATCTCTACCTGCATCTTATCGCCCTTGTAAGCGACCTGATTGTGTAGTACGTTTTTGACCGAAAGGTCCCGCCTCACTGTACTATCACCTAAGCCAATCGTGTAGACAGGAAGTCCCGCAGCATGTGAGACATACAGCGGATTGCGTCCACGATTATAGAGACCATCAGTAGCTATGACGACGGCTGCTACATTATCATTAGCATATTGCTGATAGGCCTGCTCCAGTGTAGAGGCGATATCCGTGCTGAGTCGACCCGCACCATCTGCGGTCTCAGAGATCTGCTCCGCAAAGTCAAACTGCACTACATCCACACTACTCGGCACTTGTGAGCGGATGCGATCCCCTAGAGCCAGTAACTCTACGCTATCCATTTCACTGCGTACAGATTCACTTACATCCACATAGCTGAGGACGATGGGATCCTTCTGATCAGTGATGATGAGACGCAGGACAGGCTCGAGCAACAGAAGGGCTAGCGCAGTGACCGCCACAGCTCTGAGCACTGCCATCAGAGTACGGAGCCATCCAGGCTTATCTAGAAATGTACGTGCACGCATGTACAATATCGCTGATATAGCGACTCCTATGGCTAGGCAAATCAATACGTACCATGTAGGATATGCAAGTAGTAGATCGTTCACGGATAGTGTGAGTAATGGAGGTAAGTGATAGAAACGGTGCTGCGAAGATATTAGTTGCGCTGGCATGATCTACCTTCGCTCTCATGAATAAAACCATCCTCATCACTGGTCCAGAATGCAGTGGAAAGACCACCCTTGCGACACAGCTCCATGAGACGCTAGAACTACCTATGGTGACCGAGTACGCTCGCACTTACCTGCCGCAGCTAGATCGCGACTACACAGAGGAAGATCTACTCATCATGGCACAGAAGCAAGAGGAGCAGCACCATGCGGCGCGGGCGTCTCATGAGGTGACGATCCTAGATACTGGACTGCTCGTATACAAGGTATGGAGCCAAGAGAAATATGGTCACTGCGATCCATGGATCGCAGAGCAGTGGCAGGCCAGTCACTATGATCTGATCTTACTGTGCGCTCCCGATATGCCCTGGAAGGCCGATCCCCTGCGGGAATCTGAGGGCAAGCGTCAGGAGCTTTTTCACACCTATGAGATGGAGCTCAAGCGAGCAGGAAGAAGATTTGACATCATAGAAGGACCTGCGGATATGCGGCTAGAATATGCTACGATGCTGATAGAGACATTTGTGCTGTAATACTCTACCACTCCTCGCGCATCTCGATGATCTGCTGATCTGTCCACGCTCGCGCCGTGTCCATCATCTCTATCGGATCACCAGGAGCTATTGCCCCACCAAATCTCACTTTGCAGTGCGTCTCAGCTCGTCTGCCAAACTGCTTATTGAAGTGCACCAGAAATGGCTCCTCGTGCGTCCAGTAGTCCTGGCGCACTTTGTAATCTATAGCCATGGGCGCCACGGGAATATTATTCTCCGCCGCGAGCTTAAAACTACCCTTGTGAAAGCGAATCGTGAGATCCTCGGCATGGGTCTTTCCCTCGGGAAATAATATCACACTCTCGCCGCGCTTCATGGCTGCATCTATTGCTTGCAAGGTGGCTGCACGACTCCGGCGATTCTCCTTATCCACAAATATGATTCCCGTGGCCTTGGCACCTTTGCCTATGAGAGGATAGTGCTCCACATCCGCCCTGGATACTGGACTGGCACGCACATACTGCAGCAGGACGATGGGATCTATACTTGAGCGGTGGTTGCAGATATAAAGATGCTGACCAGTGAGCGGTGTACCCTTGAGGTCCATCTGGAAATTGTAGATCCCAGAGATCAATTTATTAGCCCATTCCTGACGGATGTCCATGCCCTTCTCTAGCGGTTCTTCATTCCGCGAGGCATTGACCACGGTCCTATACACGATACCCGTGGTCAGCGCCGTGAACTTTACAAATCTGCCTGCTACTCGTAATTTTTCTGCCACGCTCATAGTGTGAAAATAGCAAATTCCTATGGTATGGCAGCGAACAGCAACGATGCACACGGCTTACTAGCTCTGGGATCTACGTCGATCCACAACTGCTGATCATCGAAAAATCATGCAGCCAGGGAATCCTACGCGTCACTATACTGTATCTTCACCATATACTATACGATCACTCCTAACTACTAAGCACATGCGATTTTTACTACTCCTGGTCATTCCTGTCATTCTGATCATCTGGGCCATCAGCCTCTACAATCGCATGGTGCGCAAGCGTGCTATGGCAGAAGAAGGCTGGGCTGGCATAGATGTACAGCTCAAGAAGCGCTATAATCTCATCCCAAACCTTCTGGAAACTGTCAAGGGCTACGCCAAGCACGAGAAGGAAACTCTATCCCAGGTCATAGAAGCGAGAAATCAAGCACAAAATGCCAGCACCGTCAAGGGTCAAGAAGCCGCAGAGACGCAGCTTAATAGCGCACTGGCTAATGTCTTTGCTCTAGGCGAAGCCTATCCTGATCTCAAGGCGAATCAGAGCTTTGTCAACCTACAAAATCAACTCAGCAGCATAGAAGGCGATATCGAGAAAGCGCGCCGCTACTACAATGCTACCGTCCGCGAGCTCAATATCATGGTCGAGAGCTTCCCTGGCAGTATGCTGGCAGGTCCCTTTGGCTTTGAGATGCAGGAGTACTTTGAGCTGCAGGATGATGCGCAGAGAGCTAATCCTGAAGTGAAGTTCTGATGCGTCATCTACTACTTTCTTGCCTTTTACTTCTTTCATACCTCACTCTATCAGCTCAGCAAGAGCACATAGAGCGATATGATGTAGACATCACGGTCCAAAAGGACCGAAGCATAGATGTAGTAGAGAAACTACGTGTCTACGCAGCTGGTAGACAGATCAAGCGCGGTATCACCAGGAACCTACCTACCACACGTGACATCAATGGTGAGTCTTATCCTGTAAGATATCAAGACATCGCTATCAAGAGAGATGGTGTCACCGAGCCATTTCGCAAGGAGCGAGAAGGTGACATCATGCTATATATCGGGCGCAGCGATGTATTCTTGAAGCCTGGATTCTATGACTATGAGATACGTTACAGTGTACCGCAGCAGATCGTGACCTATGATGACTATGATGAGATCTACTGGAATGCTATAGGTACGAGTGTACGGTTTCCTGTGAAGTATGCTACTGCGACCGTACACTTACCTGCAGGGGCTAAAGTACTCCAGCAGAGCGCTTACAAGGGTGCATTTGGCAGTACGCTCGCATCTGCTGAGCCCACCGTGAGCAGTGATAAGAGCACGCTGATTTACAAAGTGCCAGATGGCTTGAGTCCGCAGAGTGGTCTGTCTATAGCCGTGGGATTCACCCCAGATGTGGTACGCCAGAGATCATTCATTGAGAAAGGTGCTGGGCTACTGGTGCTGTTTCTGGCTGGATTAGGACTTATAGGATATTTCATCACTACCTGGTACCGCTATGGCATCGATCCACCCAAGCCTCCAGCTACACCAGGATGGAAATCACCCGATGGTCTATCGCCTGCCAGCATCAGCTACATAGAAAGTGAGGCCTACAAGAGTAGAGCCCTCACGGGGAGCCTGATAGCCCTTGCGGTCAAAGGCTACCTACGGATCAATCTGGACAAAAAGAAAGGTATCCTGAGTACTAAAGAGGTGTACAGTCTTACTCGCACAAAAAAATCTGACGCCAGTCTACCGATAGAGGAAAAAAGACTCCTTGATATCACTTTCGGTGGGTCTACTCATGTAGTCCTCGACGGTGAGTACAATAGTAAGGTAGCCTCCGCAAGCACAGCCCACAAAGCTGAGATGCGCGCAGCGCATCATGCATTTGTCAAAGAAGGCAACAATCTCAAGTTCGTGGCGCTGCCTATCCTTGTGATCATCGCAGCTATAGCCATTAGCACTGGCCTATGCTATATGCTTGGTATATCGCTCTCTGATCAGATGAGGGCCATAGCTGTATTCTTGCCTGTATCGCTCGTGGCGCTATTTGTCTACAGATATCTGATCGTACAACCCACTAAGGAAAAGCTGGCGCTACAGGCTGATATAGAAGGCTTCAAGATGTATCTCGATATGGCGGAGAAGGATCGCATGGACATACTCAATCCTCCTGATCTCACACCCGAGCACTTTGAAGAGCTCCTACCCTATGCCTACGCTCTGGGTCTGGAGAATCGCTGGTCGGATAAGTTCAAGGCCATACTAGACAAAGCTGGCTATGCTCCCCAGTGGTCTGGCGGTAGATCTATCTACTATATGCCAGGATTTCACCGAGACTTCTCTGGATCCGTGCTGCGGACGGCTACGATGCCTAGTGCCGATGGTAGCGGAGGCGGATTCTCTGGTAGTGGCGGGGGCGGATTCTCTGGCGGCGGAGGCGGTGGAGGCGGCGTAGGTGGCTGGTAGAGTGCCTGTCGCTCCCTATGTACCTAAGGGTTAAACTCTACCAAAAATCTGTTCTTACTGAAATCATCTCAGCCGATGAGCCGTTACGACTGAGTTAATCACATAGTCATGCCATATCTCCTACGTATACTCCTCTTACTACTCCTTAGCACCACTGGCCTACAAGCCTCCTACCTGCTCGTCCACATGGACGAA
Organism: Saprospiraceae bacterium; assembly: GCA_020630495.1. Lineage (GTDB taxonomy): Bacteria > Bacteroidota > Bacteroidia > Chitinophagales > Saprospiraceae > JAHDBH01. The sequence goes on from JAHDBH010000033.1 coordinate 5,982, forward strand.
ACGCAAAAGGAGCATCTCAAAGCCTATGGTATCACTTATTGGACGCTAGAGAACGAGGTAGAAACCTGGTGGCTGCTTAATTATCGCGGAGGATCTTTCGCCATATCCTACATCAGCGATATCGAGAAAGAGTGCAAGACGCGTGGTGTTTCCTACTCGGTGATCAGCGATGGCGAGTTCAACTCCATTCTCGCTCAGATCAATCAGCCCGATCAGAATCAAGAAGCCATCCAGCTCAATAAGGCACCCAAGATTGCGGTCTACACACCTGATATGAACGCCCGCGGCGAGAAGATCCAGCCCTGGGATGATGCCGTGACTCTCGCGCTCACCTATGCCGAGATCCCCTATGAGACCGTATATGATCGAGAAGTACTCGGAGACGAACTAGCCCAGTACGACTGGCTGCACTTGCACCATGAGGACTTCACTGGGCAGTATGGAAAGTTCTACAGATCATTTGGCACGCAGGCCTGGTATAGAGACAATCAGAAAGCTATGGAGGCCCTAGCTACAGAGCTAGGCTTTGCCAAGGTATCCCAGCTTAAGCTGGCTGTCGCCAAAAAAATCAAAGAATACGTAGGCGGTGGCGGATTTATGTTTGCCATGTGCAGCGCCACGGATAGCTATGATATAGCACTCGCAGCAGAGGGGCTCGACATCGTAGCAGGAATCTATGATGGTGACGATCAGGATATGTCTGCCGCCAAGAAACTTGATTATTCTCAGACGCTCGCCTTCAAGGAATTTGATCTTGTGCAGGATCCCATGGTCTACGAGTTTAGCAATATCGATAGACCGCGCTCGGGCATACCTGCAGAGCAGGACTACTTTACGCTCTTTGACTTTTCAGCTAAGTGGGATCCCGTCCCTACTATGCTTACACAGAATCATACACGCACGGTCAAGGGATTTATGGGCCAGACCACGGCATTTAAGCGAAAGCTGATCAAGTCTGACGTACTCATCCTAGGAGAGACCAAGGCCATAGATGAGGCGCGCTATATACATGGCCAATATGGCTATGGCACGTGGACCTGGTATGGAGGGCATGATCCCGAGGATTACCGCCACTATGTGCAGGACCCAGACACTGACCTCACTCTGCATCCTCAGAGTCCTGGCTATCGCCTTATACTCAACAATGTGCTGTTTCCGGCTGCCAAAAAGAAAAAGCGGAAGACCTAGACTTTAGGGTTCTCATATCGCTTGATCGTCGTGCCCGTGGGAAGGATCAAGATATGCTATATCGCGTATAAATTTGCCCGACAGGGCTACCTAGGTCATACACCACAGCAAAGAAATCCCGTAACTTGGTCGCTCATATCACAGCACAACAATGAAGAGAGCTATCATCAGCGGTATGGGCATGTATGTGCCAGAGCAAGTCGTCACTAATGATGACCTCGCCACGGTCATGGATACATCCGATGAGTGGATCCGCGAGCGCACAGGCATAGAGGAACGTCGCTATGGAGCACGACAGAAAGAATCCACCGTTTCCTTTGCTACCATCGCATCTGAGCGCGCCATAGAGGACGCTGGGATAGACAAGGAGGATATTGACTTTATCATATTTGCCACGCTGAGCAGTGACTACTACTTTCCCGGATGTGGTGTGTTGCTACAGCGAGAATTAGGTATCCAAAAGACGGAGATAGGCGCGCTCGATGTGCGCAATCAATGCAGCGGATTTGTCTATGCACTGAGCGTCGCAGATCAGTTTATCAAGACGGGTATGTACAAGCGTATCCTCGTGGTAGGATCTGAGATGCACAGTATGGGACTGGATTTCTCCACACGCGGACGTGGCGTGACGGTCATCTTTGGTGACGGCGCCGGAGCTGCGATTGTAGAAGCCACTGAGGAGGAAGGTCGAGGGATTCTATCCACACACCTTCACAGTAATGGTGACGGAGCTGAGCAGCTGTGCATGATCAATCCCGGCGCCCACGGCGGACGCTACGATGACGTGGACTACGGCTATCCCGATGCGACATTTGGCAGCTCATTTATCACACAGAAGATGATAGATAGTGGGCTCAACTTCCCTTACATGAACGGTCAGCTTGTCTTTAAGACAGCCGTGAAAAAATTTCCAGAGGTCATCGGCGAGGCGCTCAAGACTAATGGCATGTCCCCAGAAGATATTGACATATTTGTCCCGCATCAAGCCAATCTGCGGATCAGTCAGTTCGTTCAGAGATTACTAAAGCTCAGAGATGACCAAGTCGTCAACAACATCCAGAAGTATGGCAATACCACCGCTGCGTCCATCCCTATTGCTCTATGTGAGGCCAAGCAAGCTGGCAGGATCAGTAAGGGCGATGTGGTCTGTCTTGCGGCCTTTGGCAGTGGATTCACATGGGCGAGCGCTCTCATGCGCTGGTAGCGTACTGCTGCTGACACTACTTACTTCTCAGGGCGCTTTCGCGCAAATGAACGAGTGGGACCTAGCTCGCAACAAGGATGATATACAGATCTACACACGGAGTGTAGACGGCGCTAAGCTCAAAGAATACAAGGCCATCATGGAAGTCCATGGCACAGTATCTGAAGTCCTCGAGGCTATTACAGATGTAAAGGCTTATCCGCACTGGATGCACCAGATGGCAGAGGCCAAGATCCTGCATCAAGACGATGACGAGATATTAATCTATTGTCTGCAGTCCGCTCCCTGGCCAGCTAAGGACCGCGAGATATACAGCATCCTCAAGATCCACCACCTATCATCGGGCGCTACTAGAGTGGACATGGCCGTATCGCCAGATACTGGTCCTGAGATCAAAGGTCGAGTACGCGTACCTGAGATGAAAGGCTACTGGCTTATAGAGCCAATCGGAGATGAGCATGTCCGCGTCACGCAGCAGCTCTTGGCTCATCCAGGTGGATCACTCCCGGAGTGGCTGGCTAATGCCGTGGTGACGGACAATCCCTACCACAGTTTCGCTAATCTCAGAGAGTGGCTGAGGAGCTGAGTTGGCCTGCCATGTAGGCAGTCATTGCTATACCTTCACTAGGATACTGCCTAGACTATTGAAATCGCTCGAGCGCAGTGGGTGTCTGCTCCAGCTTACCCATGAGATCATCAAATCTAGAGTAGAGTCGTTCTTCAAGATAGAAGCTCGCAAGCGCTGTCGCAGGTGCCTGTGACGATTGGAAGTCGGTGATCTTTGCTCCTATACTGTCTGCACTCTGCTGACTCTTGAGCAAGAGATTTCTTTTTTTATCACCTGCATGAGTGGATACCAGGAGAGTCAGTCGGACATCCTTCTCTATCTGGCGCAGTGACTCCAGCTGCGTGGTGGAGCCTAGGTCGATAGGTGCGCCATCTGCTGTGAGTGTAAAGTCCGTAGAATAAATGATGAAGCTGGTATCTACTAGATTCATATTGCTCACGATAGCTTCGCCCTCTCTAAATTTCCAGATACTCTCCCCTCGCGACACGCCACCGTATACTGTACTTTGCATTTCTTGGTTGGATCGCTGCAGATTATCGATGATAAATCCAAAGTACTCCTTGGCAAAACTGCGGGTATCTGATGACTGCATGAGATCTGATAGCATACCACTGGCCGGACCAGTGATCTGATATACTTTATCCTGGTCCTGTGATAAAACAAGAAAATCCTCTCCCGCCTTGAGACTGACCCGATGATCACCCGCCATGCTGGTGGCGTCATCAAACCTCTGTGCCAGCTCATCACTGCTATAGGAAACGATACGATAATCAGGCTGATCCTGCTGACAAGACACACATAGGGCGACAACTATGGTAACGACGATTAAATGCTTCATGGCAGATCACGATTTTTTGATGACGTAATTATGAGAAAGATCTATGTACTTATTGAGCTTCTTGAGCAGTGAGATATAGAGCGACGCAAAATCTAGTGAAATTACGGGAGCGACAAGCAAAGTCAAAAAATCGAATTTCCATCCAAACCAATGCAGCAATAAATATGCGAGCACTATCAATACGATAAGCACGAGTAACTGAAATGCTCTGCACCGCAAAAAGAAAGAGATGCTCCAACTCTTAAAATGACGGAAATAATAATAATTACACACGCACAATACGAAAAATGCTAGCAAGCTGCTCAGCCACGCTGGCACCTGCTTGATAAAATTGCTGGAGAGAAGATTTGCTAGAGCGACTGCGTGTATCACCACACCTTCTGTCTTGGGTGGATGTACGCGTGTGATATCTAGTTCTGAGGCAAAGTAGTGTCTATCTTCTAGACCACTCTTAGCAGCCCATCCGCTTCCTGCATACCCCAGCATCACGATCTTACCACGGAGATTATGCTTTTCAGATACGGGAGTACTTCCCAGCAATTCTCCATATAAGAAGTTACGATACGTACTATGAGGGTTGATTAATACTCGCTCCGCACAGGGCTCGACGTCGTCATCATATGACTGACCGATGACCTGAGAAAATGCCTGCGAGCCGTGCAACTCATCTTTCATCATGATCTCTCGCACTATACCTTGGCGATCAGTGCTCAGGAGATTGTGTCCTGATGGATGTATTCCAAAGAATGGATGTGATCCATCCTGGGATCTATCGATGTAGTGGGACATGACCACTTTACTACAAGAATCCAGTGCTCTGGCAAGTGCCGTATCTGATGGACTCTGGTGAAAATCTCGCAAGACAAAATCTAGTGCGAGTACTGCAGGTCGCTCGCTACAGATAGTTACTATGCCTTGCGCGAGGGCGGCTCTATCAGCTTCAGCGATATTGACCAAGACGATGGATGTGTCCACCTCGGCATTTTGTGCAAATCGAGAATAGTAGAGATCCGTATAGTCATACTTCGTAGAGAGGTGTGCCACAGGATTAATCGCTTGAGCCACAGGAGCCAATCCATACTTGATGCCTAGAAACAAAATGCTCGCAAAGAGACTAGCTAATATGCAGTTATACAAGAGTCCGCGTTCCATAGCCCTATCGATATAGCACCCAGGAATCCAATACCGCATCACTTATCATCAACAGACAGTGACGATAGTGCATAAAAGTGTGCGTGGAGGTCTGCATATACGATAAAGGTTCTCCGAGAATTAATAAAATCTGCAGAGTCGAGTCACCACGCAAGAACACACGCCTATCCTCAGTAGACGCTGGTAGCATATCTTGGCTCACTGGTCTGATGTAGGTGCAACGCTGGATGATTGTCGATCGCCCTCTGACCTTTCTCCATTCATAGCAACTGAAAGTGGGAGTCTGCGTGTACGCCAAAACTATGCTCTCTGGAAGCAAACCGCCCGAAGAGAGAACCTTGATCGTCTTGACAGTCCAGGCCTCCGCGGGTAGGCTCATCGCCAAGCTATCCAGTCGCAGACTTTCATGATACTGGCTTCGCCTAGATAGCTCGCTCTGGTGTTGATCTCTAGCCTGAAACATCTCACCAAATTCTCCCTGAAACTGCTCATCGTGCTTGGCTATAGCTGCATCAATACGAGAGCTTAAGTCACCGTCTATCACACCCTGATTGATCAAGGACATCGGATCCAGCGGATCTAGTTCCATGGCCTGGGCCAGCCACTCCTGAGCAAGATTATTATCCTCGCGCAGATGATTGATGATAGCGAGCATATTATAGACATTGATAAATTCACGGCTAGATGGCTCCTCTAGATCTAGCAGGATGTTCTTTGCTTTGAGAAGCTCCGCCTCTGCGTACTCCAGCTCATCTGTCCTGCCTGGCGGATCATAAAATATGGTCTGTGAGGCGCGCAGATGTCTCAGGTAAAAGGCTATAGATTTATTAAGGTATGCTGGGATAAAGTGAGGATTGATCTCAAGGGCTTTGTCAAGCTTAGCGATGATACCATCTATGTGATCACTGTCGGCTTGATAGCGAAGCTTGTCCGCTGCTATCAGAGCCTTCATCTCGTCTGGATCACCAAAGGATGGCGTAGCATCAGAAAATAAGGGTGGTGATGGATTGCTGAGAACAGTTGGTAATTCGTAGAATAAGATTCCTTCATACTGCTGAGCAAAGTTCTTCAATTCAAGTACGGCCAGATTATTAAGCAAGTCCACCGATTGATAATGCTGGCCGATATGCTCATACCCGTAAAGTGCCATCTGTCTTTGGCCTGAGAGCAGTGCAAAATTGGATGCCTCGAGGATAAATGCTAGGGAATCGAGCATAGCAGCCGTGGAGGAGATCATTTCTTTGCGCTCAGCTAGAGAAGCGTATTTACCCTCCTCTGGCGATAATCCATAGTGTGCATAGGCCAGATCTAGAAATCGCGGTCCGGCAGTCAAGGATCTATATCCCGCTAGATAGCTTATAAATCCCGCCTCCAGATCTGCCTCTGTCTCATTGTGCCTGATAGAAAATCTCTTGATGACACTGTTCACCTGTCTCTGTGTACTCCTAGAGGCTGATGTCATGAGCCCAGCGATTTCGGCACTTTCTTCTCGCTGCAGTGGTAGAGCAAATCGATGGCGATCCAGGTGTCCTAAGAGATAATGCGCCAGCTCATGAGATAAAATAAAGGCCAGCGCATCCGTACTGTCGCTTCCCATGCCACGACAGATATCGATACTCGCTCTATCCAGAAAGATGCTATCCTCTGAGGCCATAGCTATGGCAAAAGAGGCATTGGGCAATTGATCCACTACTTTGAGGTAAGGTGCTTGGGTAGCGAGGATTCCCTTGGCTGACTTGAGTTGATTAAATACTCCTATTGGACTACTTGGAATCAAAGCCGCAGACAGACTTGTAGAAAGCACCATCAGCACTGACAGTAGACTAAGCATACGTATCATCGTCCTATGGACCCGGAGTATGCTAAGCGATAAGTATGATATGTACATGGCAATTTGGCTTTTGAGGGGAGATATGAATGGTGGTCTGCTGTATCATCATTCTGCGATGATAAAGCTATAGGTATATATGCCTACTACTGAGGATACATTGCTTGGAGGAGCTTTGGTCTCGTGCATATATGTATAGGTATGGGCGAGCAGATGCTCAAATGTGGTACGGTAAGCATCTCTACTTGCTGTCCCGCGAGAACTCAAGATACTCGATAGGTCTAGGGGCACGGGACTTACTATGACTTTAAAAGATTCTTGGCCTGCTGGTAGACCTACACGCACATAGAAGTCAGATATGTATTCTGCACCTGGCTCGAGATGATATTCTTCTGCGGTATATCCGAGCTGTGTGCTTGGCACTATGACCTGCGTACTATTATCTGTCTGTATATCGAGTACAGAGAAGTATGCACCTTCTCGCCCTGTATTGATGACTTTGATGCGGGCACAGGAGCCTACACGTATTTGCGCGTAAGCGCCCATCTCATCATGCCCCACATCTGAGAGTGACTCACAATCTATAGGCAACAGGCTCAGATCCATGCGCAGATCTACTCGAGAATGATCTAGTGACTTGAGAAATTTGCCTTGCGCATATGTGGTGATGAAAGCCCAGATGCGATCGCGAGCATGATCGTTCCATGGTGTACGGTACAGCTCATGACCTGCCTGGCTTAAGATACCAAGCTGACCGTCGTCAGTGTCTACAAAGAGTAAATCTGGAGTGGATGTCTGCTCCGTCATCAGATCTTGGTCGAGGAGTTCGTCCCAGATGTAATGCCACCTACTGCCTAGATCCAGAAGGTTTTCGGCTGTGACGGAGATGGGTGGAAACGCGGACGACGAAATAGTCACATAAGTCTCAGCCAGATCCATAGACAGAGGATCATCCAGAACTATGCGTGACTGAGTGAGTCCCGTAGACTCGATCCTGCCCTTGGTCAGGATGCGACCAGACATCTGCTCGTGTAGACTGATAGACGCGCCCTGGTATACCTCATGCATAGTACCGACATCCGCCTGTATCTGAGAAGGACTGAACCAGGCTGTAACGCTATATCTCTTTCCTACAGAGGAAGTGGTCATGGCTCCCTTCTGCTTCATCCAGAGCGATTCACCAAGGCCCTCATACTGCGGGGTTTGACGTGGTGAGTGTGCCATCATCCTCAAGCGAACCCTGCGATATACCTCGTCAAAATTGACAGATCCATCAGCTTGTAGCATGACCTTGCTGAGTGCATAGCTGAGGCTTCCTACAGATCTATGCTGGTCATCTGTGGTCTCGTAGTTAAGCTCGCGAGCGCTAGATGCGTATAGAGCTAGCAAGGGGCTCAGGGAAGGATCGGTAGTAGCACTGAGATCAAATCGACCTTCTGAGAGCTGCGAAGATTTCTCAAAGTCAGCTGGTGCCATGATCACATCTGTACCACGAGCTCTACCCATGCCCCTAGTGGCTGTACCAGAGTGGCATGAGTCCATCACGAGGATCAGCTGCCCCTCTGAGCCGAGTTTTTTGCGCAGAGCAGTGAGGAGATAACGCAATTCATCATCCCGCACAAGATTCTCACCTTCATTGTACCCGGGCTTGTAGTGCATAGGCGAATTAATAGGGACAATCGCCTCGTCAAGACCATCCATCTCGTCCATATCCTGATCCAGAACCTGCTGACCATGCCCTGAGTAGTGGATATAGATAACATCGCCATATTCTGCAGATGCTGTGAGACGCTCCAGTGCACTGATAATGCCTATTCTCGTAGCCTCTGCATCTGCAAGCACATAGATGTCATCCTGGAGAAAACCGCGCTCCATCAAGGCAAAGCTGATATGCTCTATATCGATATCACTGGAGAGCGCTTGCCATCCACTGGATTCTGGATACTGAGCAATACCGATGATCAAAGCTCGGTGCGTAGCTCCAAGCGTACTGTGCGAAGCCAAGCTCAGTCCTAGGACACAGCAGATAAGACAGTACAGTCGAGGAAATCTCAGGACGATCGCGATCACGCTGAGACTTCCCATCGGTCGATATCTCAAGATCCTACGATGTCTGAGCTTCATGGGGGTAAGATTACAAGCTAGTCAGCAATAGAGCGTACTTTGAAAATTATCATATAAATTACTGATATCTTCACATAGCCTGCTACTAATAAGATCAGATCTTGCATACACGTTCCATATTTCGTCACACTTTAATCGTTCTAGTCCTCAGCCTAGGCGTCACAGATGTCAGCGCCCAACACAGTAGAAGGGCTATACAAGTGATCAGACCCTCGACCGAGCCCATGACTCGTGCTGTAGTCATAGGAGTATCTGACTATCTCGATCCTGATATCCCAGATCTCAGATATGCGCATGTAGACGCCAGAGAATATGCCCTGTACTTGCAGCGATCCTCAGGGTCTAGCGGCATGGCACTTCACTCTGCTCGGCTAGAAGTACAGCTGCTGCTCAATCAGCAGGCTACAGGAGGAAATGTGAGTCGCGAACTGGCCTGGCTGCTGCGTGAGAGCAAACAAGGAGACCGCTGTATCATCTATTTCTCGGGGCATGGCGATGTAGAGACTCGCAGCGAAAAAGAAGCCGGCCACCTCCTACTCTACGACACACCCAGCGAAACCTATCAGATCAACTCACTACGGCTGGACGATCTCAGAGATATCATCACGGAGCTCACTGTGCAGCAAGGTGCAGAAGTCATCATCATCACTGATGCATGTAGATCTGGACATCTCGCGGGATCACATGTACGCGGTAGTCAAGCCACAGCCGCCCACCTACTCACCCAGTATAGCAACGAAATTAAAATCATGTCTTGTCAGCCAGATGAGTATAGCTACGAAGGCGAACAATGGGGAAATGGTCGGGGCCTCTTCAGCTATCACCTCATCCACGGACTACAGCAGGACGCTGATGAAAATCGTGATGGTGCTATCAATCTCAAAGAGATTCACAGACATCTCGAAGATATGATGGATGAAGAACAACTCTCTAGCTCACAGACTCCTGTAGTCCAAGGCGATCGCAAAGCCCTGATTGCTACTCTTTCTCTATCATCTGATCAGCATGAGGAGGCTGACTTCACAAAGAAGGAAGAGCCGATCGCCGCTGATCGCGATCTATGGCAAGAATTTTATCACGCTATGGACCATAATCAGTTGATAGCGACTGATGTGGACGAAGAAGCGCTCTATGCGATGCAACTATTGGCCCAGTTAGAATCTGCTGAGGCGGAGTCGAGCAGACTTGCACTAGCACGTGGAGATCTCATAGCAGCGCTACAAGATCACGCCCAGCTCGCTATCAATCTCTATCTATCACTAGATGATGCTGAGCTCCATAGAAGGTGGAGCGATGATGGACAGCACTATGATCGCATAGCTCAATATCTCAACCATGCGGCAGATCTCTGTGGCCCTACGCACTATATCTATGCTCAACTCAGAGCTAAGACCCTATACTTTAATACTGTGGCTGGGAGGATAGCACTGGATCGCGACTCTGCCTCAAGCGAGTCATATGCAACTCTACTCGCTCCACTCGAAGAAGCGATGGCACTCGATCCTCGAGCTCCCTATATCATCAATGAACAGGGTCTCCTCTACGATAGAATGGGAAATCACCCAAAAGCGATATCAGCCTATGAGGACGCCATCGCTATCAGTCCTACATGGGCGCTACCTTATAATAATATCGCCTATAGCCATACCTCACTCGGCCAAGAAGGTAAAGCAATCACAGCTTTTAAGGCACTTCAAAATAAATTCCCTGACTTCTCCTTGGCTTATGAAAATGAGTTTCATATTCACTACGACAAGGGTGATTTTCGCCAAGCCATATTGCCACTGACCAAGTACCTAGCCATAGACTCAAGTAAGTGCCTATTTCTCAATAATGTAGGATATCTACATTACCGTCTCCAAGAATATGATGAAGCCATAAGATACTTAAATAAAGCTCTAGCATGCGATCCAAGCATGTCCCTAGCGTATATCAATAAGAGTCTTGTCCATCGTGCTATGCACGATTACACTGCAGCTATTGAGAGCCTTCAGAATAATATAAATATGGGCGATATAGATCCGTGGAATCACTACGATATTGCCATGCTCCAGCTCCTGCAGACTGATACGACTCTCGCAGAAGAGTCGCTGCGTCAAGCGATAGCGCTGGACTCCACTCATCGCGCACAGCTCGCGCTAGCGGAACTATTCTTGTACACTGATCGCGAGGACTTAGCGATGGGCAGACTGGATTACTATGCTAGGTCGATTGATCCAGAGTCATCGGAGTTACATTTCTTGCGGGCGGGCGCTTACGTCCGTAGGCTCGCACGAGACCACGAGAATATCGACGCGCATAAGCGTGACATAAAAGGATTTTCTGCGGCGATGAGCAAGGCGATTTCTGCTGGATTTGACGATCTACAACGCCTGGAGTCATCCTCACTATTTGATGCCATACGATCCGAAAAAGAGTATACAGAGATAATTAAGCAATTATCTAAAAAATAATAAGGCTAATTGACTCTGCGAGATTTGCATGGTCACTTATATATGTATGATGCAGTAACTCGAGATGATATCGACCGATACGGCAGACCTATCTCAGGAGGTCTATGCGGATGAAACTTAATTGCCCCAAGCATCGACTTAGAGCTATATGTGCTTATCGCTCAGAAGAGCTATACTAGAGACACAGACAACTAATCTTAGCTCGTTCTCTGAAGAGACGTGCGAGATGCTCTAATGCTAAGCGTTCCTGTACTGAACTCATAGCCGTACTATAAAGCTTGTACGCCTCATGATGTAGACCAGCAGTCTCTAGAGCGAATGCCTCCATACTGATTTTCTCTACGGCACTAGCATCAGCATACTCTGGTGCAGTGCGCGCCGTATTGATGGCACGCTGATAAAGAAGCGGCGACGCCAAAGAAAATCTAGCAGGCTTGCTAGTAGACCCGAGATCCTCTCCCGCACTGAGAACCTTCACTATGTAGGCATCAGAACTCGACAACTGTAAGACGTCTAGGGGCAGGACAATTCTCTCACCGTCTACCACAGCACGGTAGATTTCTTCTTCATCAGAGGCTCGGGTAATGATGACCTCGTACACAGACGCGGGCTGATCAGGAAGACTTTTCCATGCTATCTCACTCGGAATGGCGAGCATCTTGCCTGGATCTGGCCAGTCGACATTAATCCCCAGTTCTAGATCACCACCACCTCCAGATCCCTGGCGCACACCACCTATTCCTCCTCGGTCGGAGTCTTTGCCAGAGCTAGCGACAGCTTCTTGATTCATCATGAGAAATAAGTCCCCGAAATTAGGTTCTTGACCCTGAGCAGAGACGGACGCTGCTCCAAGCAGCGCTACAATGAGTATGAGGATAGTTTTCATCAGAGGTACGGTTTTTTGCAATCAATGGAATATTAGCTGGGTGAAAGTAATCACTCAAGCAGTTTGTCACTGACAAAATGTGATGGACACCTGTGGCATGAGCTATATTTGATCCTATGAAGACCGCTGGATGCCACTAGAAATATGCGTCACCTCGCTACCATCTGCCATCCTAGCAGAGCAGAGCGGTGCTGATCGCATAGAGCTCTGTACAGACTTGAGCTGTGGTGGGCTCACGCCTTCCCTTGATCTCGTACAGGCCGTGATCCGTGAGCTATGCATACCTGTGCACGTGCTCGTGCGATGCCGTGCAGGAGATTTCTGCTACACGGCTGAGGAGAAGAATATAATGATCTGCTCTGCGCAAAAAATCATGGATCTGGGAGCGACAGGAGTAGTGATAGGTGCGCTCAGAGCCGACGGATCTGTGGATGACAGCTATATCCATGAGGTACGTGCCGAGCTGGGACCAAAGAGTCAAATCATATTTCACAGGGCTATAGACGTATCATCAGACGTCATGGCAGCTACGCGAGAGCTTGCAAGACTTCCCATAGATGGTATACTGAGCTCAGGCGGTCAAGACTCAGTGGCCGCAGGCATGGATCAGCTGTGCCATATGCGCCAGATGCTTCCAGCCAGCATGGATCTCATCGCTGGAGGTGGACTACATATAAAAGATGTCGATCGCCTATCGACGATCGACATCTCATGGATTCACACTAGCGCAAGTCGCAGAGCGATAGACTCGGCCCTGGCTAAGTCAATAGACGAATTACCTGACGCAGAAGTCATCCGTGAGCTCAAGGCGCAGGTAAGCTAGTGATGACTACTTCGGCTCTGGATTAGGATCACCCTCGCTCTTTATCTTGTCGAGCTCAGCTTTCATAGCATCTAATTCTTGCTGTATTCTTTCTTGATTGGCTAGAATCGATGCGGCGCGTTCCTCTGATGCGATCATAGCCTCCTCACTGTAGGCCTTTGCATTGACCTCCCCGCCTGGTGCCAAGGCAGATGTACCATCCTCTGACTGGATCCCCTCAATCACAGAGCCATAAGAGGTAGGTATAAAAAGAACGGAAATATGGCGCTCAAAAACATCGATAGTCCCGCCTGCGGTCTGGGCATTCATGAGATAGTAGTATGTTGCCACCTCACCGGCGTCAATAGAATAAACAGCCTGACTGCCATGCGTAAAGTAATATCCAGCATCTGCTGCAGTGCCCGAAACCCCTACAGACTTATCCTGTGCTGATCCTAGGGATGTACCATTAGTAGAAATACCGCCAGTTGCAAAGACTAGGTTAGAGCTAGTCTTATCGATTATGACCTCAGACGATGCTAGCACCAACACATAGCCGTCTGAAGGTGCAGTAATGGTTCTGCTAGCTAATGTCTGATTAGACGATGAGAGTGTTATGGAAGCCGCTATCGCATCACTTCCCACGCCAGCCTCATTCATTATCTCCGTTGAATTAACAGCATCTGCTGGAAGTAGTACAGCATCATCTCCAGTCTCATGCGCACGAAATTCTGTGAGGGAGTTTCCGCTTATTCGCACTCGTCCTCGATTATCAATAAAATTACCCTCTACAAAGAAGAACTGACTACCATTACCGTCTGTGACGGCCATGAAACCGCCACTGCCCGTGAAGTCTGGCTCTAGCGAGCCAAAATTCGCTCCGTTTTCATCTTTGACTTGAATTTGGCCGCCACTAGAGCTCACATTATGATTGAGTGCAATATGCTCTACCTGGGCAGTGAGTATAAAAAGTGGGCATGCGCACAAGAATAAAATACTTAAAATTTTCATGATGTCTTATTAGGGTTATTGATAAGGCAGTAAGAGTACAGCTATCGTCGCAGTAAATCGTAGATGTCTATTAAAATTAACCTTTTTGAGGGATAAGAAAGGGCGCATTTTGACGAAAGTCAGCAAACCCCCTATCCAATCACCTCACAAGCCTCCGAGTAAAATGAATCGATACACGTCTATATGAGCGCATAAGCCGACCTTTGCACCTCCAAAATCATATCCACCTAGAACACACGCATGCAATCCATCCGAAATATCGCCATCATCGCTCACGTAGATCATGGTAAGACTACCCTCGTAGATAAGATCATCCACGAGTGTCAGGTCCTCGATCCACGCCAGGATACTGGCGAGCTCATCCTCGACAACCAAGACCTTGAGAGAGAACGCGGTATCACGATCACGTCTAAGAATGTCGCCGCGATGTTTAACGGTGTGAAGATCAACATCATCGATACGCCTGGTCACGCCGATTTTGGTGGGGAGGTGGAGCGCGTGCTCAAGATGGCAGACGGTGTACTGCTGCTCGTAGATGCCTTTGAGGGGCCTATGCCGCAGACAAGATTTGTACTTGGAAAGGCCATCGAGCTTGGCCTCAAGCCCATCCTCGTAGTGAATAAAGTCGACAAAGAAAACTGTCGCCCGGAGGAAGTGCAGAGCGATGTATTTGACTTGATGTTTCACTTGGAAGCAACGGAGGAGCAACTGGATTTTGTGACGCTATTTGGGTCGTCCAAGCAGGGCTGGATGAGCCATGATCATGACAAGCGCACGAGCGACATCGTACCTCTACTCCAAGCGGTGGTAGATCATATCCCAGAAGCGCCCTACCAAGCAGGACTGCCGCAGATGCAGATTACTTCACTGGATTACTCACAGTTTACGGGCCGTATCGCGATAGGACGTATCTATCGCGGCGATCTAGAAGTGGGCAAAGACTATATGCTCAGCAAGAAAGATGGCTTGCAGCACAAGGTGCGGATTAAAGAACTATATGTATTTGAGGGACTGGGAAAGGCGCGTGTAGAGAAAGCTCGCAGCGGTGACATATGTGCACTGGTAGGCATAGAAGGATTTGACATCGGTGATACCATCAGCGATCTGGAAAATCCGTCCGTGATGCCGACCATCGAAGTGGATGAGCCTACCATGAGTATGCTCTTCACTATCAATACGAGCCCATTCTTTGGGCAAGAAGGCAAGTATGTCACATCTCGTCAGCTCAGGGATCGCCTCTACAAAGAGACAGAGAAGAATCTTGCTCTCCGTGTAGAGGATACTGATACAGAAGATAAATTTAATGTCTACGGTCGTGGTGTGCTGCATCTCTCCGTACTCATAGAGACGATGCGCCGCGAGGGATATGAACTACAGGTAGGCAAGCCACAAGTTATCTACCGAGAAATCGATGGTCGCAGAAGCGAACCGATAGAACTCCTTGTGATCGATGTACCAGAGACTTACAGCGGAAAAGCCATAGAGCTCGTCACGCAGCGCAAAGGACTTCTACAAGTCATGGAGCCCAAGGGCGATGTGCAGCATCTAGAATTTGAGATTCCATCACGCGGACTCATAGGCCTCAGAAATACCATGCTCACTGCTACTGCAGGCCAAGCGGTGATGACACACAGATTCATCAAGTATGATGTCTACAAGGGAGATATTCCAGGTCGCAACAAGGGGTCACTGGTCTCAGGATTTGAGGGACAGGCGCTTGCCTTTGCGCTGGATAGACTGCAGGATCGAGGACGCTTCTTTGTAGATCCAGGAGACAAAGTCTACAAAGGTCAGGTCATAGGTGAGCACACCAGAGACAACGACCTAGAAGTCAATGTCATCAAAGGCAAGAAACTGACCAATATGCGGGCAGCAGGATCTGATGATTCTGCCAAGCTAGCGCCGAAGCTCGTGTTCTCCCTGGAGGAAGCAATGGAGTATATCCGCGATGATGAGTACCTCGAGGTGACGCCCGAGAGTCTCCGCATGCGTAAGATATAGGGGCTACTGCTTGATGATTTTCTTGAAGAATTGTGATCCATCCGCTAGGCTGACCTGGAGCATATAGATGCCAGCCTGCAGTGCTGCGCAGGATATCCTACTCTCGCCTACAGTGCTGCGCGCCATGCGGTGGTGCAGATCATATAGATCAAGACTTTCCACATCACTTGCCACATCACCAGACTCATCGAGTAACTGCAGCCACTCCCCAGCAGGCTGCGGACTGACGATATATCTACCGCCTTTGTCTAGATCAAGAGTTGCTACCAGTACACGACGCTGTACGGTCTGAGTACTCTGAGCGCGATTGTATAAGCGAGACTCAGGCAATACTTCCAGGCCATCTAGGGGCGCGTATATTTCTAGACTCGACTTGAGCATGGCGCCTTGCTCTAGCGCATCTATCTCGTCTTGATTCATGCCGCTTCTATATAGGAACCACTCGCGCACATCCATCTGCGCTGGCGCCTGACGACCGTTGATCTCTATAGCGACGGGTTCTATCTCTTCGGCTATGTCGCCCACTAGATTACCATCTATATATAGGTAGCTGCGACCCTGGGCATAGTAGTGCGATAGAGTGATGCTGTGCCACTCATCATCCGTCAAGTCGGGACCATCACCAAAGTGCTGCACGCCATCTACCTCATAGATGAGCGAGCCAGCTGGCTCTATAAGTAGTCGAGATGTATCACCCGTAGCGAGGATAATTTCGCTGAGTACACCCGGCTCATCAGTGCGTACATCAAATCTGTGTGTGAATGCATGCATAGTGGCCTCAAGCCGTACTGTAAGCACCTCTGGCAGGTCATTGCTCATAGAGATGTGGGTGGGGTTTTGGGCCCTTTCGGGCAAATGCTTCCCCGCACCAAGCGCATCAAATAAAGAGGGAGGAATGCTGTAGCTATATTCCAGATGACCTGCGAGATTGGGATGACCAAAATCTGCCTGGTAGCCTGCTGCCCAGTTGCCCGTGCCGTTGTCTATAGCTCCCAGGACATTGATACTCGGTAAGTCCCACTGGTGGATGAGAAGATTCATGTCTTTGACAAATTGATAATCCGTCGCATCAAAGTCCTGTCTGGGATAGCAGTTGACAATGATGGGCTGTATGTCTTCTTCTCTCGCCAGTCGTACGAGCTCTTCGAGCCCGTCGCGAAACTGATCAAAGATCGCCTGGCCACCATTGACTATACCCTCATTACCCAGCGAAAGTCCGTAGACCACATATCCTGGACAGAGACCAGGTAGATCCCTACGCCATCTTGCAAGGAGGCGCTCCGTATTGTTCCCACCTACGCTGGCATTGACATATTCATAGCTCGGGCCTTCGCCCGCAGCGGCTCTGTCTTTGAGGAGTTGGTCATACTGATAGGCGTAGCCTTGATCATCTGGCGCTCCCTGTCCTCGAGCCACGGATGAGCCCATCCACACGATCATATCCTCATTTCTATCTTGGCATCGCTCCAGCGACTCGTGCTCCGTCACTCGGAAGGCATTGAGATAACCAAATGAGCCTATCTCAGGTATGATCTCTACGGACAGCATACTGTCTGCACTGGGAAATACGAGCTCAGAACTATAGATGACATCGTCTACACCATCGTATCCATCTGTACCCACGTCTGGACCTCCGCTCAGCGTACTACCTGATACACCAGCAGCACCTACAAAGGCAAAGCGTGTACTCACTCGCTCGTCACTAGCTCTGCTGCTGAGGCAGTGGAATCTGTAGCCTCGGCTGGGATCTGCACCGGTGATAGTGATGATTCCATTGTTACTCGATCTGAAGTAGTCTTGTGTCGCGGTAGACACTGCGAGATCACCTAGTCTTTCCACGGTAGGATCTAGCAGACCACCATCGCGTATGCCATCATCTGACATACTCTTGGTCACAGCGATGCTCATGTCGAGTGCGTTTCCCTCCATGTCCACCAGATCTACAACGGGGCTGGAGGCGAAGGGAGATGTCAGATTATTCCAGTGATTGCCAGATGGATCCGGGCTTATAGTAGCATTACCATCATTTCCATCATCAGGACCTAGATCTACGAGAAACTGTCTCGTGAGTTGATCGCTGATCATGATATCTACCTCGGCGGTGGCGTCAGATCCAGGATCTAGGCTACGAGCTATCACTGTGACGAGGCCGTCCATGTAGGGTATCAGCTCTCCCGTGGGTGTGATATTGGCAGTACTCTTTTGGACGACAGTCCACTCCACATCCTGTACCGCGGCGCTATCAGGGAATACTTCCAGGATGAGCTGACTCGTGGCACCATTCTCTGTGATATCAGGGCCAGAGATACGTATACTATCAACCGTTACTACGGCGTCATCCAGATATTCCTCCAGCGCAAGGCCGCCGATGTAGGCAAAGCTGCCTGCCTCGCGACTGACGCCTATACTCAGGGTGCCAGCTGCGCTGGGATACTGAGGAGCTGTGCTGAGTATGTTATCATTGTTGCCGTCATAGCCATCCGCACCTATGTCCGTGCCACTGGTCTGCAAGGTATATGTCGAGGAACCGATACCCGTGAGATCATAGCGGGTGATACGCGTCTCAGGGTTGTCCCGAGTAGCAAAAATCCTACAACTATACAGCCGACTCGGATCGAGTCCCGATATCTCTAGCGATGCTGAGGCATCTGTGAAGAAGTAGTCCTCAGTCACTGTGGCAATGGCAAAGTCATCGAGCAAGTCTGGGTCAGGCGCGAGTAGTCCTCCATGATTGATACCATTGGTCCTGAAAGCAGAGACTACCGTGAGGACCACGGCGCTTGCATCGTCCTCTGTAGTCACTAGTGGAGTGGAGGCGGTGGCCGCAGGCGCGATCTGATTATTCCATTTACGACCGTCCTGATCTAGCTCTGTGGTAGCTCGCCCATTCACACCATCAGCAGGTCCAAAGTCTACAAGATACACTCGCTCGGGCGATTGAGCCTTCACGAATAGGCTGATTACCATGATCGCAAGTAATAAGAAGATCTTGAGGACTCTGTAGCGATGTGGCAGTGTATTCTTCATGGCTTCAAGATCGCTGATATTCTCCCCGTGTGATCACAGGATAGTACAGGTAAGCTGAGATGGCCATCAATACGGCTGTCTCACTATTCTACTATCGAGTGAATATCCTTGCATCTATATGAAAATTACATCACTGCTCATTACTGACTCTCTGTGAAGGATGAACACCATCTGCGCCACAGGGTTATCTCTCTGCATGAAAGACATCTGGGAAAAGTACGAACTGACCGATCGCGATGTAAATCGCATCATAGAGATGGCCTGGGAGGATCGCACGCCATTTGGTGCCATCACAGTGCAGTTTGGCCTGAGCGAAGCGGAGGTCATCCGACTCATGCGCTCTCAGATGAAGCGCAGCAGCTGGCGCATGTGGCGCGAGCGCGTGCAGGGTCGCAAGACCAAGCACAAAAGCCTAGATCGCGATCGCGATCCTCGACATCGCTCCGCCGCGCAGCGGCATATATCTGGGAATAAGATTAGTAAGCGGTAATATCATTGTCCTTTTTTAGATTTCGGCATTAATATGCGCTGCCCTGAAGCTGATATCAAAACTATTAGTGTTCATATGCGTAAGTTTATGCTGATGTAATAGGCATAGTTAACTTCAAAATGGATAGTGACTATAGCTTTGACTCGCGTATAAATCGTCAATACATGAAGCACCATCACAAGCGTGACAATCTCCGACCTTGGACTATAGGCATAGTCTTGATCTTAGTGGGCTTTGCTTCTGCTAGTGCTCAAGAAGGCACCTTGTCATTAAAACTATTTCCATCATCTACCCAAGTGCGTATTGCTGGAGTCATATATGACTCAGACGAGGTAGCATCTCTGCGTCTACCAGCGGGCAAAACAATTATAGAATATTGGGCTCCCAAATTTAAGACTGTACGGGACACACTCACCATTATACAAGATAGCACTCTTGTACTTGGGAAAGCACTTATAACTTTTGAAGAATCATACAAGAATTATTCTGAGTTATCCAATGATAGAATGATTTACAAAGTCTCCACTAGTATGCAGGGAGTTGGCTTTGGGCTCCTCATAGGTGCTGTGGCCTATAGTGGCTATAGTCACGATAGCATGTGGGAGGAATCTTATAATGCAGCACTCCTCGCCAAGGATCAACATGAAAATCTGGCACTATCTCAAGCGGCTGTCGTAGCAACACGAGAGGCTTTTGATCGTGCGGTCGCAGAATTTGAAGAACGTAAAGCGCAGCACAATAATATTAGAGTGGCAACCACCGTATTTACTACTGTAGCCAGTGGCGCGCTTATCTATTACCTATCAAGGCGCAAGAAAAATACGCCAGTCAAGCCAGATTTTGAGATCAAGGAGCCATTTAGCGGGGTCACTGTAGAGCCTATACTTGGCTACGAGACAAGGAACCTGGTCATTGGCACAACTCTTAAATTTTAGAGGATGAAGAAACTTCCACTCTTATTTTTATTTTTAATGACGCTATCTTGTGTTGATGAAGAAGCTCCTGAGCTCGGTATTTCTCTTCGAGATAGCCTACCTAGAGACCCTATCAGTAATGGTAGTGCACAATATGAAGATTACTCTAATATCGCTGTCAATGTGTATGTGTCATTTACCACAGTCTACAATCTTCTCGGCCCCAACATCCGCAGTCAAATTGAGTCAATAGTAGTTATCAAACCAGATAGAAGGTTTGAATTGAGCCCAGACAGAACAAGTTTCTTTGATGGGAACGTCCGTAGAAATCGCGAGCGCTGTTATCGGATGTTTTTTGAGCTAAAATCTGGTGAGCGTCTGGAGGAGTACAAATTTTGCGTCACGCCTCCTTGATCCCAACGCATATGCTTATTAAAAAATCTGACTGACTCTTCCGGGTTGTGAGATATGCCTAAGTCATGACTACGAGTATCGGTATATCAAGGTGATTATAATTCTATTTTTCCGAGCACATTTACATCTGTCTACAGGGTGGTTGACCTCGTACATACTCTCGGCAAAGTGCTTCGCGACTTGTATCTCTCTATCTGAAATATATAGATAAGCAGTCGGTTCCGTTGTTGGTAGCACTTCGTATACCTGACAGAAAAGTAAGCTACAATGCTTGTCTTTAACCTTGCCCTGATCTCTGCTCGGGCAAGTAAAGTCATGTTCTAATTGACTCCCTTATGAATAGCCAAGTGGGCCAAAGAAAGTATCAATTATCTCTTAAGATACGATGGTATGTCAACAGTCATAGCCGACAAATCCTATATTTATCGCATGACAAGATCCATTCACCTCAGCTGCTTACTGACATTATTTCTCAGCACACTCCTCCACGCTCAGAAGTCCCAGAATAATTTTCAACTTGAGGACTATACTGTCCAAGAAGGATTTTTGCCCGTTTACTACAGCGAAAAATCAGGTAAGGTACTGATTAAGATCACTGATCTTGATCAGGAATTGCTGTATAATTCTGGCCTCACGTCTGGTCTGGGATCCAATGACATAGGTCTGGACCGCGGGCAGCTGGGCGGAGTGAAATTGGTCTATTGGAAGCGGACAGGCCCTCGCGTGATGCTCATGCAAAAGAATACACGCTATCGCGCCGTCAGTGACAATCCTGCGGAGGCCAACTCGGTCCAGGAAGCATTTGCAGAGAGTGTGGTGGGATCATTTCCCATCATGGACGAGAGCGATGGACTGATCATCGATATTACCAGCCTAGTGGTCAGCGATGCCCATGGGACCGTATCGCGTGTAGCTGCTCGCAAGCAAGGTCAATTCAAACTGGATAGTAAAAAATCAGCTGTCCTTGCTGAGCAGTGCCATGCCTTTCCAGATAATGTAGAGCTGGAGGCGCTGCTGACATTCACTGGAGAGGCTAAGGGCGATTGGCTGCGGAGCGTGAGTCCAGATAGTAGATCATTTGCCGTAAGGCAGCACCACAGCCTCATCCGATTACCAGATGATGGTTACCAGATGCGTCCTTATCATATACGCTCCGGCTATATGAATATCCAGTACAGCGACTACGCACAGCCTATAGATCAAAGTCTGGAGCAGCGGTATATCAGGAGGCACAGGCTGTCGCCCAAAAATCCTAATGCGAGCACAAGTGAACCCGTAGAACCGATCATATACTACCTCGATCCTGGATGTCCAGAGCCCATCAGATCTGCCCTGCTCGAAGGTGCGGCGTGGTGGAATGAAGCCTTTGAGGCGGCAGGATATAAGGATGCCTTCCGGGTCGAGATGTTGCCCGAGGGTGCGCACCCGCTCGATGTACGCTACAATATCATCCAGTGGGTGCACCGCAGCACACGCGGATGGAGCTATGGCGGCAGCGTCATAGATCCGCGCACGGGAGAGATCATCAAAGGTCATGTCTCGCTAGGATCGCTACGAGTGCGACAGGATTTTCTGATCGCCCAGGGACTGAGAGCCGCCTTTGACTCAGATAGCTCGAGCACAGATCCACTGGTACGTATGGCGCTCGCAAGACTGCGACAGCTGAGTGCTCACGAGGTAGGACACACGCTGGGCTTACTGCACAACTTCGCCGCCAGCACAGCAGATCGCTCTAGCGTGATGGACTACCCACATCCCTATGTATGGGAGTATGCCGATGGCTCCATACAGCTGGACTCTGGAGTATATGCCGTAGGTATAGGTGACTGGGACAAACTTGCCATCAAGTATGGGTATACCCATGCGTCAGACGCTGAGCAGCCTGAGGTACTGGCTGCGGCGCTACAAGATATAGATGAAAGTGGCATACCATTTATCAGCGATCGCGATGCGCGCGATCCCGCAGGGGCTCATCCTGATGCCCATCTCTGGGACAATGGTGCTGACTTGATGGAAGAGCTGCACAGATTGCGCAAGGTGAGGTCTATTGCCATGCGCGAGCTTGATGCTGGTCATATAGACCCTGAAGGTCCACAGTCCTACTTGCAAAATGTATTCGTGCCTATCTACTACATGACTCGCTATCAAGAAGAAGCCGTAGCAAAAATGATCGCTGGATATACATACGATTATAGTGATGCAGGTGAGGGAAAGATCGCGCCCATCCATCAAGATAAGCAGAGGGAGGCGATCCAGATCCTACTGCAAGGACTGGAGATCAGTCGCCTGACTATTCCTGATACGATCATAGCGAGCATCATTCCACAGCCGCAGGGATACAGTGGCGGTCGCGAAATAGTACAGGGTGCCACTGGGCCTATCATGGATGTCTACGCCTATGCAGGAGCACAGATAGATCATGTCTACGGCCTGGTGCTACATCCTGAGCGGCTCAATCGCTTACAGATGCAAAGCGAAGTGTATAGACACGATTTTGATGTAGCGGAACTGCTCGATTATATACAGAATCAACCTTATGATAGAGACTGGAGCCCCTATGAGCAGAGGCTGTACGACCTGGGCCAATATCGCTACGTGAAGCAGCTCATCAGAGTGGCACGAGATCCACGGACACATGACTCCGTACTCTCCATCGTCCTAGTGAGACTCGGTACACAGCGCTACATCTCCAGGCTGCGTCGACAAGACCGGAGTCCCTACACCATCCCTATATGGCGCGAGGTCGAGCTCTTCCTCACGCAGCCCACAGACTATACGCCCTCACCGAGATACGAGATGCCGCCAGGCTCGCCGATTGG